>NZ_QGKS01000300.1 GCF_003172935.1 Micromonospora sicca | reverse complement strand
CGCGGCCGCCGGCCCGGTGAGCACCAGCGGGGAGCTGCAGTCCGGGGCGTACGGGGTGGCCGCGCCGGTGCTCGGCGTGCCCGGGCTGGAGGCGAGCGTCGGCGTGGTATCGCTGGCGCCGCTCGACGTCGAGGTCGTCGGCCCCCAGGTCACCACCGCCGCCACCACCATCGCCACCGCCCTCGGCTGACGGAGCGGGTGCTCGCTGGCCGACACCTCGGCGACGTGGCGGTATCAGTGCGCCCAGATGCCGCCATGTCGCCGAAAAGGCGTGCGTGCCCGACCGTGAACGCCGGGTCAGGCTTTCGCCGGCACGAGACGGGCCAACACCTCGGGCAGGGCGGCCAGGGTGGACACCTCGGTGTCCGGAGCGAGGCCGGGCGGTCGGGGCAGCCCGGGTCGGTTCAGCCAGACCGCCCGGAGTCCCGCCCGCTGCGCCGCGGCCACGTCGTGTTCCGGCGAGTCCCCCACGTACACGATCCGGTCAGGGGGCAGCCCGGCGGCCGCCACCACCGCGGCGTAGAACTCGGGCGCCGGCTTCTTCGGCAGGCCGTTCTCGTGCGCGTAGAGCTCGAAGGAGAACTCGCCGGCGAGCCCGCAGCGTTCGGCGCGGCTGTTGCCGTTGGTGGCGAAGCCGAGCAGGTGGCGCCGCCGCAACGCGGCGAGCGCCGGCAGCGCGTCGGGGAACGGTCGGGTCAGCGCGAAGCGCCGGGCGAAGAAGAGGGCGGCCAACTCGTCGAGGTGGTGGTCGAGCCCGGCCCGGGCGAGCGACCGGGCCAGCGCGGCCCGCCGGATCTCCTGCACCGGTGCGGCGCTGAGCGCGCCGAACACGGCACCCCAGTCCGCCTCCAGGTCCGCGAGCCGGACCGCGGCGGCCGCCGGGGTCCGCCGCCGCATCTCCTCCAGTACGGCGACCAGCGCGCCGGTGACCGCCGGGCGCAGGTCGAGCAGGGTCTCGTCGGCGTCGAAGACGACGGCGGTCGGCGGGTCGAGGGGCGGTTCGCCGGCTGCCGCCGGACGGGGTGGCGGCATGCTCACCGCTCGGTGGCCAGGGCCGGCTCGGCCGGGTGCCCGGGCCGCTCCGGCTCGGGCGTGGCGCGCAGCTCGTCGACGCGGACCACGGCGACGCCGGCGACGATCAACGCGCCGCCGACGAGCTGGACGACGGTCGGCAGTTCGTTCAGCACCAGCCAGGCGATGAGCACGGCGAACATCACCTCGGTCAGCCCGACGAACGACGACAGCCGCGCCCCGAGCAGCCGCGCCCCGGCGATCCCGGTGAGGTACGCGACCACCGCGGCGATCAGCGACAGGCCGGCGATGGGCACCAGCCAGCTCATGCGGTGCCCGGCGAAGCTGACGTCGGCGAGGCCGGCCCGCAGCGGCAGCACCCCGACCGCGCCGAGCAGGAGCAGGACCAGGGCGCCGACGGCCATCCCGCCGCTGGCCATCACCACCGACGGCAGGCGGTCGTCGACGTGGCCGGCGATCACGAAGTAGCCGGCCAGCCCGACCCCGGCGCCCAGCCCCCAGAGCACCCCGACCGGGTCGAGCCGGCTGGCGCCGGCCAGGTCCAGCACGAACACCAGCCCGCACAGGGCGGTCACCGATCCCGCCACGGTCAGCGCCCGGGGCCGCTGGCCGTGGACCAGCCACATCCAGCCGACCACGAGGACGATGCCCAGGTATTCCAGCAGCAGCGCGACGCCGACCGGCAGGTAGCGGACCGCGTTGAAGAAGCACGCCTGGGCGAGGGCCACGCCGAGCAGTCCGAACACGACGACGGTGCCGGCGTTGCGGCGCAGCACGTCCCACCGGCCGCGCAGGGCCAGCAGGGCCGGCACGGCGAGGACCAGCGCGGCGATGCCGACCCGGGCCACCACCACCGCCTCGGCCGACCAGTCCCCGGTGATCAGTGGGCGGGCGAAGGTGCCCGAAGTGGCGAAGGTGAGAGCGGAGAGCAGGGCCAGGCCGAGGCCGACTCCGGGCCGTTCACGCATCGGTACACTCCTTGGCCCGCCGGCCGGTCATGACTCAACTGGGTTACGCTCATGACGCTAGGCTGGCACCCTGACAGGAGTCAAGTTGCTCTTCGCCCATGACACCGAATGCGGGCTGACCGCCACGGCGGCGTTGGTCAACACCGCCGGCCCCGATCGGGAAGGGCTGCCCGACGTGGCCGCCCTGGACGACTTCTTCACCGCGCACTCCTGGACCGGCCGGCACGAACACACCGAGGCGGAGCTGCGGTCGGTCCGCGACCTCCGGCCGCGGCTGCGCCGGATCTGGCACGCGGACCCCGACGAGGTGGTGGCGATCGTCAACGGGCTGCTCCGCGAGTCGAACGCCCTGCCGCAGCTCATCCGGCACGACGACCAGCCGTACCACCTGCACGCCGTGCCGCGCGACGCGCCGCTGGCGATCCGGATGGCCGTCGAGGCGGCGATGGCGCTGGCCGACCTGGTCCGCAGCGGCGAGCTGAGCCGGCTGCGGATCTGCGACCACCCGGACTGCGACAACGTCCTGGTCGACCTGTCCAAGAACCGGTCCCGCCGGTTCTGCGACGCCGGATGCGGCAACCGGGCCGCCGTCAGCGCCTACCGCGCCCGCAAGGCCGCGACCCGCTCCTGACCGCGTGATTCACCCGGTCTGCGGCAGGTGGCGGTGTCCCGGGGGCCGGAAACCGCGACCTCCCGCATCCGGCGTGGATCAAGCGGTCAGGGATGGGTCATCCGGAGCAGGTCGAGGGCCTCGTCCAGCTGGGTCTCGGAGAGCTTGCCGGAGTCGACGTGGCCGCGGGCGATGACCACCTCGCGGATGGAGATCTGCTTCGCCAGCGCCTCCTTGGCGATCGAGGCGGCCTCGTCGTACCCGAGATGGCGGTTGAGCGGGGTGACGATCGACGGCGAGCCCTCCGCGTACGCGAGACAGACCTCGGCGTCCGCGACCAGGCCGACCACCAGGCGGTCCGCGAAGAGCCGGCTCGACGCGGCCAGCAGCCGGATCGACTCCAGCAGGTTGCGGCCCATCACCGGGAGCATCACGTTCAGCTCGAAGTCGCCCTGCGAGCCGGCGAAGGCCACCGTCGCGTCGTTGCCGATCACCTGCGCGCAGACCTGCCGCATCGCCTCCGCGACCACCGGGTTCACCTTGCCGGGCATGATCGACGAGCCGGGCTGGAGGTCGGGGATGCGCAGCTCGCGCAGGCCTGCCCGGGGACCGGAGCCCATCCAGCGGATGTCGTTGGCCATCTTGTACAGCCCCACCGCGACGGTACGGAGCTGGCCGGAGGTCTCCACCAGCGCGTCCCGGGCGCCCTGCGCCTCGAAGTGGTTGCGCGCCTCGGTCAGCGGCAGGCCGGTCGAGGCGCGCAGCCGCTCGATCACCGCCGCCGCGAAGCCGAGCGGGGTGTTGATGCCGGTGCCCACGGCGGTGCCGCCCAGCGGCAGCTCGGCCAGCCGGGGCAGCGCCGCCTCCAGCCGCTCGACGCCGTAGCGGACCTGCGCGGCGTAGCCACCGAACTCCTGCCCGAGAGTGACCGGAGTGGCGTCCATCAGGTGGGTCCGCCCGGCCTTGACCACCGTCTCGAACTCGACCGCCTTCTCCTCCAGCGCCCCAGCCAGGTGCCGGAGCGAGGGGATCAGATCCTCCACCACGAACTGGGTGGCGGCCAGGTGGATCGACGTGGGAAAGACGTCGTTGCTGGACTGCGAGGCGTTGACGTCGTCGTTCGGGTGCACGGGGCGACCCAACTCCCGGCTGGCCAGGGTCGCGATCACCTCGTTGGTGTTCATGTTGGACGAGGTGCCGGAGCCGGTCTGGAAAATGTCCACCGGGAACTGGTCGTCGTACCCGCCGGCGGCCACATGCGCGGCGGCGGTGGCGATCGCCTCGGCCACCTCCGCGTCGATCACGCCCAGCTCGCCGTTCACCTGGGCGGCGGCGCCCTTGATCTGGGCCAGCGCCTTGATCTGGGCCGGTTCCAGGCCCCGGCCGGAGATCGGGAAGTTCTGCACCGCGCGCTGGGTCTGCGCCCGCCACAGCGCCTCGGCGGGCACCTCCACCTCGCCCATCGAGTCGCGTTCGATCCGGTAGCCCGCTGCCTCTGGAGTCGTCACGCGTACCATCCTGCCGCGCCCGTCGCGGGCTCGCAGATGATCGCTCAGTCCAGCGCGGCGATCAGCCGCTCCACCTCGTGCCGGTCCGGCGACTCGACCTGCCGGAACAGCGTCAACGCCCGGAGCCAGTGCGACCGGGCGGCGGCCGGATCGGTGTCCCGCAGACAGCGGGCGATCCCGTCCAGCGCCCGGGCCTGCTCATAGCGGACGCCCAGCCGGGTGGCGTCGGTGAGCACCCGGCGGTGCAGGTCCAGCGCACTGGCCGCGTCCCCCTGGTGGAGCATGGCCCGGGCCAGCAGGTTCCGCGAGGCGCACTGCCCGATCCGGTCACCCGCGTCGCTCATCGCCACCAGCGCCTCCTGGTGCAGGACGGCGGCCCGTGCGGGACGAGACTCCTCCTGCTCGATCATGCCCAGTTCGTTGAGCAACTCGCCCACGCCGGCGCGGCTACCCGACTTGCGCTTGAGGTACAGCGCCGCCCGCAGCAACCGGCGGGCCGGCCCGGCGTCGCCCATCCGGTGCCGGGTCATCCCCACGTTCGCGACCCCGTGCGCCAGTTGCCGGATGTCGTTGGTCTGGCGGGCCAGCAGGAGAAGCTGTCGGCCGGTGCGCAGGGCGTCGTCGTATCGGCCCCAGTTGAGCAGAGCGAAGCTGAAGTTGTTCAGCAGGTTCGTCAGCTCGTTGGACTCGTCCGGACCGCCGATCAGGGCCAGGGCGGCGTCGAAGTTCTCCTTGGCAAGACGGTAGTCACCGTTGGCGGCGTAGGAGGCGGCGAGGTTCCACAGCGTGCTGCGTACCTCCCGGCCCAGCCCGAGCCGGCGGCGCAGGCCGAGCGCCACCTCCATCAACCGGATCGCCTCGGGGAACCGGGCCAACCGGTAGTACGCCGAGGAGAGGTAATTCAACATCACGGCCGCCGCCGGATCGTCGCCCAGCCCTTCGGCGACGCGGAGCCCGATCGTGTGCGTCTCGATCAGCTCGTCCAGGTGCCCGCCGTCGAAGTTGGCTCGCCAGCAGGCCCGCGCGAGTTGCCAGCAGTGCCGCGGCAGGCCCTCCGCCTCGGCCAACCGCACGAGAGCGGTCAGCGTGGCCCGGTTCTCCTCGAACCAGCCAAGCCCATTTGGAATGGCGGCCGCGACCAGGTCCGGCCGGGCGGGCGCGGTGAGTCGCAGGGAGTTGCGGCTGGCCGCCGACTCGATCCTCCAGGCGATCGCGGCGGCGGAGTCCAGGTGATGGTCGAGCAGCCGGCGCAGGGCGGCCTGGCGCTCGTCAGCCCGCTCGGGGTCGGCCAGCAGCCCGCGGGCGTACTCCCGGATCAGGTCGTGCAGCCGGTACCGGCCCGGCTCCACCTCCTCGGCCAGGTGCACGTCGACCAGCTCCTCGAGCACGTCCTGCACCTCGGGCAGGGAAAGCTCCGCGAGGGCGGCGGCCACGGGAGTGTCGAACCGTACGCCCGGATGCAGGCCGAGCAGCCGGAACACCCGCTGAGCCGACGGCGAGACCTGGGCGTACGACAGGGTGAAGGCCTGCCCCACCGAGCGCTCCCCGGCCACGAACTCCGCCAGCTGGTCACGACTCGAGGCCAGCCGGTCAGCCAGGTCGGCGATCCGCCAGCGGGGCCGGTGCGCCAACCTGGCGCCGGCCAGGCGGATGGCCAACGGCAGGTGACCGCAGCGGCGGACCACCTCGGCGGCGGCCTCCGGCTCGGCGGCCACCCGCTCCTCGCCGGCGACCCGACCCAGCAGCTGCACGGCCTCGTCGGCGTCGAGCACCGGCAGGGACGAGGGCCGGCCCTCGTCCAGTCCGACCAGCCGGCGACGGCTCGTGATCAGCACCAGACAGTCCGGCCCGTTCGGCAGCAGCGGCATCACCTGCGCGGTGCTGGCCGCGTTGTCGAGCACCACCAGCGCCCGCCGGCCGGCCAGCTCGGTACGCCAGAGCGCCAGCCGGTCGTCCAGGTCGAGCGGCACCCGTTCCGCCGGCACGCCGAGCTGACGCAGCAGCGTGGCGACCGCCGCGGCCGGCGTCAGCGGGGTGCGTTCGCTGTGCCCGTGCAGGTCGATGAAGAGCTGCGCGTCCGGGTAGCGCGGTGCCAGGGCGGTGGCGACGTGCACCGCGAGGGTCGTCTTGCCGCTGCCCGCCATGCCGTCGATCTGCTGGATCCGGACCGCGTCCTCCTCGATCTCCTGCACCAGCCGGGCCACCGCCTGCTGCCGGCCGGTGAAGTCATTGATCGCCCGGGGCAGGCAGCGGACCGCCGCGACGGGCGCCTCCCCGGATCCCGTCAGGGCCAGATCACCCGCGAGCACCCGCTGGTGCAGCTCCTGCAACGCCCCGCCGGGCTCGATCCCCAGTTCCTGGGCGTAGATCCGGCGACCCTCCCGGTAGACGCCGAGGGCGTCGGCCTGCCGACCGACCGCGGAGAGGGCGAGCATCAACTGGCCCCGCAGCCGCTCCCGCAGCGGATTCTGGTCGATGCTCTCGGTCAGCTCGTCGATCAGGTCGGCGGCTTGTCGCAGCCGCAACTCGACGTCGACGCACTCCTCCAGCACGGAGAGCCGCTGCTCGTCGAGCAGCTGGGCACGCCGGCGCACGCTCCGGCTCGGGATGCCGCTCAGCGCCGGGCCGCGCCAGAGGGCGAGCGCGGCCCGGTAGTGCCGGCGCCCCTCGGTCGGCTGCCCGGCGGCGACGGCGGCCCGGGCGGCCTCGACCTCCCGGGCGAAGACCTCGGCGTCCAGGTCGGCCGGCTCGGTCCGGACGCCGTACCCGACCGGGTCGGTGACGATGATCTCCGGCGGCAGTCCGAGTGCGGCGAGGCGCTGTCGCAATCGCGACACGCAGATCTGGAGCTGGGCCCGGGCGGTGGCCGGGGGTTGCTCCTCCCAGACCGCGTCGACCAGCTCCTCGGAGGAGACCACCCGACCGGCGCGCAGGAGCAGCATGGCGAGCACGACCCGGTCCCGGCCTGCGGTGACGGTGGCTTCACCACCGCCGACCCGCAAGGGTCCCAGGATCCCGAACCGCATCTGCGCCCCCGCACCCCGTCTGTGGAAATTCCAGCAGCGTAACCCGCCGGTAACTGATCGCCCCGCGCAGGCGATAGCGATGTGATAGCGAATCGACAGCGGCGGAGTCGACACTCGTGCCGGGTTGTCGGTGACGACATCCGACGGGGGCGGTGCGCCCGGCCGAATCACCCGGCCCGGGCGCACCGATGTCGAATGGGCACCAGACGACGAAGGGGCGCCGGGCCTGCTGCCCGGCGCCCCTTTCGCATCCGCGGGCCTCAGCGGCGGCCGACCGTCAGCACCGGCTTGGTGACCTCGGCGAAGAAGTCGTTGCCCTTGTCGTCGACCACGATGAAGGCCGGGAAGTCCTCCACCTCGATCTTCCAGACCGCCTCCATGCCCAGCTCCGGGTACTCCAGGACCTCGACGTGCTTGATGCAGTCCTGGGCCAGCCGGGCGGCCGGGCCGCCGATCGAGCCGAGGTAGAAGCCGCCGTGCTGCTGGCAGGAGCGGGTCACCTGGGCGGACCGGTTGCCCTTGGCCAGCATCACCTGGGAGCCGCCAGCGGCTTGGAACTTCTCCACGTACGCGTCCATCCGGCCGGCCGTGGTCGGGCCGAACGAGCCGGAGGCGTAGCCCTCGGGGGTCTTCGCCGGGCCGGCGTAGTAGACGGCGTGGTCGCGCAGGTACTGCGGCATCGGCTCGCCCGCGTCCAGCCGCTCGGCGATCTTGGCGTGGGCGATGTCCCGGGCCACGACGAGCGGGCCGGTCAGCGACAGGCGGGTCTTCACCGGGTACTTCGACAGCTCGGCGCGGATCTCGTCCATCGGCCGGTTCAGGTCGACCCGGACCACCTCGGTCGCGTCAAGCTGCGTCTCGGTGACGTCGGGCAGGAAGCGCGCCGGGTCGGTTTCGAGTCGCTCCAGCCAGACGCCCGACGGGGTGATCTTGGCGACCGCCTGGCGGTCGGCCGAACAGGAGACGGCGATCGCCACCGGGCAGGAGGCGCCGTGCCGGGGCAGCCGGACCACCCGCACGTCGTGGCAGAAGTACCGCCCGCCGAACTGCGCCCCGATGCCGAAGTTGCGGGTCAGCTCCAGCACCTCGGCCTCCAGCTCCAGGTCCCGGAAGCCGTGCGCGCTCATCGAGCCGGCGGTGGGCAGGGCGTCCAGGTACTTCGCCGAGGCGTACTTGGCGGTCTTCAGGGCGTACTCGGCGGAGGTGCCGCCGATGACGATGGCCAGGTGGTACGGCGGGCAGGCCGAGGTGCCGATCAGCCGCAGCTTCTCCTCCAGGAACTGCATCATCCGCGTCGGGTTCAGCAGCGCCTTGGTCTCCTGGTAGAGGTACGACTTGTTGGCCGAGCCGCCGCCCTTGGCCATGAAGAGGAACTTGTACGCGTCGGGGTGCCCGTCCGGGTCCTCGGCGTAGAGCTCCACCTGGGCGGGCAGGTTGCTGCCGGTGTTCCGCTCGTCCCACATGGTCAGCGGGGCGAGCTGGGAGTAGCGCAGGTTCAGCTTCGTGTACGCCTGGTAGACGCCGCGGGAGATGGCCTCCGCGTCGGCGCCGTCGGTGAGGACGTGCCGGCCACGCTTGCCCATCACGATCGCGGTGCCGGTGTCCTGGCACATCGGCAGCACCCCGCCGGCCGCGATGTTGGCGTTGCGCAGCAGGTCCAGCGCGACGAACCGGTCGTTCGGCGAGGCCGCCGGGTCGTCGATGATCGACCGGAGCTGGGCCAGGTGCGCCGGACGGAGGAAGTGGGCGATGTCGTGCATCGCCTCGGCGGTCAGCGCGGTCAGCGCGGACGGTTCCACGGTGAGGAATCGACGGCCCCCCGGGCCGTTGACGACATCGACGCCCTCGTCGGTGACCAGGCGGTATTCCGTCTGGTCGGGACCGGTTGGCAGCAAGGGGGCGTACGAGAACGCGGCGGCACTGCTCATGGACGAAAAGCCTAGGGCAGGCCGGTCGATCGGTGGCACCCGCCGGGTGGGTCCTGGGACGCCGCTCTCACCGGCTGCCGTCGGCCCCGGCGCAGAGTTCCCGCTTCGGGCCGCAACTGCCCTCGTCGGACGGGGGTTGCCAGGTGCCGCCCGGGTTCGGGCCCGGGAGGCTGCCGCCCTCCTCCGGCGGGGGCGGCACGGAGCTGCCGGCGCCCCAGCGGACGTACCCGATCTCCCGCCCCTCCCCGATGATCATGCCGGTGCGGCCGACCGCCAGGGCGTTGGCCGAGGTCCGCAGGACCGCCAGCTCGCGGCCGGTACGCGGGTCGACCGCGATCAGCCGGGACGGCTTCTCCTCGGCGATCACCGCCGCATACGGGGTGAGCGCCGCGCCGCTCTTGCCACCGGCGGCCCGGGTCCATCTGGTCCGGTCCACCGACAGCTCCCGGCCGAGGACGGACCGCTTGTCGGCGCTGCGCACCAGCGCGTACCGGTCGTCGACGGCGAGCAGCTTCTCCCCGTCGCCGCCGACCTGGAGCAGCCGGCCGTCGTACCCGTCGAGCACCGCCTCCCGGCCGTCCGGGCCGACCCCGATCAGCACGTTGCGGGCGCCCTGGGGGTCCTCCCGCTGCACGCACCCGGCGTAGTCGGCGGTGCGCAGGTTCAGCCCGGCGCGCCGCCACACCTCCTGCCCGGTGGCCGGGTCCTGGGCGGCGACGGTGAAGTAGCAGGTGCCGTCGCGGGAGGTCGCGGTGATCCGCAGCAGCCGGCCACCGATCACCGCCAGCCGTTCCTCCCGGCCGGGCTGGACGTTCTGCAGCACCCGGCCGGTGGCGGTGTCCACCACGTGCACCCGCCCGTCGACCGGGAAGCCGAGCAGCGGCGGGACGGACTCCGGGCCGGCCACCCCGCCGTCGATGCGCGGCGCGGTGAGCCGGCGGGTGCCGAGCAGGTCCGGGTTGTCGGCGAGCAGGCCGCTGTGCACGCCGGGCAGGAAGGCGGTCCACAGTGGCCGGGTGCCACGCGGGTCCCAGGCGCTCAGCGTGCAGTCGGTGGGCTCGACGCAGCGGACGTCGAGGATCGCGTTGCGGTACGTCCAGACCGCCACCGCGTCGCCGTCCCGGCGGCGTACCGCCCCGGTGGTGGGGTCGAGCAGCTCGTACCCCTTGACCAGCAGCCTGCCCACGGCGACGACCGGGTCCCGGTCGCCGCCGGCCACCGCGGACCAGTCCGCCTTGTGCTCCCAGAGCTGGGTGCCGGTGGCCAGGCTGCGCGCCTCCACCCGGGTGCGCTGCTCGACGATGACGGTGTCGGCGGCGATGGTGACGCTCTTCGGGGTGCCGCCGACCCGCTGCTGCCAGACCACGTCCGGCTCGGAGATCGGCTGGCTCCGGTCGACCCAGTCCCACATGGCCGGGAACGGGTTCCACACCCCGGTCGAGGCGAGCACGACCACGGTGATGAGCCCCAGCAGCAACCAGCCGCGTACGCCAAGGCCCTTCACACCGCACACGGTAGCGACGATCACCGGCCGCCCGACCCCCCGCAGTGCCGTGTCGCCGCGCTTTCTTCGCCCGCCGCCGTGTCATGCGCCGGACGGGCCCCCGCGCACGGCCGAGCGGACGAGGGGCAGCGCGCGGTACGGGATCTGCTCGGCCAGGGCGATGATCGTGGAGGCGCGGGTGATGCCCGCCGAGGAGACGATCTGGTCGATCACCCGCTGGAGGTCGGTGTTCGAGCGGGCCACGATGCGGCAGAGCAGGTCACTGGAGCCGGTGATGGTGTGCGCCTCCAGCACCTCGGGGATGGCGGCCAGGTGCGCGGTGACCGGGTCGTGCCCGTGCCGTTGGCTGATCTCCAGGGTGACGAAGCTGGTCACCCCGAAGCCGATCGCGGCCGGGGAGATGTCCGGCCCGAAGCCGCCGATCACCCCCCGCTCGACCAGCTTGTCCAGCCGGGCCTGGACGGTGCCCCGGGCCACCCCGAGCCGCCGGGAGCACTCCAGCACCCCGATCCGGGGCTCCGCGGCGAGCAGTTCGATCAACCGCACGTCCAGGTCGTCGAGCTGTACATCCTGACCAGCGTTCATGGGGTAACACCCTACCGAATGCGCAACCTGACCAGCATTTCGGCGAAGGGTTGCCCAACCAGGCGGCACGCAGCGATCCTCGCCACAGGAGCAACCAACGGCGGCCCACGAGGCCGGCCGGTACGCAAGGGAGGCCACCATGACCCAGGCGATCGACCGACCGACGGACGAGGTCGACGTCGACGCGCTCGTCGGCGCCGTCGACCACGACATCAGCCGCGACCCGTTCCCGGTCAAGGGCCTCGACCACGTGCACTTCCTGGTCGGCAACGCCAAGCAGGCCGCGCACTACTACTCCACCGCGTTCGGCATGACCTGCGTGGCGTACCGGGGGCCGGAGCAGGGCTACCGGGACCACGCCCAGTACGTGCTGACCAGCGGCTCGGCCCGGTTCGTGCTGACCGGCGCGGTCCGCCCCGACGCCGAGGGCGCCGAGCACGTCGCCAAGCACAGCGACGGCGTCTCCGACATCGCGCTGGAGGTGCCGGACGTCGACGCCGCGTACGCGCACGCCACCGCGCAGGGCGCGACCGGCCTGGTCGAGCCGCACGACGTGAGCGACGAGCACGGCATCGTCCGGCTGGCGGCCATCGCCGCGTACGGCGACACCCGGCACACCCTGGTCGACCGGTCCCGCTACACCGGCCCGTTCCTGCCCGGCTTCGTGGCCCGCGGCGCGATCGTGGACCGGCAGCCGATGATCGACGCCGGCATCCAGCCGAAGCGCTTCTTCCAGGCGGTCGACCACGTGGTCGGCAACGTCGAGCTCGGCAAGATGGACGAGTGGGTGGAGTTCTACAAGCGCGTCATGGGCTTCAGCAACATGGCGGAGTTCATCGGCGACGACATCGCCACCGACTACTCGGCGCTGATGAGCAAGGTCGTCGCCAGCGGCACCCGCAAGGTGAAGTTCCCGCTGAACGAGCCGGCCATCGCCCGCAAGAAGTCGCAGATCGACGAGTACCTGGAGTTCTACCAGGGCCCGGGCGCCCAGCACATCGCCGTGGCGACCAACGACATCCTGGCCAGCGTCGACGCCATGCGCGCCGCGGGCGTCGAGTTCCTCGACACCCCGGACTCGTACTACGACGACCCGGAGCTGCGCGCCCGGATCGGCAAGGTGCGGGTGCCGATCGAGGAGCTGAAGGCCCGCAAGATCCTGGTCGACCGGGACGAGGACGGCTACCTGCTCCAGATCTTCACCAAGCCGGTGCAGGACCGGCCGACCGTCTTCTTCGAGCTGATCGAGCGGCACGGCTCGCTCGGCTTCGGCAAGGGCAACTTCAAGGCCCTGTTCGAGGCCATCGAGCGGGAGCAGGAAGCGCGCGGCAACCTGTAACACTGTCGGCGTGACGCAGCCTTCCCCGAACAGCACGCCGCCGCCCGCCGGGCCCCCGCCCGCGGGCGGCGGCTTCGCACCGCCCACCGGCGCCGCCCCCCTGCGGTACGCCGTGCCGGGGCAGCACACC
>NZ_QGKS01000256.1 GCF_003172935.1 Micromonospora sicca | reverse complement strand
GGTGGGTCCGCCGCCCGGGGTGCGGGTGGCGATGCTGGCCGCCGCGACGAGGTCGCGGTGGCCGGAGAAGCGGCAGTGCGGGCAGGACAGGGTCCGGCCGCGGGGTTTCGGCACCCGCCGTCGGCAGGCGGGGCAGGTCGACGAGGTGCCGCGTTCGTCAACGAGGCGGACGGTGATGCCGGCGAGGGTGGCCTTGTCGGTGAGGACCTGCAGGAGCCGGCCGATCTGCCACTGCCGCAGCCGCAGGTTGTGCCGCCGCCCCGCGTCGATGTCGAGTACCCCGCGCGGGTCACCCACGTGCAGCACACCCACCCTCTGCTCCACCGCCCAGGACACGACGCTGCGGGCGGCCTCGTGCTGGGCCTGGCGGACCCGGCGCCGGTGCCGGCCCTCGACCAGGCGTGCCCGGCGGCGGTACTGGCGCCACCGCCGGGATCCCTTCTGGCCAGGTTTCGGCGTCCGCCGGGCCACGGCGCGGCGGCGGGCTTTCGTGTCGGCGAGGTGCATGCGGTGTTCGGCGCGGATCGCCCGCCCTGACACCAGCAACCCCTCCCCGCGGGGGCCGGCCACCGCGTACGGGTGGATGATCCCGAGGTCCAGCCCGGCCACCCGGCCGGGGTCCGGTTGTTCACCGGGCGGGTAGACCGTCACCGGCACCTCGGCGGTCACGTCGAGGAACAGGCGGCCACCCTCACACAGCAGGGTTACCGACCGGACCTGCTCGGCCGGATACGGCACCTCCCGCGCCAGACGCACCCACAACGGGGACGTGCCTCTGGCGGTCGGGAGCCGGACCCGCCGGTCGTCGAGGGTGAACGTGCCGTGATACCAGCGCACCGGCACCAACCCCCGCCGCCGGCGGGGGAACCGGGCCGACAGATCACCCGCCTTGCGGCGCTTCGCCGCCGCGAACCACGCATCGGAGAATCGGCGCAACACCGACCGGGCACCTGTGGTGTCCAGGTCTCCGAAGGTGCCCGGCCCGGACGCGGACAGCTCCCGACACAACTGCTGATAGCCCACCAGCGGCGCGTCCCGCCGCCGGCGCCGCCACGCGTTGACCTCCAACACACACGCCCACACGTCACCGGCCGAGCGCAGCAACCCGAAACACCGCCGCCGCTGCCCCGGCGTCACCCGCAACGCGACACGCGCGGTGCGGTGCACGACCCGCGGCAAGGCGGGATCCCGACGGCGAGGCACGAACCGAAGACAACACCATCCCTACGACACTTTCCCACCCCCGACCAACCCGGCCAACGTTTGTGGTCAGAGCACTAGCTGATCTCCTCGGCCCAGGTACGCCAGTCGTCGAGCACCCCGTGCAGCACCGGGGTGAGCCAGCCGGGCGCGGAGCGGCGGAAGACCCCCGGGTCCATGCCGCCCGCCCCGTCGGGCAGCGCGCCGAGCAGGTTCGGCACCAGGTCGGTCAGGTTGGTCCAGTGCACCAGCTCCGGCGCGGCCGGCCAGGCGCCGATCACCACCCCGGCCGGGACGGCCCGACGCTCCAACGCCTCCAGGGTGAGCGCGGTGTGGTTCAGCGTGCCCAGGCCGGCGCGGGCCACCACCACGGCCGGGGCGCCCAACGACACCGCCAGGTCGGCCACCGTCCACGGCTCGCCCGAGGGCCGCAGCCCCATCGGCACGAGCAGCCCGCCGGCCCCCTCGACGAGCACCAGGTCGTGCTTGTCGGCCTCCTCGCGGACCGCGTCGACCGCCGTGTACAGCTCCAGCGGCTCCAGCTCGGCGACCCGGGCGGCGGTGAGCGGGGCGAGCGGATCCGGGTAGCTGGCCAGCGTCCGGCCGGTCAGCGGGGCGGCCAGTCGGGTCACCGAGTCGACGTCACCCGGATCGCCGGTGGCCGTACCGGTCTGGCCGGGCTTGATCACGGCGACCCGCAGCCCGGCGGCCTGCGCCGCCGCGGCGATCGCCGCCGTCACCACGGTCTTGCCCACCTCGGTGTCCGTGCCGGTCACCAGCACCGGCCCGGTCCACGCCCCATCCGTCACAGTGCCACCTCGGTTCGCGACTGCGGGGCTCGCAAACCCGGCTCACTCCTCGCGCTCACAGTGCCACCTCGGTTCGCGACTGCGGGGCTCGCAAACCCGGCTCACTCCTCGCGCTCACGGGTGCACACGCCACGGTGACGTCCAGCGCCCGTTCGTAGTCCGCGCGGGCCACGCCAACGCTGATGGTGAGCCGGAGCCGGGAGCGGCTGTCCGGGGTGGACGGCGGCCGGAAGCAGCCCACCGCGACCCCGCGGTCACGGCAGTCCGCCGCCCACGCGGTCGCCGCCTCCGGGCTCGGCGCGGTCACCGAGACCACCGCGGCGTCGGGGGCGGAGACGGTCAGCCCGGCCGCGCCGAGCCGGCGCACCGCGAGGGCGGCCCGGTCGGCCAGCTCGGCGCGGAGGTCGTCACCGGCCCGGGCCAGCCGCGCGGCGGCGGCGACCCCGGCGGCCACCGCCGGGGGCAGCGCGGTGTCGAAGATGAACGTGCGGCCCGTCTCCACCAGGTGACGGACGAACTCGGCCGGTCCGGCGACCACCCCGCCCGCGCCGCCGAGCGCCTTCGACAGGGTGGCGGTGACCACCACGTCCGGCTCGCCGGACAGGCCCGCGGCGGCCACCGCGCCGGCGCCGGCCGGGCCGGTCACGCCGAGCGCGTGCGCGTCGTCGACCAGCAGCAGCGCGCCGTGCCGCCGGGCGACGGCGTGCAGCGCGGCCAGCGGGGCCAGGTCGCCGTCGACGGAGAAGACCGACTCGGTGACCACCACGGCCGGCCGGCCGGGAGCGGCGGCCAGCGCGGCGGCCACCGCGTCGACGTCGGCGTGCGGGGTGACCACGGTCTCCGCGCCGGAGATCCGGCAGCCGTCGATCAGCGAGGCGTGGTTGTGGGCGTCGGAGACGAGCAGCGTACGCGGCCCGACGACGCCCCGGACGGCGGCGAGGTTGGCCAGGTAGCCGGAGGAGAAGACCAACGCCCGGTCGGCGCCGAGCCAGTCGGCGAGGGTGTCCTCGAGGGCGTGGTGGGCGTCGGTGGACCCGCGCACCAGACGCGACCCGGTGGCCCCCAGCCCGTACCCGGACAACGCCCGCGCGGCGGCGGCGGTGACCTCGGGGTGGGTCGCCAGGCCGAGGTAGTCGTTGCCCGCCAGGTCGACCACGGCGTCGCCGGCAGCGCGCGGGCGCAGCGTGCGGGTGAGTCCCGCCCGGGCCCGCAGCTCGGCGCGACGGTCGAGCGCCGCCAGCCAGTCCGCCACCGTCACTCCCCTCGTCCGCCGCGCCCATGGGCGGTCCCGCCGGGCGAAGTTACCACCCGGCCGACCGGCCCCGGCGTGGCGGCGGCCGCTCCGCCGGGCTGCTCCGACGCCCCTGGTGCCCGGCTCGAACGCCGGGCCAGGGCGGTTCTCCCCCGTCGGGCGGCCTTGTAGGGTACGAGCCATGCCAGAGATCCTCGACCAGGCCCGGACCCAGGTGCTGGAGAACGGCGTCGGCCTCGACGAGGCCGATGTCCTCGCCCTGCTGAACCTGCCGGACGAAGACGTCCCCGCCGCCCTCCAGCTCGCCCACGAGGTGCGGATGCGCTGGTGCGGCCCGGAGGTCGAGGTCGAGGGCATCGTCTCGCTGAAGACCGGCGGCTGCCCGGAGGACTGCCACTTCTGCTCGCAGTCGGGGCTGTTCACCTCGCCGGTCCGCTCGGTCTGGCTGGACATCCCGTCGCTGGTCGAGGCGGCGAAGCAGACCGCGAAGACCGGGGCGACGGAGTTCTGCATCGTGGCCGCCGTGCGCGGCCCGGACGCCCGGCTGATGAAGCAGATGCGCGAGGGCGTCGCCGCCATCAAGGCGGAGGTCGACATCCAGGTCGCCGCCTCCCTGGGCATGCTCACCGAGGAGCAGGTCGACGAGCTGGTCGAGATGGGCGTGCACCGCTACAACCACAACCTGGAGACCTGCCGCTCCTACTTCCCGAACGTGGTCACCACGCACTCCTGGGAGGAGCGCTGGGAGACGCTGAAGATGGTCCGGGAGTCCGGCATGGAGGTCTGCTGCGGCGGCATCCTCGGCCTCGGCGAGACCGTCGAGCAGCGCGCCGAGTTCGCCGCGCAGCTCGCCGAGCTGGACCCGCACGAGGTCCCGCTGAACTTCCTCAACCCCCGGCCCGGCACGCCGCTCGGCGACCGCCCGGTGGTGGAAGGCAAGGACGCGCTGCGGGCCATCGCCGCGTTCCGGCTGGCCATGCCGCGGACCATCCTCCGGTACGCGGGCGGCCGCGAGATCACCCTCGGCGACCTGGGCACCCGCGACGGCCTGCTGGGCGGCATCAACGCGGTGATCGTCGGCAACTACCTGACCACCCTGGGCCGGCCGGCGACCGACGACCTCGCGCTGCTGGACGACCTGAAGATGCCGGTCAAGGCGCTCTCCGCGACGCTGTGAGGCCGTCGGTGACCGAGCTTGTGGGGGCGACGGCAGCCGACCTGTGGTGCGACCGCTGCGGTGAGTCCGCCGCCGCCGGTCCCCACCAGGCGTGCGCGGCGGCCCGGGCGCTGGAGCCGCCGCGCTACTGCGCGCACTGCCGGCGCCGGATGAAGGTGCAGGTGCTGCCGGTCGGCTGGTCGGCGGTCTGCGTCGAGCACGGCGAGATCCGGGGCTGAGCCCGGTGCTGCGGGGGCGGGCGGTGACGCTGCGACCGGCGACGGACGCGGACGTGCCGGTCCTCGCGGCGATCCGGGCCACCCCGGAGGTACGCCACTGGTGGCGCGGCGGCGGCGACCTGGCCGAGGCCGTCCGCGCCGACCTGGCCGACGACGACCTGACCGTGTACGCGATCGAGCACGACGGCCGGGTGGTCGGCGCGATCCAGTGGTACGCCGAGCCCGACCCGGACTACCGCCACGCCGCGATCGACATCTTCCTCGACCCGGCGGTACGCGGCACCGGCCTCGGCGGGGACGCGATCCGCACCCTGGCCCGGCACCTGGTCGATCAGCACGGGCACCACCGGTTCACCATCGACCCGGCGGCGGCGAACACCGCGGCGATCCGCGCGTACGCGAAGGTGGGCTTCCGCCCGGTCGGCATCATGCGCCGGTACGAGCGCGGCGCCGACGGCCGCTGGCACGACGCCCTCCTGATGGACCTCCTCGCCGACGAACTGCCCGACTGACGCAGCGGGGGCGGCCCGGGCAGCGCCGGACCCGCTGCCGTCCTGGTGGAGGCCGCGGCCCCAGTCGTCGCGGGCGGCCAGCCAGGCGGTGTGCAGGCCAGCGGTGGGCGCGATCAGCTCCGGCATGCGGCGAGGCTGGCGGGTCGGGCGCCCGGCGGACCATCGCACTCCCGGCCTCACCGGTCCCAGAGCAGGTGGCCGTCGGGCTGGCGGCGGGCGCCCTCGGCCGGGCGGTGTGGGCTGAGCCGGCCATCGGGCATGAGATGGGTCACCGGGGCACCGCGGCCGAGCACCGCGACGTCGGCGATCAGCCGGCGGTGGCAGCGCCACCACATGCTCTCGCTGCACATCACCGCCGTGGTCCGGGCCGCCGCGTCGGCGAGCACCCCGTCCAACGCGGCGTCGAACCCGGCGGTTCGGGCGTAGGCGGCGTACGCCCGGAAAGCCGGGACGGTCCACCAGGTGTCCGGCTCCGGCTCCCCGGCCGGGACGTGCCGGCGTCCGCCGAGCCGCGCCTCCCAGCGGTACCCGATGCCCCGCTCCGGCAGCCAGCGGGCCAGTTCCTCGCGCCGGACGTCTGGATTGGTGCGGCTGGCCGGGTAGCGCCGCACGTCCACCACCAGGGCGATCTCCGCCGCGGCCAGCAACGCCCCCAGCCGCTCGCGGTCGGCCGCGCCGTGTCCCACCGTCAGCAGTTCCGCCACGACGGTGCATTGCCCCGAATCCCGGCGACCTACCCGCACGCCGGCCTGCGGACGATCGCGACCAAACCTCTCGGTCGGGACGAAGCTCGGCGCACGTCGGTGTCCCGATCCGAGGGTGACCCGTCCATCCGGACGGCCATCGCGGCTCCACCCCTGCCGGTTCCACCTGACAGCGGGCCGACGAGCCCGCCGACCGAGGAGGAACCATGTCCCCGAATCCACGCCGGCGCGAGACGCTGATCGCGCTCGGCCTGGCCGCCGGCCCCGTCGTCGCGCTCGGCTTCACCCGCTTCGCGTACGCCCTGCTGCTGCCCGCCATGCGCGGCGACCTGGACTGGACGTACGCGCAGGCCGGCGGCCTGAACACCGCGAACGCCGCCGGCTACGTGATCGGCGCCGGGACGGCCGTGCTCTGGGCCCGCCGGCTCGGCGACCGGGCCGCCTTCGCGGGCGCCCTCGCCGTCAGCGCGCTCGCCCTGCTGCTCACCGCGACCACCGCGGACTATCCGGTGCTGAGCCTGCTGCGGTTCGTCGGCGGCCTGGCCACGGCGGTCTCCTTCGTGCTCGGTTCGGCGCTCGCCGCCCGGGTCGCCACCGGCGGTGGCCAGCGCCGGGCCGCGCTGCTGGTCGCCCTCTACATGACCGGGGTGGGCATCGGCGTGGTGCTCTCCGGGCTGCTGGTGCCGGCGGCGCTCGCCGTGGCCGGGGACGCCGGGTGGCGGGCCGGCTGGCTGCTGCTCGGTGTGGTGGCCGTGCTCGCGGTCGGGCCGGCGCTGCTCGCCGTCCGGCGGATCCCGGCGGCGGCCGCGCCGACCGGCGCCGGGCTGCCCCGGGCGGACCTGGCCCGGCTCGCCCCGACGTTCGCCTGGTACGTCCTCTTCGGCGCCGGCTACGTCAGCTACATGACCTTCGTCATCGCGCTCCTGCGCGACCAGGGTCTCGGCATCCCGGGCATCGCCACCTTCTTCGTGGTGCTCGGTCTCGCCTCGGCGGTGGCCACGCTGGCCGTGTGGGGGCGGGTGGTCGGGCGGCTGCCCGGCGGCCGGGCGCCCGCGCTGGTCTCGGCGCTGGTGCTGGTCGGCGTGCTGCCGGTGCTGCTGCTGCCGGCCGGGCTGCCCGCGGCGCTGCTGTCGGCCGCGATCTTCGGCAGCTCGTTCATGGCCGGCCCGACGGCGGCCACCGTGCTCGCCCGGCGGGCCCTGCCGGCCGGCGGCTGGACCGCCGGCATCGCCCTGCTGACCGTGGCGTTCTCGGTCGGTCAGGCGGTCGGCCCGCTGATCTCGGGCGCGCTGTCGGACTCTGGGGGCGTCGCGGTGGGGCTCTGGCTCTCCGTCGCGCTGCTGGCCGCCGCCGGCCTGGTCGCGCTCCGCCAGCGCGACACCGTCCCCGCCGAAGCCCCGGAGCCCGTGGCCGCCCTGCGCCGCTGACCCCGGCGTCGATCCGGGACCTGCCCGTCCGGCCGCTCCCCCGCCGGCCAGGACAGGTCCCGGGTCGGGCGGGGTTCAGGGGGTGGGGTTGATGCCGGTGGTCCGGAAGCGGGAGCGGTAGGCGCCGGGGGTGACGCCGAGTTCGCGGACGAAGGCCCGGCGCATCGTCTCCGGGGAGCCGAAGCCGACCCGGCGGGCCACCACGTCCAGGGTGTCGTCGCCCCGCTCCAGCAGGTCCTGCGCCGCCTCGACCCGGACCCGGTCGAGGTACACCGCCGGGGTGATGCCCAGCTCGCTGCGGAACAGCCGGCCCAGGTGCCGCGCGCTCACCCCGGCCAGCGCCGCCAGGCCGGCCAGGTCGTACGGCCGGGCCGGGTCCGCGGCCACCGTGTCCAGCACCCGGCGCAGCAGGTCGTTGCGGGTGCTCGCGGTGTTGGTGCGGACGCTGAACTGGGACTGCCCGCCGGGGCGCTGCATGAAGACCACCAGGTGCCGGGCCACCGCGCGGGCCGTCTCCGGGCCGAGGTCCGCCTCGACCAGCGCCAGGGTCAGGTCGATGCCGGCGGTGATCCCGGCCGAGGTGATGATCCGGCCGTCGGCGATGAAGATCGGGTCCGGGTCGACGGTCAGCTTCGGGAACTGCGCGGCGAGCTGGTCGGCGAGGTCCCAGTGCGTGGTCACCCGGCGGCCGTCCAGCAGGCCGGTGGCGGCGAGGGGAAAGGCCCCGGCGCAGACCGAGGCGGTCCGGTCGGACCCGGCGGCGAGCCGGCGGATGTGGTCGAGCAGCGCCTGGTCCCCCGCGGCGGCCTGCCAGTCCGGCGCACCGGGCACGACCAGGGTGCCGACCGGGCCGGGCACGTCGGGCAGCGCCAGGTCGACCCCGAGCCGGGCGCCGGCGCTGCTCACCACGTCCCGGCCGTCGGGCGAGGCGAGCAGCGTCCGGTACGAACCGCCGTGCTCGTTGGCGACGGTGAGCACCTCCAGCGGCCCGGTGACGTCGAGCAGCCGCACCCCGTCGTAGACGACGAAGAGCACGGTGTCACTGCGCCCCCGGGCCCGCACGGGTCGAGCCTAGCCAGCGTCTCTGGTTTCCTATGTGATCCTCAGCGAGCCGGGCATCCCGTCTGTACCGCCGCCCGGGTGGGTGATGGGGGTGGCGTATACGTGGCGGTGGAAGCCGCGGCCGAGGAGGGCCCCGCGGACCCGGTGGGGGTTTCGCGGGGTGGTGGTGGGAACCGTGTGCGGCACCTGGCGACCGGGCCCTGACGGGTTGGTCTCCTGGGGTGTCCGTCCCGCCGGACACTTGCCGGCAGACCTCGCTGAGGGGACTGTCGGGGCGGGAACCTGCCGTCGCAAGGGCAGCAGGCATGAGGTCTTGACCGTCGCAGGTCTGGTCTGCTTCCGGGTGGGTGCGGTTTTGCGTCGATCCCGGACCGGCCTGCTGGTGGCGGCTGGGGTTGGTCGACGGGTCCGCCGCCGGACTGGTGTGTCGGTGGCGGTGCGGATCGCGGCGTTGCCGTTGCGGTCGCGGCGGGTTTTGGTCTGGTTGGTCAGGCCCCGGGCGGCGATGCGTTGCGCGGCGGCGTGGTCACGGTCCAGTGACAGGCCGCACGAGCAGGTGGCCCAGCGGCATCCGGCCGCCCTCCGGTCCGGTGCGGTGACGTGCTTCACCGGGCCACCGCAGCGGGGACAGCCGGATGAGGTGCCGCGCGCGGGAACGGTGACGACGGCGATGTCTGCTTTCGCGGCGAGGTGGGCGATGGCGGTGAACACGGTGCCGCGGACCGCGCCGGATATCCGCCGGTTGAGGCTGCGTGACCGGCCACCTGCCTCGAGCGTGGCGAGGTCCTCGACGTAGATGACGGTGGCCCCGTGCCCGGTCGCGTGGTCGACCAGCCACCGCGCCGCCGACCAGGCAACAGCCTTGTTGAGATGCCGGATCCGGGCGCACACCGCCGCATGCTCGGCCTCCAGGCGGGCAAGCTTCCCGGTCAGCGCCGGATCCGGGTGGGTGGGCCGGCCGTCGCGCAGCAGCGCCAGATGGTCGGCTTTGGTTTTCAGGTGTTCACGGTGACGGCGTAGCCGCACCAGCTTCGCCGACACGCCGGTCGCGTCGAACCGCAACGGCCGCCCGTCCACGACGACGCAGCCGTCCCGGTCGAGGTCGGCCACGGTCGCGGTCAGCAGGGTTTTCACACCCCAATCGGCACCCAGCCCACGGGTGTGGCCGTCCACCGGCGGCCGGGTGTGCGGGGTCCGCCACGACAGGTCAACGCGAACCCTGCCAACACCGGGCCGCAATGTCGGACTGCACACCGTCACCCCGGCCGGCACGGTCGCCGGTAGCGCCACGTCGAAGGCATGCCACACCCAGTCCCGGTACGAGGCCGGCGCCGCGCACACCGGAAGCTGCGACCACACCCTTATGATCGTGTCGTCGACCCAGTCGACGACGACCTGCTGCCGGTCGGCCGCGGCCAGGCTCACCTGCCGAGCCGCTGCCGGCGGACCCTCCAACTCACACACGTCCGCCGGCAGCCGGCCACACACCTTGACGTATCCGCTGATCTGTCGGGTCCGGTTGCGGATCGTCGCGTTATCGCAGCCTTCGGGTAGCGCCGCCCGTAACGCTGACCATTCCTCGGCGGTCCGGGCGAACGGGTCGGCCGGCCACGTGGCCAGCAGCGCGGCAACGACCGCGCGGCGGTGGCATGCCAGGCGCAGAGCGCGAGCGGCTTCTTCCTCGGCGATGCGACGAACCCGGTCCGACACCACCACACCCGCCGGCGCCACCGCACCCCAGCCCAGCCGGCGCACCGCCATCCACCCACTGGCCGGCAGACGCCTCCCATCAGGGCCGACCCCGGCGGCAAGCACCGCAAGAGCGGCCTCCGACCAATGCGCGCCGATCACCACGTCGGCCATGCCCCGCACCAGGTCCGCCAGCCATCCCACCCGCTCGGCAAACACCCGCCCAGCCACACGCCCCTGAGCTCCGGGCGCGTCGGGGCTACCGCCGCACACCGCCCGGTACGCGGTGCACGGCGCGGTCGACGTCAACCACCCGCCAGCCACCACCACACCCCTACCCGCACCAACCCCGGCAGTCGACGCTTCACCATACGGGACCGGATCCCGCAAAACCGGCCGCCAGCACGGCCACCAGCGACCGGAAAGCCCACATAGGATCGCCTAGCCAACCAGCCAGCAGTGGCAAACCCTGGTCGTGACCGGTTGCCGGTCGGCGTAACCGGCAACCGGCCGACGGGGTGGGCGACCGGGTGCCGGGGTGGGCGACCGGATGGCGGGTCACGGCGTCCGGATCCAGTACCGCCGGGTCCGGCCCAACTCCGTGTCCCGGACGTCCTCGAGCACGCCCCCGTGCCGCTCGATGGTCCGGGCCGACGGCACGTTGTCGTCGGCACAGGTGACCAGGGCCTGGCCGATCCCGCGCCGCCCCGCCTCGGCCAGCGCCTCCCCCAGCGCGAACGTCGCCGCCCCGCGCCGCCGGGCGGACGGGCGCACCCCGTAGCCGATGTGTCCACCCGCGCGCAGCAGGAAGTCGTTCAGGCGCAGCCGCAACGAGACGGCGCCGAGGACCTCGTCCCCCTCGACGATCCACCAGTACACCGCCGGGACCCGACCCTCCGGCAGCGGCCGGGACTCGTCGGCCTGCTCGCGGAGCGAGCGCACCCAGGCCGCGAACCCGGCCGGCGAGTCGACGTCGTCGCCGGGTTGCAACCCGCTGCCGTCCTGGTGGACACCGCTGCCCCAGTCGTCCCGGGCGGCCAGCCAGGACCGGTGCAGGCGGGTGGTGGGGGCGATGAGCTCCAGCATCGGCGCAGGCTAACGGTGCGGCCGCCGAACCGGCCAGCGCTTTCCCGATCCCCCGCCCGAGCACCGCTTGAGCAGAACACCCTGGATCTTGGACAGTTGCCGTTGGTGGTGAACGGCAACTGTCCAAGATCTCGGGAGACGCCCGTGCGGGAGGCGCACGCGGTGCTGGAGGCGGGCGCCCAGCCGGTGATCCCGGCCGTGCCGGGTGTTGGTCGCGGTGCGGCGCGCAGGGGTCTGGTGCCAGGAGGCCGGGTAACGCGGTCGTCACCGGTTGGTGAAGACGACGCCGACCCGGGGCCCGGAGCGCAAAGGCCCGCTTTCGTGTTACATCGACACGCCCTGAAATCGGCTCGATCTTGCCGGATCTCGCCCTCCCGGCGGCAACATCTTCCCAGCTCAGGCCGACCGTCCGATATAGCCATCCGGCGCGCCGCATGGGATCATGTGCCGTCCCCTCACCACATCCTGGAGGATTTTTCATGCCACAGCGTCGGCACGTGGCGCGCGCGGCCCTCACCGCAGCCGCCGCCACGGCCTGCCTCGCCTTCGCCGCTCCGGCCTGGGCCACGGGCAACCCGCACAACCCGCCCGGCGACAACGGCACCGTAAAGATCGACGGCGCTCCGTTCGAGGACGAGGTCGACAACCAGCCGCACGTCACCTGCGACTTCGAGCTGGAGTTCTTCAACTTCGACGAGAGCCAGAAGGCGAACATCACCCTCTGGGCGCAGCCGCCGTCGAGCAGCCCGAAGGACAAGGTCGTCTGGTCGAAGAGCAATGTGCTGATCAGCAACGACCCGGCCTCCGGCGCGGAGAACGACCACGATGAGGTCATCAAGCTCTCCGCCAAGGACCTGGACCTGGCCGGGTTGACGCTGCACCCGCAGCAGGGTTACCACATCAAGCTCGACGTGGACCTGACCGACGGCAAGGCGTTCGACGACAAGCACAAGGTCTTCTGGCTGAAGCCGTGCGAGTCGAGCGAGTCGCCGTCGCCGAACCCGGGCGGGGAGACGTCGACCCCGACGCCGGGCGGATCCGACAACCCGTCGGAGAACCTGTCCGCGAACCCGTCGGGCTCGGCGGGCGGCGGCAGCGGTGGGGGCACCGGCACCGAGGGCGGCCTGCCGCTCACGGGCGTGGCCGCGACCAGCATCGCGCTGACCGGCCTCGTGCTGATCGGTGGCGGCGTCGCGCTGATGGTGCTCCGCCGTCGCCGCGATAAGATCACCTTCACCAGCTGACCCACGCGTCGGCAGCGACCGGCCGTCGGACCTCGGTCCGGCGGCCGGTCGGCGCTTTCCCGGAGAGCCCGGCCCTGGCGCGGCAGCCCGGCTCGTGCGCGGCAGCCCGGACGGGTGAGCTGTTCCCTCCCACCACCGCCAGCCGTAGGCGGCTGAGCAGCACCTCAGCCGATACGATCATGGCGTGGACGCGCTCGACCCGCACCGGACCGCCGTCATCCTGATCGACCTGCAACGGCGCATCGTGGACCTGCCCACCGCCCCGCACACCGGCGCCGACGTGGTGGCCCGGCCGGTCGCCCTCGCCGACGCCGCCCGCGCCACCGGCGCCACCGTCGTGGTGGTCCGGGTCGAACGCCCCGGTCCCGACCCGCAGCCGGCCGGGAGCGAACTGGTTCCCGAGGCCGTACCACGACCCGGCGACCTGGAGATCGTCAAGCACAGCTGGGGCGCCTTCCACGAGACCAGGCTGGACGATGCCCTGCGTGCGCGGGGCATCGACACGCTGGTCGTCGCCGGGCTGGTCACCAACTTCGGCGTCGAGCAGACCGCCCGGGTGCCGAGGAGATCGGCTACCGCGTGGTCTACCCGCACGACGCGACGTCCGGACTGGACGCGTACGCGCACGAGTTCGCCGTCGACTACATCTTCCGCCGGCTCGGCACGGTCGCTCCACCGACGAGGCGATCGCGGCGCTCCGACCGGCCGGCGTTCGTTGAACCCGATCCGGCCTTGATCCGTACTGACGGGTAACCCGGTCGACGTCGCCCGGAGATGGATCACATAATCGGCAGCATTCTATTCCTTTGAGGCGTACCCCCAGGTCAGAGCCTGTGTTCGACGGTCGCGATAATCCGCGAACGGCGCCGCACGGCGGACCTGGTGTCCTGGCATACGAGCGTACGGTTGCCGCCGCGCTCGACGGCGCGGGACAGTACCCGACACCAGCGGTGCCATCGACGCCGCCGCTCCCCCGGTCCACCCTGAGGAGAAACGCGATGGCTCTCAGACTCGCCGACGGCACCGCCTGGTCCGACACCCTCGCCCGCGCGGTGGCCGCCACGCCGGAGGCCTTCGGGGCCCCGGCCGACGGCGTCACCACCCTGCACAACCTGGTCCAGGGCGACTGGCGGGCGGTCGGGGCACCCACCCCCGTCCGCACCCCCGTCGACAACACGGTCCTGGTCAACCTCGCCCGGCTCGACGCCGACACGGCCCGCGCGGCGGTCGCCCACGCCGCCGCCGCGCACCGGGAGTGGGCGCAGACCCCGCTCACCGACCGCAAGGCCCGGGTCACCGACGCGCTGGACGCGCTCACCGCGCACCGCGACCTGCTCGCCCTGCTGCTGGTCTGGGAAATCGGCAAGCCGTGGCGGCTGGCCTGCGCCGACGTGGACCGCGCCCTCGACGGCGTCCGCTGGTACGTCGGCGAGATCGACCGGATGCTCGCCGACGGCCGGGAGCCGCTGCCCGGGCCGGTCAGCAACATCGCCTCCTGGAACTACCCGATGAGCGTGCTGGTCCACGCCGAGCTGGTGCAGCTGCTCGCCGGCAACGCGGTCATCGCCAAGACCCCTTCCCAGGGCGGCGCGGTCTGCCTCACCGTCGCGCACGCCCTCATGCGCCGGGCCGGCCTCCCCGCCACGCTCGTCTCCGGCGGCGGCGAAGAGCTGTCCGAGGTGCTCGTCCGGGCGCCGGAGATCGGCGCGGTCGCCTTCGTCGGCGGCCGCTCCAACGGCGGCAAGGTGGCCGCCGCGCTGCTCGACTCCGACAAGCGCCACTTCATCGAACAGGAGGGCCTCAACGCCTGGGGCATCTGGAACTTCTCCCAGTGGGACCTGCTCGCCGCGCACCTGAAGAAGGGCTTCGAGTACGGCAAGCAGCGCTGCACCGCGTACCCCCGGTTCGTGGTCCAGCGCGACCTGGTCGACGAGTTCCTCGACATGTACCTGCCAGTCGTCCGCTCCGTCCGGTTCGGACACCCGCTCGCCGTCGGCGCCGACTGGTCGGCCGGCGACCCGCTGCCCGAGCTGGACTTCGGCCCGCTGATCAGCGCCGCCAAGGCCGAGGAGCTGCGCCGCAAGGTCGACGAGGCGCTACGCGGCGGCGCGGTGCCGCTGCACCGCGGCAAGCTGGACGGCGCGCCGTTCCTCGACGGGCAGGACACCTCGGCGTACGTGGCCCCGGCGGTGCTGCTCGCCCCGCCCGGGCGGTCCGGGCTGATGCACGCCGAGCCGTTCGGCCCGGTCGACACCATCGTCGTGGTGGACACCACCGACGAGCTGCTGGCCGCCATGAACGCCTCCAACGGCGCGCTCGTGGCGTCGCTGGCCTGCGACGACACCGACGAGGCGGCGAAACTCGCGGTCGACCTCCAGGCGTTCAAGGTGGGCATCAACAAGCCCCGCTCCCGGGGCGACCGGGAGGAGCCGTTCGGCGGCCGGGGCGCCTCCTGGAAGGGCGCCTTCGTCGGCGGCGACCTGCTCGTGCACGCGGTCACCGTCGGCGGGGACGGCCGGCTCTACGGTAACTTCCAAGACTGGACGGCACTACCGCCAAACGTCTGACCGTTTAGGCAAGCGTCCGTCATCCGTCAGGGTGCGTCCGGATCGGCCGAGGCGAGCGAGCACGACCCGGACTAGGTGCTGGAAGAGGCCCTAGAAACGCCGAACGTCCCGGCCCTGGGTAGCACCAGGGACCGGGGCGAACGGGCGCGAGAAGTGGCTTTACGAGGGGTACGACGGCTGGCGCCGCCGTCGGCCTTCGCTCGCAGCCGGTGTAGCGCTACCCCGCTACAGTCGCGCGGGTGACCGGAGAGATTTCGTGAACTGGCGTCAATTCGTGGTCGCGATGGTTCAGGCCCTCGTGTGGCCGGCGGTCGTCGTCGTGGTCCTCGTCATGTACCGCCGCCGTGTTGCCGAACTGCTCGGCGACAATCTCCGCCGGCTCAGAGCAGGCCCTCTTGAGGGTTGAATGGGAAAAGGCCGCGGAGGAGGTCAGAGCCACCATCGAAGCTGTCGAGGCTGTGTCGGACGCCAGCGACGACGACCAGCCGTCAAAGGTTGAAGAGCTCCTTACCATCGCGCGATCCCTCGTCAACGAGCGTCCGCCCTTGGCGATCGCGTTTGCCTGGGAGGCCGCACGGTACGCCTTCGAATCGCATCTTCCAGGCGAGGGTTTTGAGGATCTTCGGGGGCTTCGGAAGATGTTGGCGAGAGCGAAGGCACGTGGCCTAGTCAACCCCGGCGTGGCACTTGTTTTTGAGCGGCTCTTCCCGCTTGGCATGTTGTCCTACGAGGCTAAGGGGACGGAGGAGCAGGCCCGAGAGTTCGTCGATCTGGTGGAGGACTTCCGGACGCTCCTCGACAAGCCGACGGCGACTTCTGACGTAGTGGCCTCGTCACGGCCTGCGGCCTCGCCCTCTGGCGGCCGAGACCACGTCTCCTCCACGTAGCGCTCGTAGGCGCGTAAACGCCAAAAGCCCCCGACCAGCGCGGAGCCAGAGGTCGGGGCTAGGCGCTCGCCCGCCTCGCCCGGCGCCCTCAGCCGCGTCAAGTCGTCGAGCCCGAGGGTAGGCCGTTGGTTGCGTGCTTCCGCCAGGGCGCGGCCGGGTCGGCCAGGGTGTCGAGGATGAGCTGACACCAGGTATGGGCCGCGCCGACCGCCAGGTGCGCGTGACGCGGACGCAGGCCGGCGCGCGACGCTGCTGGAGCGTGTCCAGTCCCCCAGCCTTCATTCCGCAGCTCGCCGAGGCCCATCGCGACGCTCATCAAGCCGCCGAGGATGCGTTTCACCGCGTTGCTTCCATCCGGTCCTGGCACCTGCGTTTGCGGGTGCAGGAGCAGCGCCCGCTGTGCGAGGTCGATCAACGCCCGCAACTTCGCCGTCTTGTCTTCGAACGGCACGCCGAGCTCAATGAGGACAGTCTTGGCGGTCGCCTCGACCAGTTCCTTCGCGGAGCCGATCGCCTGCGCCGGGTCCGTCGGTAGCGCCCGGTCGATCCTGTCGAACGAGTCCAAGATCATGGTCGGGTCGCGCAGTGCGCCCAAGGATCGGGGCAACCTCGCCGCGGCGGCGGCGAAGCTGTCCGCCTTCGGCTTGATTCTGCCGTCCGCGTCCAGGTCGAACCCCTGGCGGTCTAGGAACTTGCGCGCAGCGTCGATCACCCCGTCGGCTAGCCCATCGAGCAGCGTTTCGTAGACCCTGAGCACTCTCGCCACGTGCGCAGGGTCGGCCCAATCGACGTTGTCCTCGTACTCGTGCCACAGCGTGCGCCGGTCGCCTGCTTCGTTGTTTGGGTCGCCAGAGGGGACGAAGCCTTAGTCCTCCCACATGCCCGTGATCAAGCGCAGCACAGAGGTTTGAGCGGCGAGCTCACGGAAGTGCCGTCGCACGGGCAGCGGGACGAGCTGGCGATAGGTCACGGCCGCCAAGCGTATCCACTCGTCCACACACTGTGCTAACCGTTACGCCTCACCGGGCTGGTCTACTTGAGGACCACGCCGGCAACCCCGAGAAGATACCGACAAGCAGACCCAGGGTCCCCAGACCTTGGCTGGGAGGCCGGGGCCGACGAGAAGACGAGCTTGACCAGCGCCATAAGGCCAGCGCCGGAACGGCCGACAGGATGCCGCCGGATAGGCCCGGCTTCGCGACGGCGAGCTGGGCCGAGAGCGACAGACCGGCGGCGGCGACAAGCAGCGCGCGGGTAACCGGCGGCCTTGCTGGCGCGGCGACGGCGGCGGATGTCGAGGAGGGCGGCGACCGGGACGAGCTCGGATATGCACGCGTTAGCCCAGCCGAACCAGTCCGGCGTACCGGCGGGGCTGTTGGTCATGGTCCAGTCGTGGACGTGTGTAAACGAGGCTGCGCCAGCGGCGAGGCCGACCACGAGGAGGATCGCCACGAGGACGACGGACTCGGCCCGCTCGGCGCGGGTCGGTCGGTGGGTAGGCTCGGACAAAGCGGCACCTCCAGAGTTCCGTTAGGGCCTCGGCGGCGCTGCAATCGCTCGCCGGGGCCTGCCTTGTTGGTGGGCCTGGGTCAGGCGTCGGCGGACTCGTCCTCGCCCGCCCAGCGAACGCGGAAGCGCGCCTCCGGCGGTAGCGCACGGTCCCGCAGGATCGTGACGACGTCGAAGGTGAGCAGGTACAGCGCCCGCCGGTCCTCGGCGGTGCCGCCGTCGAGCGACTCCAATAGCTGGAACGCGTCGAGCAACCCACCGACGTCGACCACGTGGTCCGCGTCGGGAGCGGCGGCAGTCGCAGCGGCGAGACGCGCCGTCGCTCGCTCGTAAAGCGCCGTCCATCGCGCGATGCCGTTGACGCCGACGAACTCGCCCCGCTCGTACCGTGCGGCTTCGAGGTCGGCGACGGCGGCCTCCGCGTTCGCGATCGCGGCGACGGCGGCCCGTCGCTCGGCGTCGTCGACCGGGTCTTGCTCGCGGAGCCAGCGGGCGGCGACCGCCTGGAACTCGGGCGAGCCGGGCTCCAGCGCGGCGACGCGGCGAGCGACGCGCGACGACACCTCGGCGGTAATCGCGGGGGCGTTGACGTAGTTACCCGGACACGGGCTCGCGCCCTGCGAGCTACGTACGCACTTGAACGCGTCCGCGCCCTTCTTCCGCTGGCCTCGCCCGCCGCGCTGAAACGTCATCGCGCCGCCGCATTCGCACCGCAGAAGCCGGCTCAGCTCGTGCGCCGGGGCAGCACCTACGGCCGGCCTGCGGCGGCCGTCGGCGTTGAGCGCCGAGCGGGCGTTGAGCGCCGTTTGTAGGCCGTGCCACTCGCCGGGGCTGAGGATCGGATCGTTGGCGACGACGATCAACTCGCCGTCCTCGCCGCGTACGGGGAGACCCTCGTTCGGCAGCCAGCCAGCCAGCGCCGGGTTACGCAGGATGACGCGGACGGACTGGAGCTGCCAGGTCGGCGGGCCGGTGTAGGTGCGGCCGTTGCGGGCGGGCTTGTCGGGCCGCTTGTAGCCCTTGGCGGCCTTCGGCGTCGGCACGCCCTCCGCGTCGAGCCACTTCGCGAGGGCGCGTAGCGAGTCGCCGGTCATGGCTCGGCGCACCAGCTCGCGGACGATCGGTGCCTCGTCGGGGTGCCGCACGAGGCGGTGATCTTGGACGACGTAGCCGAAGGGCCGTTCGCGGGTCCACCAGCCCTTGCGGCGGTCGTTGGCTTGGCGCGAGAGCACGCGGGCCTTCAACGTCTCGCGCTCGGTGTAGGCGACCTCGGACAGCACGGCGGCGGTGATGCGGAAGGCGTGCGAGTCGCTGTCCATCCGGTCGCCGTAGGTCAGCATTCGGCCGCCGGACGCCTTGAGGACCTCCAGCAGCCGGGCGACGGCGGGTAGCCCTTCGCGGGAGATCCGGTCGAATCGCCACGCGAGCAGGGCACCGGCGCGGCCGGCCGCGGCGTCGTCAAGCCACGCGAGGAACGCGGGACGCGTCGAGAGCGCGCCAGACAACCCGTCGTCGACGTGGGTGGCTACAACGGTCTAGCCCTCGTCGAGCGCGAGGCGGCGCAGGTCGCGTTCCTGGCGCTCCAGCGAGTCGGACTCATCTTTCGATACCGATATCCGCAGGTAGAGTGAGCAGGTTTTCGGGGGTGTTGGCATGGCCCGGACGGTACCATTGTGCTGGGACAATTCCCCGACTACAGCAGCTACCCGGCCACCTGAGTCACCCCGGACATGGGCAGGGCCCCCGCACCGGGGGCCCTGCCGTTTCACCGCCTCCGCACCGGAGGTCGGCCGTTCCGCCGGCGCGGGGCGCACCGCCCGACGCCGGCGCTCCCTTCAGCTCACGCGGACCGGGCCGGCACGCCGGCCACCAGCGGCACCGTCGCGGTCAGCAGCGACCCGTCCCGCTCCACCGGGGCCGGGCGGCCCAGCCGGGCCAGGGTCCGCAGCATCGGCGCGTTCTCCGCCTGGACGAGCAGCACCACGGCCACGTACCCGGCCCGCTCGGCGTGCCCGACCAGGCGGCGCAGCAGCGCCGTGCCGATGCCCCGCCGCTGCCAGTCGTCCCGGACCAGCAGCGCCGCCTCGGCCTCGTCCCCCTCCGCGAGGAGGTTCGCCATCGCGACGACCGACTCCGCCTCCCCGCCGGAGCCGGCGCGGGTCGCGAGGAGGGTGATCCCCCGCGCCGGTTCGAGCAGCCGGCGCAGCCGGGACGCCGGCGGGCACGGGGCGCCACCCAGGTACCGGCGCTGCCGGCTGCGCGCCGAGCAGGCCCGGTGCAGCTCCACCACACCCGGCAGGTCGTCCCCGGTCGCCGGCCGGACCGACAGCTCCGTCCCGTCGGGCAGGAGCAGGGTGACCTGGTCCGCCGCCCGGCGGGCCACCGTGCCGGCCAGCTCGACGAGCGTCTGCGCCCGGGCGTACTCGGCCGGGGTGAAGCGGGGCGCGGCCCGGCGCAGCTCGAACGACCCGCCGGCCGGGTCGGCGAGCAGCATCGTCGCCGCGCCGATCCCGGGCCGGGCGCCGACCGGCACCGGACGCCAGGTCACCGCGTCCGCGCCGAGCAGGGTGCGCAGCGCCTCCCCGGTCGCGTCCGGGTCGCGGACCAGCCGGGTGGCCAGGCCGAGCACCCGGGTGGGCTGGTCGGCCAGGCCGCGCGCCTCGCTGCGCGCCACCCAGCAGTCCCGACCCCGCCCCCGCTCGACCGCGGCCAGCAGGTCCGCCTCGGTCAGCTGGTCGGGCGCGTCGACGAGAAAGTCGTCGACGGCGCCCACCTCGGTGGTGTGCACCTGCACGGTGAGGATGTTGACCCCGCGCAGCGCGAGGCTCGCCGTGAGCACCGACAGGTAGCCGGGCCGGTCGTCCACGGTGGCTCGGATCCGCCATAGCGTCATGTCTGCTCCCTTCCTCACCACAAGACCCTGCCGCCCAGCTGTTGCGCTGCCGTTGCCCGACGGTGACAGGCCCGGACCGGTCAGGTGACGCTGGTCACCGGCGGAGCGCCGACCAGGTCGAGGCGGTCGCCGAGGATCACCGCGCTGGCCCGGACCAGCTGGGCCAGCCGGTCCACCTCGGTGGAGTGGAACGCGGCGGCCGCGAGGGGCTCGATGCGGTCGCGCGCCACCACCAGCACCAGGCCGGCGCGCCCGAACGGCGCGACCGCGTAGTGGTCGCCGGCCGCGGTGGTCATCGCGCGGGCCCGCAGCGGGGTCACCTCCGGCAGCCGCGGCGGTTCCGGCGCCCGCCAGCTCGCGTGCCCCACCGTCGCCTCGCCGGCCGCGCCGCTGCGCGAGGCCCAGTCCAGCGGTACGACGGCGGCCACCGCCCAGTCGGCGGCGAGCAGCCCGGGCACCGCGTCCACCAGGGTGGCCACCCCGTCGGCCGGGTTCGCGGCGACCTGGGCGAGTAGTTCGGCGTCCTGCCCGGTGGTGGTGGGCGCGCCGATCGCCCGCCACACCCCGTCCACCTTGACGCCGGGGATCGCGGCCAGGCCGGCGAGGAGGCGTTCCACCCGCGCCGCCCCCGGCCAGACCACCGTGAAGTCGTCGACCGCCCGGCCGCCGAGCCGCTCCAGCACCACCACCTGGACGATGTCGGCGCCGGACACGCCGAGTGTGCGGGCCACCTGGCCGAGCGTCCCGGGTCGGTCCGGCAGGGTCACCCGAACTCTCAGCAACATGTCTGGTCCCTCCGCGTCGGCGGGCCGACCGTGGCGGCCGGCAGGCTGGGCACCAGCCTGCCGGTTGACCATTTCGCCCCTGTTGCAGCGGCATGTCCCGGCGGAAAATCCGACCTTGACAAGAAAGCTGAGCTGCCATCAACTATCCGGATGACCGAACCGGCCGTCGACCCTGCCCAGACCCCGACCGGCTCGGCGGCCGACCGGTCCCCGAAGGGCCTCGACCTCGACCGGCTCACCGCGTACCTGGCCGAACGGCGGCCGGAGCTCACCGCCGGGCCGCTGTCGGCGCGGCTGATCGCCGGCGGCAAGTCCAACCTGACGTACCTGGTGCACGCCGGCGGGCGCGAACTGGTGCTGCGCCGGCCCCCGCTCGGGCACGTGCTGGCCACCGCGCACGACATGGCCCGCGAGCACCGGGTGATCTCGGCGCTGGCGCCGACCGAGGTCCCCGTCCCGGAGGCGCTGCTGCTCTGCGCCGACGACGCGGTGATCGGCGCGCCGTTCTACCTGATGCAGAAGGTCGACGGGCAGGTCTACCGGACCCGGGCGCAGACCGACCCACTCACCGACGGGCAGCGGCACGACCTGGCGATGGCGATGATGGACACCCTCGCCGCGCTGCACATGGTCGAGCCGGCCGCCGTGGGGCTGGCCGACTTCGGTCGCCCCGAGGGCTACCTGGGGCGGCAGGTACGCCGCTGGGCCGGCCAGCTCGACCGCTCCCGCAGCCGCGAGCTGCCCGGCATCGACGAGCTGCGCGACGCGCTCGCCGACACCGTGCCGGAGGGCGCCAACGCGGGACGGATCGTGCACGGCGACTACCGGCTGGACAACCTCCTCGCCGCCGTCGACCCTGTCACGGTCCGGGCGGTCCTGGACTGGGAGATGGCCACCCTCGGCGATCCCCTCGCGGACCTGGGGCTGCTGCTGACGTACTGGAGCGTGCTGGGCGACAGCGAGCTGGCCGAGGGCAACCCGGTGGCCGACGGGATCGGCCCGCGCGCCGGCTTCCCCACCGGGGACGAGCTGATCGACCGGTACGCCGGCCGCAGCGACGTCGACGTGGGCCCGCTGCACTGGCATGTGGCGCTCGGCTGTTTCAAGCTCGCGGTGATCTGCGAGGGGATCCACTACCGGCACACCCTCGGGCAGACGCTCGGTGGCGGGTTCGACCGGATCGGCGACATGGTGGCCCCGCTGGTCGAGCACGGCCTGCGCGCGGTCAGGGAGAAGTGACGGACCTTCGTCCCGTCCGGCCCGCCCGCAGGTTCGCCTCTCCTCGCCGTCCGGGGGTCCGACGCGACCGCTGACTGCCTTTGGCGCTGATGTCGCAGACGATTCAGCCGTGCGCCGGGGGCCATTAGGCGGAGGCGCGGTGGATGAGTTTCGTGTCGAGGAGGACGTGGGGGCTCGGGACCTCGTCGCCGCGGATGCGGGAGACCAGCAGGCGGGCCATCTGCCGGCCCATCTCCTCGACCGGTTGGAAGACGGTGGTCAGCGGGGGTTCGGCCTGCCGGGCGATGGGCGCGTCGTCGAAGCCGACCACCGCCACGTCCTCGGGCACCCGGCGACCGGCCTCGCGGAGCGTGCGCAGGGCGCCGAAGGCCATCAGGTCGGAGGCGGCGAAGACGGCGTCCAGGTCGGGGCAGACCTCCAGCAGCCGCCGCATGCAGGCGGTGCCGCTGCCCTCGCTGAAGTCCCCGTACGCGATCAGGTCCTCGTCCACGCGGGCGCCCGCGGCCCGGACGGCCTCCCGGTAGCCGGACAACCGGGCCAGGCCGGCGCCCATGTCCTGCGGCCCGGCGATGGTGGCGATGCGTCGCCGCCCCCGCGCGAAGAGGTGCTCCACCGCCTGCCGGGCGCCCCCGACGTTGTCCATGTCGACGAACCAGGCCGGCTGGGCGTCGGGATGCAGCATCCGGGCCGGCCGACCGCCGAGCACGGTGGGCAGGCCCCGCTCCTCCAGCAGGGCGGGCAGCGGGTCGGAGTCGTGCAGCGAGAGCAGCAGAACCCCGTCGACGTGCTGGTTGGTCAGATGGTGCTCGACCCGTTCCCGCTCGATCGGCGACTGCACCATGGCCAGCCAGAGCTGCATCGGCGTCTCCAGCAGCCCGGAGCTGACGCCCCGGACGATGCCGGCGAAGAACGGCTCGGTGAAGACCCGCTCGCCGGACTCGGAGACCACCAGCGCCACCGAGTCGGTCCGCTGGGTCACCAACGCCCGGGCGGCGCGGTTCGGCACGTACCCCAGCTCGGCGATCGCCTGTTGGACCGCGGCGCGGGCCTCCGGGCTGACCTGGGGCGAGCCGTTGACCACGCGGGAGACCGTGCCGCGCCCCACGCCGGCGCGGGCCGCGACCGCGTCGAGGGTCGGGCGCCCGAGCGACCGGGTGCGCTGCGTTGTCATCGTGTGCTCCTCCGACGTCGGACGGGCCCGGCACCGGTTGAGGCGTCGGTGCCGGGCCGCCCGCTACTGGCGTGACCTGGAGCCTATTGTGCGGCCAGGCCGTTCCGTCGGATCACCTCGGCGTACCACCTGGCGCTGGACTTGGGGATCCGCACCTGGCTGTCATAGTCGACGTGGACCATGCCGAAGCGCTTGGTGTACCCCCACGCCCACTCGAAGTTGTCCATCAGTGACCAGGCGAAGTAGCCCTTCAGGGGCACCCCGGCGCTGATCGCGGCGTGCGCCGCGCGCAGGTGCGCGTCGAAGTACGCCAGCCGGTCCGGGTCGTCGACCTGGCCGTCGACCACCGCGTCGACGAAGGCCGAGCCGTTCTCGGTGACGTAGAGCGGCAGGTCGGTGTAGTCGCGGTGCACCCGCTCCAGGGTCTCGACCAGGCCGGGAGCGTCGATCTCCCAGTCCATGTCGGTGACCGGGACGCCCCGGGTGACGAACCGGACGTCCTCGCTGCCCGGCCAGCACGACGGCGACCGCCAGTACGCCTCCGGCTCCGCCCCGGGGACCGGGGCAGCGACGACGTGCCGGCTGTAGTAGTTGATCCCCACCACGTCCAGCGGGCTGGAGATGATCGTCAGGTCGCCGTCCCGGACGTGCCCGAAGTCGCTGACCTGGCGCAGGTCGGCCGTCAGGTCCGCCGGGTACGCCCCGCCCAGCACGGGGTCGAGGAAGAACCGGTTCGCCAACCCGTCGATCCGCCGCGCGGCGTCGACGTCCCCGGCCGCGTCGCTGGCCGGGGTGACCGGGTACAGGTTGAGCGTGATGCCGAGCTGCGCCTGCGGCCGGGACGCCCGCAGCGCCTGCACCGCGAGGCCGTGGCCGAGCATCAGGTGGTGCCCGGCCCGGACCGCGTCGCCGCCGTCGGAGCGGCCCGGCGCGTGCACACCGGAGCCGTAGCCGAGGAACGCCGAGCACCACGGCTCGTTGAGCGTCGTCCAGTACTTCACCCGGTCGCCGAGGGCGTCCGCGACGAGCTGGGCGTAGTCGGCGAACCGGGCGGCGGTGTCCCGGGCCGGCCAGCCGCCGGCGTCCTCCAGCGGCTGCGGCAGGTCCCAGTGGTAGAGGGTCAGCCACGGCTCGATGCCGTGGCCCAGCAGCTCGTCGACCAGCCGGCGGTAGAAGTCCAAGCCCTCCTGGTTCGCCGCGCCGGTGCCGCCGGGCTGCACCCGCGGCCAGGACACCGAGAACCGGTACGACTTCAGCCCCAGCTCGGCCATCAGCCGGACGTCGTCGGGCATCCGGTGGTAGTGGTCGCAGGCCACGTCCCCGGTGTGCCCCGCCACCGTCCGGCCCGCCGTGTGGCTGAAGGTGTCCCAGATCGACGGGGTACGGCCGCCCTCGGCCGCCGCGCCCTCGATCTGGTACGCGGCGGTGGCCGCGCCCCAGAGGAAACCGGGCGGGAAGGTGAGTTCCGGACCCTGGTCGAGGACGCCGACGGCGGGCGGGCTGGCTGGGTTGCTCACGACTTGACGGCGCCTTCCATGATTCCGCCGATGATCTGGCGGCCGAACAGAACGAACACGATGAACAGGGGCAGGGTGGCGATCAACGTACCGGCGAAGATCTGCGAGTTGTCGGCGAAGTAGGCGGTGTTGAGGCTGCGCAGGGAGATCTGGACGGTCGGGTTGGCCGGGAGGCGACCGCGATGGCCGCGAACCGGCGGCGACGGATTGGGACGCTCATCCGAGACCCCTCTTTCGCTGGTGAGGCTGGTGTCCTTGTGGTGGGGGGTGCTGTGTGGTGGGGGGTGCTGTGCAGCGCCAGCCGCCGGCCGAACGGGCCGGCGGACGGGGACCGGAACGCCACGGATGAGATCCGCGCCACTCGCGGGAGCGCTCCCACGAGCGTCGCCGGGAGGTGTCAGGAGTGTCAATAGACACTATGGGAGCGTTCCCAGATCGTTACCGCCCCGATCGACGCGCGGCGGTATCAACCGGGTAGGAGAACCCGGATCAGCAGAGGCGGCGCAGCAGGGTGGTCGCGCGGGCGGCGTCGAAGGCGTCCGGGTCGAAGCCGGCGCCGGCCCACTCCCGCATCGCCAGGTGCTCGGGATGGGCCGGATCGGTCAGCGCGGCCAGCAGGACGGCGTACCCCGACGGGCCGCCGACGTCCTCCGGCGGGCAGGCCCGCTCCCCCTGCGGACACGACGGGTACCGCACGTCCGGGTCGGCCGTGCACACGTCCTCCACCAGCAGGTCGTGCTCCCACCAGTCGCCGAAGTCGTACGTGTAGTGGAACCGGCTGCCCTTGCCGACCACCGCGTCCAGCCGGACGTCCAACTCGTCGCGGACCGCCAGCTCGCCGTCCGGGTCCGGCTCGCCGTACTGGAGCCCGTCGATCTCGAACGAGTGCAGGTGACAGTCCCGCCACCCCATGGCGTGCTGCACCACCCGGTGCACCCGATCCAGGGTGTACCCACCCGGGACGAGGACCCGCCGCCACACCGGCGGCCGGACCCCGGCCAGGAAGATCGTGAGCTGGAAGATCTGACGCGGCATCGGTGTCCCATCCTCCCTCGGCATAGGCTGCCAGCATGATCTGCCGAGCGTGCCGAGAGCGACGGCACGACGACTGTCCGGGCCGGAAGTGGTGCGACTGCCAGCACCGTACCCCCCGACCCGCCCCTCCGGTCACCGGTCCGGCCAGCGAATGAGCGACAGCACGGCGATTTCCCGGGTCTGGCCCGCACCGGCCACCGGGCCACTGACCGACCCCGAGCTGGCCGCGCTCTACGGCCGCGCCGGTCGACCACACCTGCGGGTCAACTTCGTGACCAGCGCCGACGGCGCGGTCACCCTGGACGGCTACTCCGAAGGGCTCTCCGGCGAGCCGGACAAGCGGGTCTTCGGGCTGCTCCGGATGCTCTGCGACGGCCTCGTCGTGGCCGCCGGCACGCTCCGGCACGAGGGCTACCGGGCGGTCCGGCTGAGCGAACCGCGCCGCGCCTGGCGCCGGGAGCACGGCCTGGTCGAGTACCCGACGCTCGTGGTGGTCTCCGGCTCGCTCGACCTCGACCCGGCCCAGGCCGCGTTCGCCGACGCGCCGGTCCGGCCGCTCGTGCTCACCCGCGACGCCGCCGAGCCGCCGCCGGGGCTCACCGAGGTCGCCGACCTGGTCCGCTGCGGCGCGGACCGGGTGGACCTCGGCGCCGGCCTGGCCGAGCTGCGCCGGCGCGGGCTCGACCAGCTGCTCTGCGAAGGCGGCCCGCACCTGTTCGGCGCGCTCACCGCCGCCGACCTGGTCGACGAGCTCTGCCTCACCGTCGCGCCGCTGCTGGCCGGGGCCGGCCCCGGCCGGATCACCGCCGGGGACGCCGGCGCGCCCCGTCGGCTGCCGCTGCGGCACGTGCTCGCCGCCGCCGACGGGACGCTCATGCTGCGCTACGCCGGGGACCCGGAGGACGCGCCCCCGGCCGGTGCCGCGCCGGCCGCCTGAGGCGCGTCCCGGGCCGGACCACCGACAGGTTCGCCCGGCCCAGGCGGGAGCGCGTCCGGCAGCCCGAACACCGGGAAGTGCGTCACCGCCACGAACGACGTGATCTCCGCGATCCGCGCGCCCCGCAGCGTCAGCACGTCGATCGACCACGGCAGGTGCGGGCCGGTCCCGCCCCGGCGCAGGTACGACCCGACCGCGGGCTGGCCGTTCGCGCTGGTCGGCAGGTGCCGCCAGCTCCCGCACCGGGTCAGCGGCACCTCGCGGGCGAAGTCGGCGACCGCGTCGAGGCCCCGGTACCAGTGCGGCATCGGCGGCATCGACCAGGTGACGTCCTCGGTGAGCAGGGCGATCAGGGCGTCGGCGTCGCCGTTCTCCAGCGCCGTGGCGTACCCGGTGACGATCTCCCGCAGGCGGGCGTCGTCGAGCTTGCGCAGGGTCCGCTGCTGACTGGCGGCGGGGACCCGCTCGGCCAGGACCCGGCGGGCCCGCGCGAGCGCCGAGTTCACCGACGTGGTGGAGGTGTCCATCATGGCCGCGATCTCCGCGGCGGAGAAGCCGAGGACGTCGAAGAGCAGCAGCGCCGCCCGCTGGTTGCCGGCCAGGTGCTGCAACGCGGCGACGAAGGCCAGCTCGACCGCCTCGCGCTGCTCGTAGCGTACGTCCGGGGCGGCCGGACCGGCGGCGAGGCCGGCATCCGGATACGGCCCGAGCCAGGCGACGTGGTGGCCGGACGGTTGTCCGGCACCGCGCGTTCACTCGCCGGGCCGAGGTCGACGGGCAGGGCCCGGCGGCGGCGACCCGCGAGGATGTCCAGGCAGGTACGGGTCGCCACCGTGTACAGCCACGAGCGCAGCGAACCGCGTCCCGCGAAGCCCGGCAGCCCCCGCCAGGCCCGCAGCAGGGCGTCCTGGAGGGCGTCGTCCGCGTCGTGGGTGGAACCGAGCATCCGGTAGCAGTGGGCGTGCAGTTCCCGGCGCAGCGGTGCGACCAGCGCGGTGAAGGCGGCCTGGTCGGCCGCGCCCGCCGCCCCCTTCCGGGAAGTCACGCTCACAGCGACGATTCTGCCCCAGGACGGGAGTCTGCATGGTGAACGCCATCGCCACGACCGGGAGGACCCCGATGAGCAGCATCTCCGCCGAGCATGTCACCGCCGCGACCCTGGAGGTCCCGGACGGGCGCCTCTACTACGAGGTACGCGGGCAGGGACCGCTGGTGGCCCTGGTCGCCGCCCCGATGGACGCCGGCGCCTTCGCACCGCTGGCCGACCTGCTGGCCGTGGCGCACACCGTGCTGACCACCGACCCACGAGGCATCAACCGCAGCGTCCTGCACGACCCCCACCAGGACTCGACCCCACAGCTGCGCGCCGACGACGTGGCCCGGCTCCTCGCCCACCTCGACGCCGGCCCGGCCGCGGTCCTCGGCTCCAGCGGCGGCGCGGTGACCGTCCTCGCCCTCGCCGAGGCCCACCCCGAGCAGGTGCACACGGTCATCGCGCACGAGCCGCCGCTGCTCGGCCTGCTGGCCGACCGCGCGGAACTCCTGGCCCGGGAGGAGGACATGATCGCCACCTACCGGTCGGGGGACCGGCTCGGCGCCGGGCGCAAGTTCCTCGCCAACGCGAACATCGAGCTGCCCGAGGAGATGATCCAGGCCATGTTCGGCGGCGAACCCGAGCCGCGGGCGGCCGCCGACGAGCACTTCCAGTACGTCCACATGATCCGGGGGACGACCCGGTTCCGGCCCGACGTCGCCGCCCTGCGCGACGGTGCCACCCGCGTCGTCGTCGGCCTCGGCGAGCAGTCGACCGGTCAGATCTGCGACCGCACCTCGCGGGCACTGGCCGCGGCGCTGGGCGGCACCCCCACGATGTTCCCCGGCGGGCACATCGGCTTCGTCGAGGACCCGCCGGCCTTCGCCGCCCGGCTGCGCGAGGTCCTCGCCGACCACTGAGACGCAGCACGACGACGGGCGCGGGCACCGGCGTAGTCGGGGTTCACCGGGGCGGACGGTCGCCGAACCCGCCCGCACCCGCCCCTTCGGCCCCATAGCCTGGGACGATGCGGTTCACATGGGCGGGCGACAGCGGCGCGGCCGGGGCCGGCCGTCCCCTGCTGGCCAGCGGCCTACTGGCCGGCGCCGGCCTGGTGGACGTGCTGTCGGTCTGGCCGTACACGGCGCGCAACCTGTTCACGGTCGAGACCGGTCAGGGCGTGTACCAGGTCAACATCACCGGCTGGGCGTGGCTGCACGTCGCGGTCGGCGCCGCGGTGACGCTCGCCGGCCTGCTGGCGTTGACCGGTCGACGCGGGACCGTTCCGCTCGCCGTCTGCTCCGCCACGGCGGCGATCGGCATCGACCTGCTGTTCCTGCCGTACGCGCCGATCCAGGCCGTCCTGGTGGTCGCACTCGACCTGGCGGCTGTCCGACTGCTGCTCCGCCACCGGCGCGCCGTCCCCGGTCGCACGCCGACCCCGCCCGGGCCGGATCGGCTCAGCGCGCCTCGCAGACCCGGCCGGTCCTCGCCGGGTCCCCCTCCCGGCTCGCCGACCACACCGGGTTGAGCGACAGCGCCAACGGCGGCGCCTGCCAGGCGGCACCCAGCCGCTGGAGCAGGCCGTACTCCCGGCGGGGCTGCTCCACCCGCTCGCCGGCCAGGAACGCGATCACCCGGTCCTCCACCATCCGCTGGCCGATCAGGCCGCCATGGAACGCGGGCTGCTGGTAGACCGGGATGCGGCTGTACTCCCCAGGCGGAGCCTCGGCGGCGCTGACCGTGGGCAGGAAGGCGATCATCCGGACGCCCGGCACCGGGCAGAGGGTGCGGTTGCGGTAGAACGGCGCGTCGATCAGCACCGATCGCACGAACGGCTCGTCGGGGTCGTCCTTCACCGGTTGCGGCCGGCCCGCCAGCCAGAACAGGGCGCGCAGCTCCCAGCCCGTCGCGACCCCCCAGCCCTCGTGCCCCGGGGGCGGGTAGTAGGTGCGCCCGGCCTGGACCAGCGGGCTGAACATCACCGCCGCGGTCACCGGGCCAGGGGGCAACTTCTCCAGGTAGGTCCGGACCACCATGGAGCCCTCGCTCTGCCCGACCAGGGCCACCGGCCGGCCGGTACGCCGGTGCAGCGCGTCCACCTGGGCGGCGAGCAGGACGCTGCTGGAGTCGAGCGACCGGTGGGTGGCCGCCGGCGGGTACGGCAGGGGCCGACCACGCGCGTCCAGCCCCGCGTAGGAGAAGCGCTCGACCCGCGGGTCGGCGGGTGCTTCCCCCTCCCAGGCCGAGTCGTGCCCGTCGAGGACGATCACCGCGTGGTTGACCCGGTCGGGCAGCCGTTCGGTGAGGACCGGCGGCCGCCACACCCCCGGTCCGGGGGCGGCGATCCCGATCAGCGACTGGGCCCAGACCGCCCCGGCCATGGTGAGGACGATGGCGATGGGGGCAACCGGCGCCCGTCGCCAGCGCATCCGGGCCGGCAGCGCCGCGTCGGCCACGGTCCGTTGCCAGAGCAGCCCGTTCGCCACGCCGGCCAGGCCGGCGACCCCGACCGCCCACCAGCCGGGGGTGGTGGAGATCAGCGCGCCCGCCAGGGTCAGCAGCACGAAGTTCAGCGCCGACCAGCCGAACAGCTCGATCGTCGGCAACCCCCGCCACCAGCCGGCAACCACCCCGGCCCGGACGAGGAAGGGGGCGAGCACCAGCATCGGGCCCAGCGAGGCGAACAGGTACCAGGAGAGCGCCACCGCGGAGAAGGCGACGGAGAGCGCGGCCCAGGGGGAGATCACCACCGCGGCCAGCGCCGCGACCTCCAGGTTGCGCCGCACCAGCCAACCCCAGGCGGGGCGCGGCGTACCGGCCGGCCAGGCCAGCGCGGTCAGCCCGGCGGAGAGGAGTCCCCGGGCCAACGTGATGCCGAGCAGCCCGAGCACGAACGTGAGCCACGAGTCGTGGTAGACCAGCAGCCAGCGCAGGTCGTGGTACGAGTCGTACGGCCAGACGGCCGTGACCTGCGGGGCGAGTCCCCGGGCGGCGTGCAGCGGGACGGCGGCCAGCGCCGCCTGCTCGACCACCGGCGGCAGCCCGGCGAGGACGAGCAGCGCCACCACCCGGCCCCGTCTCGATCCCACGTCCGCTCCCCGCTTCCCCCGGTCCCTTGCAGGATCTCGCGGATCATGCCCGGCCGGGGCGGGAATCGCGCCACCCCGACACGCGGTGTGGTTGACCGACCCCGTTGCGCGAGGGCGCGGAGGACCTCGGGTGGCGTCCGCCGCGTCGCGTGGCAACCTGTCGCATCCCTCGGGCAGGATGCAGGTCGTGCCCCGCGACCGAGACGACCAGCTGACCGGAGTCCGCCGATGACCGACGACCTGCTCGACGGCTCCGGCGAGGGGGTCGGCCGGGTGCTCGGCACCGCCGACGCCACCCCGCTGACGTTCTGGACCGCCGTCGCCCCCGGCAGCTACCTCCAGCTCGACGACGTCGTGGTGACTCGCCGCGAGCTGCCCGACCGCGAGCCGGTGACCATCGCCGGCGTGGTCACCCAGGTCCGCGCCCGGCACGAGGGGGCGCAGTTCGACTCCGACGTCTTCGCCATCGCCGACGGCACCCTGCCGGCCCAGGTGCAGGAGGCCGCGGAGATCACCACCACCCGGGTCGACCCCGAGTTCTACGTGCCACCCACGCCGGGTGCGGTGGTGCACCGGGCCGAGGGCGACGCCCGGGCCCGGGCGCTGCACTTCGACCGGATGGAACGGCGCATCCCGATGGGCATGGGCCGCGACGGCGTGCCGGTCTACCTCAACGCCGACTTCCTCGACGGCACCCGGGGCGCGCACATCTCCATCTCCGGCATCTCCGGGGTGGCCACCAAGACCAGCTTCGCGACCTTCCTGCTCTACTCGGTCTTCCGCTCCGGGGTGCTGGGCGGCGACGCGGTCAACGCCAAGGCGCTGATCTTCAACGTCAAGGGCGAGGATCTGCTCTTCCTCGACCACCCCAACACCCGGCTCGACGACGCCACCCGAGCCGGGTACGCGAAGCTCGGGCTGGACGCCGGCGCGTTCCCCGACGTGCGCGTGTACGCCCCGCCCCGGGTCGGCGACTCCTCCGGCACGCCGGACGTGAGCAGCCGGCTCACCGGCGTGGACAGCTTCTACTGGACGCTCGCCGAGTTCTGTGCGGACCGGCTCCTGCCGTACGTCTTCGCCGACGCCGACGACGAGCGCCAGCAGTACACGATGGTGGTCCACTCGGTCGCCGCCCACCTGGCCCGGTACGCCCAGCCCGCCGACGGCGGGGTCAGCCTGGACGGGGTCCGGCTGGGGTCGTACGCGGACCTGGTCGACCACATCGTCGAGCAGCTCAACGACGACGAGACCCGGTCCGAGTGGGCGGGCAGCGCGGTCGGGCTCGGCACCGTCAACGCGTTCGCCCGCCGGCTGATCGGCAGCAAGAAGGACCTGGGCCGACTGATCCGGGGCGACCTGGCCACCCGCCGCCCGCACAGCATCAACACCGCCGAGAGCGCCCAGGTCACCGTCGTCGACCTGCACAACCTCCCCGACCGGGCGCAGCGCTTCGTGGTCGGCGTGACGCTGAAGAGTGAGTTCGAGCGCAAGGAGAAGGCCGGCACCGCCAAGCCGCTGCTCTTCGTCGTCCTCGACGAGCTGAACAAGTACGCCCCCCGCGAGGGCTCCTCCCCGATCAAGGAGGTGCTGCTGGACATCGCCGAGCGGGGCCGCTCGCTCGGGGTGATCCTGGTCGGCGCCCAGCAGACCGCCAGCGAGGTGGAGCGCCGGATCGTCACCAACTCGGCGATCCGGGTGGTCGGCCGGCTCGACCCGGCCGAGGCGTCCCGCCCCGAGTACGGCTTCCTCCCGCCGGCCCAGCGGCAGCGGGCCCTGCTGGCCAGGCCGGGCACCATGTTCGTCAACCAGCCGGACATCCCGGTTCCGCTGTGCCTGGAGTTCCCCTTCCCGGCCTGGGCGACCCGGGTCTCCGAGGCCGGCCGGGCCCCGTCGGAGACGCTGCGCTCGATCACCCAGTCCGCCGACCCGTTCGCCGTGGTCGGCTCCGGCGCCACCACCGACGACGACATCCCGTTCTGAGGTGACCAAGCCATGAAGATCCTGCACACCTCCGACTGGCACGTCGGCAAGGTCCTCAAGGGACAGTCCCGGGCCGAGGAGCACAAGCAGGTGCTGGCCCAGGTGATCGAGATCGCCCGGGCCGAGCGTCCCGACCTGGTCATCGTGGCCGGCGACCTGTACGACACCGCGGCGCCCAGCCCCGATGCGACCCGGCTGGTGACCCGGGCGCTGACCGCGCTGCGGCGCACCGGCGCGGACGTGGTGGCCATCGGCGGCAACCACGACAACGGGCCGGCCCTCGACGCGCTGCGCCCCTGGGCCGAGGCGGCCGGCATCACCCTGCGCGGCGGCGTCCGGGACAATCCGGCCGAGCACATCATCGACGGCGTCACCGCCGACGGGGAGCGCTGGCAGCTCGCCGCGCTGCCCTTCCTGTCCCAGCGGTACGCGGTCCGCGCCGTGGAGATGTACGATCTGACCGCTGCCGAAGCCAACCAGACGTACGCCGACCACCTCGGCCGGGTCCTCGCCCGGCTCACCGAGGGCTTCACCGAGCCCGACCGGGTGCACCTGGTCACCGCCCACCTGACCGTGGTGGGGGCGAGCACCGGTGGCGGCGAGCGGGACGCGCACACCGTCCTCGGCTACGCCGTGCCGGCCAGCGTCTTCCCGGGCACCGCGCACTACGTGGCGCTCGGCCACCTGCACCGCTCCCAGCGGGTCATCGGCCCCTGCCCGGTCCGCTACAGCGGCAGCCCCCTCGCCGTCGACTTCGGCGAGCAGGAGAACGTCGGCTCGGTGACCGTGGTCGAGGTGACCGCCCGGACCGCCGCCCAGATCCGGGAGGTGCCGGTGCCGGGGGCGACCCCGCTGCGCACCGTGCGGGGCACCCTGGCTCAGCTCGCCGAGATCGAGGCGCCGGAGGGCTGGCTGCGGGTGTACGTCCGCGAGCAGCCCCGCGCCGGGCTGCGCGAGGAGGTGCAGGAGCTGCTCCCCCGCGCGCTGGAGATCCGGATCGACCCGGAGCTGGTCCCGGCGCCGGGCAGCGGCACCCGCACCGCCCAGCGGGCCGGCCGGTCGCCGCGCGAGCTCTTCGCCGACTACCTGGGCAGCCGAGGGCACGTCGACGAGGGCGTCCAGGAGCTCTTCGACGAGCTGCTCGAGGAGGTCGACTAGTTGTCGGCTCTCTCTGCTTTGAGGACATGCTGGCGGTCGTGCGCGCCTTTCGTGTCTGCCGTGTGGGTTGCGACGCTACGTGAAGGAACTCGAAAGGGGCGGATCTGACCGTGGGGGGCGAGCGGTGAAGGTCACCCGGATTGCTTACTCGGCGCGCCTGAACTCCGGTAAGTGCGCGGCGTTGTGGGAGCAGGCCCGTCGGTTGGGTCCGGTTCGCAGTGAGGTGTGGCAGCGTTACGGCTCGATTAGTGGAGTCGGGTCCGGCCTGAGGGACCGGCAGGTGCGGGACCGGTGGTTGGTCGACGGCACGCATGTGCGGTTCGGTGTGCTGGCGAATGCGTGGAAGGAAACGGTCCGCGACGCTATGGCCGACATCGCGACGAACCTGGCCTCGGCCAAGGTGCAGGTCCGCCGGGCGGTCTTCCGGCGCACGGGCGATCCTGGCGAGCGCAAGCGAATGCTGGCCGCGCTGGCGGCTGACCGGTGGGCTGGTGACCCGTTCCTGGCTCGACAGATGCGCAAGCACTGGAAGCGTGGCCGCAACCGCACGCACGATCAGATCGTGGTGCGCGCCGACCAGCACAACACCGCCACCGACGGGCGCGGCCGGTTGTGGCTGGCGGTTCCGGGTCTCCAACGCCGCCAGATGGTGAGAATCCCGCTGTCCACGACCGTCGCCCCGACTGGCACGCTGCGGCTGATCCTGCGTGGTGGTCGGGTCGAGGTGCACTACCAGATCGACGCGTCGCAGATGCGGTCGTCGCAGCGGCCGTGCGGCGACGCGACGGTCGGCGTCGACAAGGGGTACACCGAGGCCCTGACCGATTCCGATGGCGTTCGCCACGGCAGCCGCCTCGGCGAGTTGCTGACCAGCGAGTCGGACCGTTTGAAGGAACGTAACCGGCGTCGGGCGAAGCTGCGCTCCATAGCGAACACCGCCGCCTTGCGTGGTGACCACGCGAAGGCACGTCGGATCACGGTCAACAATCTCGGGACGGTCAAGCGGGACCGACAGGCCGCCCGCCACCGTGCCCGGGTGCGCACGGAGATCTTCACCGCCGCGCACCGGGTCGTCGACAAGGCCGCCACCGTGGTCGCCGAAGACCTCACCAAGAGCTTCGCCGGACGCAAGACGCTCGGCCGCAACGTCAACCGGCGCCTCGCCGCGTGGACCAAAGGGGCCACCGCCGAGGCCCTCACAAGCGTGTCGGAGCGCAGAGGTTCTGCGCTCGTGCACGTCAACGCCGCCTACACCTCACAAGCCTGTCACCGCTGCGGCCGGCTCGGCCGACGCCACGGGGACCGGCTTCACTGCACCTCGTGCGGGGTGGTGTGGCAGGCCGACGTGAACGCCGCGATCAACATCCTGCAGCGAGCAGGCGACCCCGACATCGCCCTGCACACCCCGCACCACGCAGTGAGGCAGATCCTGCAGGACAGGACCGATCGCCACCGGACCAGACTGCCGGTCCAGGACTCCAACTCGGCCACCATCGAGCGGAGAGCGAACCATCCGAACCGCTCAGCAATGAGCAACAGTAGGAAGCAGGTCGACCGCTGATGCGACCGATCCGGCTGGACATGGCGGGCTTCACCGTCTTCCGCGAGGAGACCACCGTCGACTTCACCGACGCCGACTTCTTCGCCCTGGTCGGGCCGACCGGCTCCGGGAAGTCCACGGTGCTCGACGCGATCTGCTTCGCCCTCTACGGGACCGTGCCCCGCTGGGGCGGCACCCGGGGCCTGGCCAACGCGCTCGCCCCGTCGGCCACCGAGGCCCGGGTCCGGCTGGTCTTCGAGTCCGCCGGCGACCGGTACGTCGCCACCCGGGTGGTCCGCCGGGACGGCCGGGGGGCGGTCAAGACCGCCAACGCCGGGTTGCAGCTCATGCCCGCCGGTTTCGACGTGACCAAGCTCGACACCGGGCTCAGCCCGGACGATCTCGGCGAGGTGGTCGCCGGCACCCCCGCCGAGATGGAGGACGCGGTGCTGGCGGCGGTCGGGCTGCCGTACGAGCAGTTCACCTCCTGCGTGGTGCTGCCGCAGGGCCAGTTCGCCGACTTCCTGCACGCCAAGCCCGCCACCCGGCAGCAGATCCTGGTCAACCTGCTCGGCCTCGGCGTCTACGAGGAGGTGCAGAAGCGGGCCACCGAACGCGCCGCGCAGGCCGAGGCGAAGCTGGAGGCCGTGGACCGGATGCTCGCCGGGCTCGCCGCCGTCGACGACGAGACGGTGGCCGGGGCGCAGGCGCAGGTCGACCGGATGCGGAAGCTGGCCGGGGCGGTGGCGGTGGCCGTACCGGAGCTGGAGGGGGCGCGGGCCACGGCGCGGGAGGTGGCGGCGGCGCTGGCCGCGCTCGACGCGGAGCTGACGGTGCTGGCCGGGGTGCGGGCGCCGGACGGCATCGCCGAGCTGGCCCGCGCGGTGACCACGGCGCGGGCCGCGGCCGACGAGGCGGTCGCGGCGGTGGCGCTCGCCGAGGAGCGGGAGGAGAAGCTCCGCGGCGAGCTGACCGCGGCGGGCGACGAGAGCGCACTGCGCCTGCTGCTGAAGGCGCACGCCGACCGGGACCGGCTGACCGCCGAGGCGGACACGGTCCGGGCGGCGGTGACCGCGGCGCAGGCCGAACACGACGCGGCGGCGCAGGCCCTGGCCGAGGCGCGGGCCGCGGCCGAGCGGGCGGACGCGGAGCTGGAGGCGGCGTTCCGGGCGCACGAGGAGGCGAAGGCCACCGACCAGGCCGTGGCCCTGCGGGCCCACCTGGTGGACGGCGCGCCCTGCCCGGTCTGCGAGCAGGTGGTGTCCCGGGTGCCGGTGGTGCCGGCCGGCTCGGCGGTGGCCCGGGCCACCGCCGCGGGAAAGGCGGCCCGGGCCGCCAGCGAGGCGGCGAAGCGGACCGTGCAGGAGCGCGACGCGGCCGCCCGCGACCTGGACCGGGTGCTGCTGCGCGCCCGCGCCGAGCACGACCAGCTGCGGGCCCGGCTGGCCGAGCTGGACGCCCAGCTCACCGACGCCGCCGCGCCGGCCGCGCTGCGGGCGGCCCTGGACGAGCAGACCCGGCTGCGCCGGGCGCTGGAGGAGGCGGCGACCGCGGTACGGGCCGGCCGGGACGCCGCCCGGCGGGCGCGGGGCGCGCTGGACGGCGCCGAGGAGCGGCTGCGCCGGACGTGGCGCGACTTCGACACGGCCCGGGACCGGCTCGCCCGGTTCGGCCCGCCGGCCGCCGACCGGGACGACGTGGCCGCCGCCTGGGCCGCCCTGGCCGGGTGGGCCGGCGGGGAGGCCGACCGGCGGCGGGCCGACCGCGGCGGACTGGTCGACTCGGTCGCCGCGGCCCAGGCGGCGGCGACCGAGGTGGCGGAGCGGATCGCCGCCCTGTTCACCGCCGCCGGTCTGGCCGTCGCCGACGACCCGGGGCGGGCCGCCGCGGTGGCGGTGGAGCGCGCCGAGGCCGAGCTGCGGCGACTGGTGGAGCGGCGCGAGCAGGCCGCCGAGCTGGGCGAGCAGCGGGCCGGCCACGAGCGGGAGGCCCGGGTCGCCCGGGCCTTGGCCGGGCACCTGCGGGCCAACAACTTCGAGCGCTGGCTGCTGGCCGAGGCGTTGGACCTGCTGGTCGACGGCGCGTCGCGGATCCTGCGGGAGCTGTCCGGCGGCCAGTACGACCTGGTGCACGACAAGGGCGAGTTCTTCGTGGTCGACCACCACGACGCCGGGCTGCGCCGGGGGGTGCGCACCCTCTCCGGCGGGGAGACGTTCCAGGCCTCGCTGGCGCTGGCGCTGGCGCTCTCCGAGCAGCTCGCCGGGATGTCGACCACCGCGGCGAGCCTGGAGTCCATCGTCCTCGACGAGGGCTTCGGCACGCTGGACGCGGCCACCCTGGACACCGTCGCGGCGACCCTGGAGAGCCTGGCCGCCCGCGGCGACCGGATGGTCGGCGTGGTCACCCACGTGCCGGCCCTCGCGGAGCGGATCCCGGTCCGCTACGAGGTCCGCAAGGACGCCCGCACGGCCCGCGTCGAACGGACCGGCCTGTGAGCGCGAGGTGTGCGGCGCGGCGGAGTGGTCCGGTCGCGGACGAACGGGTGGCGGCCCGGTGAGCCGGCCCCGGTTCTTCGTCGACGCCTGGGACCCGGCGTACGGCGCCTCGTTCGAGGCGTCGGCGGGCGGCCCGGCGGCGCCGAGCAGCGCCCAGGTCGACCCGGACGTGGAGCTGTCGGCGACGGACTGGCGGGCGATCGGGGCCCGCCGGGACCTGCCCGCCCCGGACGTGGTGCTGCTCGTCGACGGGGTACGCCGGATCGACGCCAGTGTCTGGACGGCCGAGGACGACGGCGGGTCGTTCCCCGGCATCGCCGCCTCGTACGCGGCCGGGGTGGTCCGCTGCGACCTGGAGCGCGGCGCGGCGGAGCTGGCCGGCGCCCGGGTCGGCCGGGGCCTCTTCACCGCCAGTCCGTCCGCCCAGGACGTCCTGGCCGGCCGGATCCACTACCCGGTGCACCGCGTCGGCGGCACCGGTGAGCTGAGCAAGCTCCCGGCGGCGGTGCAGGGCCCGCTGACCGCGCTGGAGGTGGCGGTCTCCGACGCCGCCCGGGTCGACGGTGACCTGCTGGTGGTGGACGGTCCACTGCGCAGCCGCCGGCAGCTGCCGCGCACCCTGGGCTACATCAAGACCCAGCACAGCCAGTACCTCGACGCCCGGCTGACCGCGGTGGTGACCGGGCTCGCCCCGGGCCAGCGCTCCCCGGTGTTCCGGCTCGGCACCGCCTGGGGCGGTTACTCGTGGTACCTGCGGCTGCCGGTGGCCGCGGGCGCGCCCTGGGCCGGCATCGTGCGGATGGAGTGCTCGGCGGAGCTGAGTCCGGCCGAGGCGATCGGCCTGGCCGACCTCTCCCTGGTCACCCTGCCCCGGTTCGCCTCCACCCCGTACAAGGACCCGCGCGCCCCGCAGAACCTCGTCCCCATCGCCGGGCTGGAGCGTCGACTGCGCGGGCTGCTGGGCGACGCCCGCCTGCTGCGCCGGGTGCTGACCGCGGCGGCCCGCGGGATCCGGCGCTGATGGGCCGCCGACGCGACGCCGACCGGGTGGTCGAGCAGGTCGACACCGGGCAGGCCGAGCTGCTGCCGGACCCGGACCGGGCGGGCTCGTGGACGCTGCTGCTCGACGGCGCCCCGCAGTCCCATGTGGACCTCACCGACCCGACCCACCTGGAGTTCGAGTACGTCCGGCGGCTGGCCGCCGCGCTGGACCTGATCGCCCCGCCCGGCGCCCCGCTGCGGGTGCTGCACCTCGGCGGCGGCGCGCTGACCCTCCCCCGGTACGTCACCGCGACCCGGCCCGGCTCGACCCAGCGGGTGTCCGAGGTGGACGGCGCCCTGGTGGAGCTGGTGCGGCGGGCGTTGCCCTGGCCGACCGATCCCCGGCTGCGGGTCCGGGTGGCCGACGCCCGGTCCACCCTGACCGCCAGCCGGGACGCCAGCTACGACGTGGTGGTCGCGGACGTCTTCGCCGGCGCCCGCACCCCGGCCCACCTGACCTCGGTGGAGTACGCCGCCGAGGTGGCCCGGGTGCTCCGGCCGGACGGCTGGTACCTGGCCAACATCGCCGACGGCCCGCCGCTGCGGCACGCCCGGGCCCAGGTCGCCACGGTCCGTTCGGTGCTGCCCCGGGCCTGCCTGGTCGGCGACGCGGCGGTGCTGCGCGGGCGGCGCTACGGCAACCTGGTGCTGGTGGCCGGCCGGGTCGAGCCCCCGGTGCCGGAGCTGACCCGGCGGGCGGCCGGCGACTGGTTCCCCGGCCGGGTGCTGGCCGGCGAGGAGCTGGACCGGTTCGCCGGCGGCGCCGGTGTGGTCCGCGACGCGGACGCCACCGCCTCCACCCCACCCCCGCCCGGAATTTTTTCCGTGCGCCGTTGATCCGCTGAGCGGGCCACTCCGTATCCACGGGCGGCCATGCCCGTGGGGGGCCGGCTGATGTCATTGGACACCCGGAGGTCTGCATGCATGCGGTGGCGGCCGGCTGGCACGGCGAGGTGGCGCGGCCCGAGTGGATGTTCGCCCGGGCGCAGCCCCAGTCGCGTGCGTCGAGTGCGGGCCGTGGGGTCGACGGGCGCCCCGCCGATCGCCAGAATGACCCGGTGACGCCACGACCGGCGCCCGGGCGCCACCAGGCGGCGTCCCCTGAGGCCAGTCATTCCGACCAGCTGATCCGGCTGCTCTACGCGGAGCACGCCGGCCCGCTGCTGATGTTCGTGATGCGGCTGACCGGCGGTGACCGGCAGCGGGCCGAGGACATCGTCCAGGAGACGCTGCTGCGCGCCTGGCGCAACGCGCACCGGCTGGGCACGCACGGCCAGGGGTCGCTGCGCCCCTGGCTGGTCACCGTGGCCCGGCGGATCGCCATCGACGAGCATCGCAGCGAGCAGGCCCGCCCGGCGGAGACGTACGACCGGGACCTGACCGCGTTCGCCGAGGCGGACAGCACGGACCGGGTACTGCGCACGATGACGGTCGCCGACGCGCTGCGTACCCTGAGCCAGTCCCACCGGGAGATCCTGGTGGCGACGTACTTCCGGGGCCGGACGGTGCCGGAGGCGGCCGAGGAGCTGGGCCTTCCGCTCGGCACCGCCAAGTCGCGCGTCTACTACGCGCTGCGCGCGCTGCGCACGGCTCTGCAGGAACGGGGGGTGACGGAATGAGCCGGGCAGACCACATGGACGTGGCCGCGTACGCGCTCGGCGTGCTCGATCAGCAGGACACCGAACGGTTCGAGGAGCACCTCGCCACGTGCTGGGCGTGCGCCGCGGAGCTGGAGACCATGGTCCCCGTGGTGGGGCTGCTCTCCGGCATCGACGGCGAGACGATGACCGCGCTGGAACAGACCCGGACCGACCCGGCCCTGCTGGACCGGACGCTGGTGGCGGTGCGGCTGCACCGCCGGCGTACCCGGGTCCGGCGGCTCCTCGCCACGGCGGCGGCGGTGGTGGTCTTCGGCGGCCTGAGCGGCGTCGGCGTCGCCGGCCTGACGGGCGGCGGCGACGGGGAGCGGATCCCGCAGGCCGAGCCGACCCTGACCACGCCGGTCACCGGCCCCCCGGCCGACCCGACGTCCGATCCAGGCGACCCGGGCACCGGCGGCAACGAGCAGGAGGGCGAGAAGCACAACGCCACTGATCCGGCCACCGGGGTGAAGACGACGATGTGGGTCGCCTCGAAGGAGTACGGCACCAAGATCGATCTTCAGCTGACCAGGCTGCCCGGGCCGCGCACCTGCCGGCTGGTGGTGATCCGGAAGAACGCCACCAGCGAGGTGGTTTCGACCTGGTCGGTGCCGGGCGGCGGCTACGGGACGAGCACGAATCAGCTCCCGTTGGAGCTGAGCGCGTCCACCTCGGCCGGGTTGCCGGACATCGAGAAGATCCAGGTGCAGTCGGTCGACGTGAACGGCATCGCCAGTCCGCTGGTGACGGTGGCCGACCTCTGATCCGCCCCGACAGCGGCGCCGGGCAGCGACATCGCCCGGCGCCGCTGCGGCGTGCGCGGCGGGGTGGACCCGACGTGCTCCCGTACGGGTCCGGGCGCGGATCGGTTCAATCGATCCACTGTGAAATGGAGCACCCTTTCCCCTTCAACCTTGACAGCGGACCACCCGTACTACCCGGTGAACTGCCAAGAATGAGGAGGGCACGTGGCACACCTGAAGCGGACGACCGTCATCGTCGCGAGCGCGATGGTCGCACTAACGGCCTGCGCTCCCGCGGGTTACGACGGGGCGAACTCGAGCGCGGCCGAGCCGGTCGCCGTCGCCGCGGCCGAACCCACCCCGGCGGCCGAACCGGAGGCCTCCGCGACCGCGGAAGCCCCCACCACCGAGCAGGCGCCGCCGGCGGACGTCCGGCTCACCGACCAACTGGTCGGCAAGAAGGTGCCCCGAATGGGCAACGTCGTGATGGACCAGGACGGCTGGATCCTCTACCGCTTCGACAAGGACTCCGCCGACCCGCCGTCGTCGAACTGCGTGGACAAGTGCGCCCAGGTCTGGCCGCCCGCGCTGACCGACGGCAACCCGCAGCTCCAGGGCGTCTCCGACGACAAGGTCGGCACGGTCACGCGGCAGGACGGCACCCGGCAGATCACCATCGGCGGCTGGCCGGTCTACCGCTACATCGGCGACAAGAAGCCGGGCCAGTGGAAGGGCCAGGGCGTCGGCGGCACCTGGTTCGTGGTCGACCCGAACGGCAAGAAGAACCTGACCTGCCTGCCCACCGGCACGCCGAAGGCGGTCGCCCCGCCCGCGTCGGGTGACTCGGGCAGCTCTGACGGCGGCAGCTCGGGGTACTCGTACTGATCCCGCACCGCACGGACACGGTGGCCGGTCGCAGCCGGGGAGGGCGCGGCCGGCCACCGTCGTGAACCTGGACGCCGGCGCCGGCAGCGCTGGTCCGCAGACCGGTAGTCTGAGGAACCACCGGCGGCGACGACACGGGATGTCCAGGCGACAGCACCACGCCGTCGACATCCGGGAGAGGGGCGGCGTGGCGGCGATGCGGAGTACGATCTCCTTGCCGATCGCGCTCCTGCTGACCGGCTCCCTCCTCGGCGCGGCGGGCGCGGCAGCGGCCGTGCGCTGGTCCGTGGACGACCGGGGCGCGACCGTGGCGCGCGCGTCCCCAGCGCCCCCACCGATCCCGCTCACGGTGCTCACCTGGAACGTCTGCTCCAAGGCTGAGTGGCGGTGTCCCGCCGGTGGCCACCACCGGCAGCTCGCCGCCGCCATCGGCGAGGCGGCGTGGGCCCGGTCGGCCGACGTGCTGCTGCTTCAGGAGGTGTGCGCCGACCTGCTGCCCACGCTCGAGAGCAGCCTCGGCGCCGGCTGGACGCTGTACTTCCGCCAGGCCACGACGGCGTCGGTCAGGCGCGGCACCGGGGTGACCAGGCCGGCCACCTGCGGAGAGAACGGGGGCCGGTACGGCCAGGCGGTGGCCGTACGGACATCCCGCGCGGGGGTCGACCCCGGTGTGTCGCCCGTCGGAGGGTCATGGCTCGTCCAGCTCCCGTCGCCCGCGCCCAAGGGCAGGAAGTGGGTGGAGCAACGGTTGGCGGTCTGCGTCCGATTGCGCTCGCCCCGGCTCCAGGTCTGCGGCACGCACCTGTCGACGTCGGAACAGGATCCCGGTGGCGAGATCCGCGCCGCGCAGGCGGCGAGGCTCGCCGCCGAGGTTCGCAAGGGCCGGGAGCTGGGCTATTCCACCATCGTCGGCGGCGACTTCAACACCCCGCCGGCAACGACCGTGACGGGTGGCCGTCAGCTCATCCTGCAGCCGCTCTACGACGAGGGCGTCGACTGCGACGCGGGGAGGACGCAGGCCACGTTCGGCGCCGCCAAGATCGACTACATCTTGTCCGGGCCAGGGATCGAGCCACTCGGCTGCCAGGCGATACCGACGCGGCTCTCCGACCACCGGATGCTGGCGGCGCACTACCGCCTGCACTCGGAGCCGACCGGCGCCTGACGGTCGAGGGCCGGCCCCAACGGTGAGCGACGCGCCGCCCGGGTGGCTATCGAGGCGCGTCGGCCCCTTCCCTGCCCGGCGACGGCATCGGCACCGACGCCCAGGCGACGTTCGGGGCAGAGACTGGTTCGCTGGCTGCGGCCCCGGCTCCGAGAGCTCTGTCGTAGCGGGTGAACGAGGTGGTCAACAACCACAGCTTGTAGATGAGGGCGAACTCGAAGGCCAGCAGCAGGGCACCGGCAACCACAGAGACGGCGAGGACGGCACCGGCCAGTGGACCGATGATGAAGACCGCCATCTGAAACTCGATGCCGCTCACCAGATGCGCCCGAACCCGCGCGCGAACAAGCAGGTCGCGGAGGCCGGTGAACACGGTGAAACGCGAGCGGAACTCCCGCTCAATCACCAACTCGGGGCGCGTGTGGATGGCCACCACGCTCGGATCGACGTTTTCCAGCGTCACGTCGGCGTAGTCCGGAGCGAACACCGCCGTCAGATCCGGCGACGCTTCGATCTTCTCCGCCAGGGCCCGACGCATCTCGGTCTTGACCTTCGACAGATGCAGCGCGTTCAGGTACCGGAACATGTCGAGAAAGACGATGCCGCCGCCGACCACCAGGAAGATCGGCTCCCCCGTGGCCTGGTACTGGCCACCCATGAGCGCGACCGTGCAGACGAGCACCCGGACCCGGTCGAGGATGTAGTCCAGCCAGGCGCCGAAGAGGCTGCCGTTGCCATTGAGCCGGGCCACCTTGCCGTCCATGCAGTCGACCACGAAGCTCAGGTGGAAGATCACTGCGCCGACGATCAACCACTGCGGGGTAGCCGCGGCAAAGGCCGCGGCGGCACCGAGGCCGAGCAGGAGAGCGGTGACGGTCAGTCGATTGGGCGTCACCGAGGGGTAGCGAGCAACGAGCCAGACCAGCCGCGAGGCGAGCGGGTCGACGAGAAAGACCGTCCACCAGGAGTCGCGGTCCTTGTAGGTGCGGGCCTGCACCTCCGCCACTGTCAAGCCGCCAGCCATGTCGCCCCGTTTCCTCGCCCCACACCAGAAATTCGGCAGGAGTTTACCCCAGGGACCGCCGCCGCCCGGGCCGCCGAATGTACCGAACCTGTCACTTACCGTTTGAGCGGGTGAACCCCGAGCGCCCACCGACGAACATCACGGAAGTTGAGGTCGCACAGCGTACGTGGGCAGGCGACCGGGTCGCGTCCGACCCTCCGCCGGACAACCGACCTGACCGGGGGATTTGCTGCCCGTTCATTGGGTGTTAGCGTTCCGGCCGTCGGGGGCATGGGCACCGTGCGTCAACTCACGGTCATCCACTGTGGTGGTCTTCGCCTAGGCACCGAACAGGTGTATCGGTAATCGCAACGCCACCGCGCGCGACGGCGGTGGTCAAACGGGGAGTACGGCGCGATGGATGTTCCAAGGCAGGCTGGGCGGACGAGGGTGGAGGCCCTCCGCGGGGCGTGGGGCAGCGTTCATCCCGCCAGCGGCGTGGGGGTGAACCAGTGAGCTCCGGCGCCCTGCTCAGTGTGGTCGTACCCGCCCATGACGTCGAGTCGTTCCTGCCGGAGTGCCTGAACTCGATCGCCGGTCAGACCTACCGCAATCTGGAGGTGATCGTCATCGACGACGGGTCGACGGACCGCACCGCGGAGATCGCCGCCGACTTCGCGGCCCGAGACCCCAGATTCCGGCTCATCAGGCAGGCCGAGGGAGGGCCGGGCCAGGCCCGCAACACCGGCATCCGCGCGGCCACCGGGGTCTACCTCGCCTTCGTGGACGGCGACGACCTGCTTCCGCCGTACGCCTACACCCTGGCGATCGCCTGCCTGGAACGCACCGGATCCGATTTCGTCTGCGGTGACGTACGCCAGTTCACCTCCCGCGGCGCCACCCGATCCCCGATGCACGCCAAGATCTTCCCCGAGACGAAACTGCGTACCCACGTCTCCAAGCACCGGCCGCTGCTGAAGGACCGCACCGTCTGGAACAAGGTCTTCCGCCGCCGCTTCTGGGACGAGCACGGTCTCGTCTTCCCGGAGGGGGTGGTCTTCGAGGACGTGCCGGTCGCGGTGCTGGCGCACGCCATGGCGACGACGGTCGACGTGCTCAACGTCCCTGTCTACTACTGGCGCCGACGGGAAACGGGGGAAGCCTCGATCACGCAGCGGACGACGGACTGGGCGACGGTCTCCGACCGGCTGACGGCCGTCGACCGGGTGAGCCGGTTCCTGGCCGAACACCGTCAGCAGGGCCTGAAACGGGCCTATGACGCCAACGCGCTGGTCGACGACCTCGCCCTGGTCCTGCGCGCGCTTCCCGATGCGGATGACGACTTCCGGGCGGCGTTCCTCGACCGCGCGAACGACTTTCTCGACCGTGTCGACCCCCGGGTGTTGGCGGACCTGCCGGCGAAGTACCGGGTGCAGTGGCATCTGGGGCGGCAGCGCAGGACGCGGGAGCTGATCGAGGTGGCGCTCGCCACGCGCGGCGGTATGCCGGTGCCGACGACGATGCGGGGACTGCGCCGCTACGCGGCACTGCCCCTGCTCGACGACCCCGAGGCGGGCGTGCCCCGGGAGCTGTACCGGCTGGGCGATCCACCGGTGCAGAGCAAGGTCCACGACATTTCCTGGCGGGACGGCGGGATCGTGCTCCGGGGCCATGCCTTCGTGGACGGCGTCCCCTCGGCGCATCCGTGGAGTTCCGTCCGGCTGCTCTGGCTGCGAGAGAAGAAGACCCGCCGCGCCATCATGCTTCCGGTGCGCCCGCGCCGGTGTCCCGATGCGACAACCGAGTCCAAGCAGGGCGACTGCAGCTACGAATGGTCCGGTTTCGAGACCGTGCTGGACCCGGCGGCCCTGAAGAAGGACGGCAAATGGGTCGAGGGCGTGTGGCGACTGGCGGTGGGTGTCGTCGGCCGTACCGGCCCGCGGAAGAGCCTGGTCAAACTGGGCGTCGATCCCAACTCCGTCTCGTTTCCGCCGCGGTACGTCGACGACGGCGTCCGAATCGTCCCGGTGGCCCGCAGCCAGGAAGTCTCTTTGCGGGTCGAGACGGTGCGGGCGCGGGTCACCAACTGCGTCATGACCGACGAGACCTTGGAGATCAGGGGTGAAATCAACGGTCCGTCACCCGTCGCGGGTCGGATACGCCTGAGCCGGGCACCCGGGGTGCCCGAGCACTGGGTGCCGGCGACCTTCGGGGAACAGTCCGGCTCGTGGACGTCCTTCCGGGCGGTCGTACCCCTGGCCATCCTCTTTCCCGATCCGACGACGCGGGCCTGGGCACCGCCGCCGGGTGCGGCGATGGACCGCTGGCGGATCGAGATCGCGCTCTACAGCGGCGGCAAGAAGGTCGTGCACCTCATCGCGGACGAGAACCTGACCCAGGCACGGAACCGCTACCGCGGACGGGACGTCTACATCCGGTCCAGCGGTGCCGGGTACGTGTGGCTGTGCGCCCGCTCAGCCGCTCCGATCGTCACCGAGGCGAGGTGGACCGATGACGGTCTGCTCCTCCTGCGGGGCGACCACGACGGACGGCTGGGCGAGCCGCGGATCACGCTTCGACTGCGGGGCGCCGGCGAGCGCAGGTCAATCGCGGTGACCACGGAGGGGGACACCTGGCGGGCGGTTCTCGCGCCGAGGTCGCTGGAGTTGTTCGGCGGCACCGTCGAGCTTCGGCCGGGCGTCTGGGACGCGCTGTGCGAGGTCGGATCGGACGGATCACTCGCACTCACGAACCTGACCTTCGCCGAGGCGGTGCTGCGGCAACTGCCGGCGAAGACCGAGATCCACGGTCGTGCCTTCGCGCTCGAAGGCACCGGAGCCGAGAGCGCCGCGCTGAACGCCGGCTCCATGTTGCGGCCCGACGAGCAGGGCGCCTTCTACCGCAAGCGGCTCCGCGAACGGTACCGCGCCATGCGCTCCCGTCCCCGCCGCGACGCGGTCCTCTTCGACAGCTTCAGCGGGCGCCAGTACTCCGACAGCCCCCGTGCGGTGCACGAGGAGATGATCGCGCGTGGCGTGGGCCCGGCAGAGCATCTCTGGGTGGTCCGGGATGGCCAGGTCAGCCTTCCCCCGACGGCCCGCGCCGTTCGCCACGGCGGGACCGAGTGGTATGAGGCGCTGGCGTCCTGCCGCTACATCGTCACCAACACTCACCTGCCCGACTGGTTCCAGCGGGCACCCGGACAGACCGTGGCGCAGTTGTGGCACGGAACGCCGTTGAAGCGGATCGGTTTCGACGTCACGGAGGTCCGGCACGCGGACCGCAGCTACCTGAGCCGGGTGGAGAAGGAGGTGCCGCACTGGAGCTTCCTCGTCTCGCCCAATCGGTTCAGCACGCCCATCCTCAGCCGGGCGTTCCGCTACCAGGGTGAGATCCTCGAGGCCGGCTACCCACGTAACGACGTGCTCTACCTGTCCCGGGAAGCGGTGGCGGAGAAGGTGCGGCAGCGCCTCGGGCTGCCGGCCGGCAAGAAGGTAGTGCTCTACGCACCCACCTGGCGCGACGACGAGTTCCACGGAATGGGTCGCTACAAGCTCAGCCTCCATCTCGACCTCGAGGACGCGCGCCGGAAGCTGGGGGACGATCACGTCCTGCTCATCCGCCGGCACCCCAACGTGGTCGACGAGATCCCGAACGTCGGTGACGGGTTCGTGTGGGACGTGTCCCGGTACCCAGACGTTGCCGACCTGCTCGCCCTGGCCGACATCCTCATCACCGACTACTCGTCGTTGATGTTCGACTTCGCCAACACCGGGCGGCCGATGCTGTTCTTCACGTACGACCTCGAGCATTATCGGGACCGGCTACGCGGCTTCTACTTCGACTTCGAGGCGGAAGCCCCCGGACCGCTCCTCGCCACCTCGGCAGAGGTGATTGACGCGGTCCGGTTCACCCAGTTCGAGGAGTACCGGTACCGGGAGCGCTACGGGGCCTTCGTCCGCCGCTTCTGCGACCTCGACGACGGAAAGGCGACCTCCCGGGTCATCGAACGACTCCTGAACTGACCGCCCATCGGGCCGGAATCCGGCGGTGCACCCGGCGTGGCAGAGTGGCGGGGTGACCCTCCCCGCCGCGAGCCGGACGCTGCACCCGCCGGCCGGCTACCGACTGACCGCCTCGGTGCGGGCGCTCACCTTCAGCCCGTACGACCCGTGCGCCCGGATCGCCGCCGGCACCTTCTGGTGGGCCACCCGCACCCCGGACGGACCGGCCACCCTCACGCTGCGGCCGACCGCCGGCGAGCTGGTCGCCGAGGGGTACGGACCGGGCGCCGGCTGGGTGGTCGACCGGGCGGACGCGGTGGCCGGACTCCGCGACGACCTCACCGGCTTCGCCGACCTCGCCGCCGCGCACCCGGTGGTGGCCCGGCTCGCCGCCCAGCACGGCGGGCTGCGGATGCCCGCCACCGGCCAGGTCTTCCCCCGGCTGCTGCGGGCCGTCTTCGAGCAGAAGGTCACCGGCAAGGAGGCCTACCGGGCGTACGCGGCCACCGTGCGGCACTTCCGCGAGCCGGCGCCGGGGCCCCTGCAACCGCTGCTGCTGCCCCCGGAGCCGGCCGCGGTGGCCGCCACCCTGTACTGGGTCTTCCACCCGTTCGGGGTGGAACAGCGGCGGGCCGAGACGCTGCGCCGCGCGGCCGCCGCCGCCGACCGGCTGGAGCGCTGCGCGGACGCCGAGGAGGCCACCCGCCGGCTGACCGCGATCCCCGGCATCGGCCCGTGGACCGCCGCCGAGGTGGTGCGGATCGCGTACGGCGACCCGGACGCGGTCAGCGTCGGCGACTACCACATCCCGAACACGGTGGCCTGGGCCCTCGCGGGCGAGCCGCGCGGGGACGACGCCCGGATGCTGGCGCTGCTGGAGCCGTTCCGCGGCCATCGGGGGCGGGTCTGCCTGCTGCTGGAGGCAAACGGCGTGCACGCCCCGCGCTACGGCCCGCGCGCCCCGATCCGCTCCTTCGCCCGCTTCTGACCCCCGCCCTGGGGGCGGCGTCAGCCGTCGGCGCAGAGACGGCGCAGGGTGCGGCCCAGCCACCAGGCGTACCCGCGCTGGAAGGCCCGGCCGAGCGGCCCGGCGGCGCGCATGATCCACCGGTCCGGACGGCTGAAGGCGCGTACCTCGAACCAGACCGCGCCGGAGGAGTCCCGGGTGACCACGAAGGCCTCCTCACCGCGCGCCGGGTGCCCGGCCAGCGTGCCGTACCCGAAGCCGGCCCGCCGCTCGTCGTCGACGGCCCAGACCACCGCGCACGGCGCGGCGAGCCGCAGCGGCCCGACGCCCAGGCGGGAGACGACCCGGACCCCGGGGGCGGCCCGCGGCGCGTCCGCCTCGATCCGGATGCCGGCCGCCCGGTGCAGCCGCCAGCCGAGGACGGCCGCGCCGGCGGCGGTGAACGATTCCGCGGGCAGCCGGACCCGGTGCCGGACATGCCGCCAGCCGGGCGGCAGCGGACCCTCGCGGGTGGCGCCCACGTCCGGGTAGGTCAGCTCCGGCACGGTACGCACCCCCATCGTCGAGTCGGACGCCGACAGCGTACGACCGGCGCGGGTGGGCCAGCCGGCGCGGTCGCGGGCGGCTGTGGTGGGCTGGGTGGGTGACCGAGCAGGTGACCATCGCCCCGGCCGGCGTCGCGGACGCCGGCGAGATCCTCACCGTGCAGCGCGCCGCGTACCTGGTGGAGGCGCAGCGTTACGGCGACCCGTTCCTCCCGCCGCTGACCGAGACCCTCGACGAGGTGCGCGCCGTGCTGGCCGGCGCCGCGACGGTGCTGGTCGCCCGGGCCGGCCACCGGCTGGTCGGCTCGGTGCGGGCCGAGTTCGACCGCGGCACCGCGCACGTCGGCCGGCTCTCGGTGGCCCCGGACCAGCACGGCCGGGGCGTGGGCGGCCGGCTGCTCGCCGCGATCGAGACGGCCTGCGCGGGGCGGGCGGACCGGTGCGCCCTGTTCACCGGCGCGGACAGCGCGGAGAACCTGCGGCTGTACGACCGGCACGGCTACCGGATCGTGGCGCACCGGCCGGACCCGCACGGCATCCGGCTGGCCGTGCTGGAGAAGGCGTTGGTCAGCCCCGCGCGCAGCGACCGCTGAGCCGGTCGGCTCCGCCGGCTGCCGGCGGCGGGGGTCGCCGGGCGCCGGGGCTCAGGCGGCCTCGCGCAGGTCGGCCAGGCCGACCGGGGCGTGCCGGCGCAGCAACTCCTCCAGCTCGGCGACCGAGGAGACCTCGCCGACGACGTTCACGCCGCCGCCGAACTCCGGCCGGTAGCGGTGCGCCAACCGGTAGCGGTACCGCCCCCGGATCAGCTCCACGCTGACCCGCCAGCGCCCGCAACAGCCGCACACCCACTCCCGCACCCGGCGAAACTAGCTCTGACCTGCGGTTTCATCATCCGCACGCCGATGACGAACGGGCCCGAGCGGGGACACGCCGCCCCGCACCGGCGGTGATCTGCCTCACGGCTGTCGGCCCTGTCTGATTGACTGGTCGCCGTGGACCTGCCGATCAATCCCCCGGTCGAGCCGATGCTGGCCAAGAGCGTGCCCCAACTCCCCACCGCCCCCGGCATGACGTACGAGCCGAAGTGGGACGGGTTCCGCTGCATCATCTTCCGGGACGGTGACTCCGTCGAGCTGGCCAGCCGCGGTGGCAAGACGATGACCCGCTACTTCCCCGAGGTGGTCGAGCAGGCGCGGGCGCAGCTGCCGGAGCGGTGCGCGGTCGACGGCGAGCTGATCGTGATCCGCCGGGACGGCCCGGGCGGCCAGCCCCGGCTCGACTTCGAGCTGCTCGCCCAGCGCATCCATCCGGCGGCCTCCCGGGTCAAGCTGCTCGCCGAGACCACCCCGGCCGACTTCGTCGCCTTCGACCTGCTGGCCATCGACGACGAGGCCCTGCTCGACCAGCCCTACCCGCACCGCCGGGCCCGGCTGGAGCAGGCGCTGGCCAAGGTCCACCCGCCGGTGCACGTCACCCAGGTGACCACCGACCCCGAGACCGCCCGCCGCTGGTTCGACGTCTTCGAGGGCGCCGGGCTGGACGGCCTGATCGTCAAGCCGGCCGACCTGCCGTACGAGCCGGGCAAGCGGCTGATGTTCAAGGTCAAGCACGCCCGCACCGCGGACGCGGTGGTGGCTGGCTTCCGCTGGCACAAGTCCGGTCCGGTGGTCGGTTCGCTGCTGCTCGGCCTCTACGACGACGCGGGGGTGCTGCACCACATCGGGGTCAGCTCCTCGTTCACCGCGGCCCGCCGCAAGGAGCTGCTGACCGAGCTGGAGCCGTACCGGGACGTGGCCGGCGACCACCCGTGGGTGCACGGCGACCACGAGCGGGGCCAGCGCATTCCCGGAGGGGTGAGCCGGTGGACCGGCACGAAGAACCTCGAGTGGGAGCCGCTGCGCCCGGAGCTGGTGGTCGAGGTCGGCTACGACGCGATGGAGGGCGACCGGCTGCGGCACACCGCCCAGTTCGTCCGCTGGCGGCCCGACCGCGATCCCCGCTCCTGCCGCTACGACCAGCTGGAGCGCCCGGTCCGCTACGACGTGGACCAGGTGCTGCGCGGGGACCCGGCGGCGACCGTCGGCAGTGCCTCGGGCCCGGCGTAGCCTGGCCGTCGACCCGATCACGGAAGGCTCCCACGTGACCCGCTACTCCGACCGGATCCGCCGCGCCCGGCTCGCCCTGGGCGGGTTCGCCGCGGCGGTGGTGGTCACCGCCGGCTGCACGCTGCCGGCGTTCGCCCCGCGGACCGAGAGTCAGGGCGAAGCGGCCGCCCCGGGCAGCGCGGCGACCTGGCGGGCCTGCCCGGAGGTGCCGGACGAGCTGGTCGGCCGGGGCGCCTCGGGCATGCGTTACGAGTGCGCGCGGGTCCTGGTGCCGCGCAACTGGGGCAGCGGCGCCCCGACCGGCGCGACCGTCGGGCCGGGCACCGGGGAGAACTTCGAGATCGCCCTGCTGCGGATCCGGTCGAACAAGCAGCACGACCGGATCGGGTCGCTGGTGGTCAATCCGGGCGGCCCCGGCGCGTCCGGCGTGGACACCGCGGTCTACCTCTCCTTCGGCTCGGCGTTCGGCGGGCTGCCGGCCGCGGTGACCGACCGCTTCGACATCGTCGGCTTCGACCCGCGCGGGGTGGCGCGGTCCAGCCCGGTCAAGTGCATCCCCGACGCCGACCTGGACGCCAGCTTCGGCTACGACCCCGACCCGCAAAGCCAGGCGGCGTTCGACGGCTTCGTCGACCTCAACAAGCGGATCGGGCAGCGCTGCGGCGACCGGTACGGCGACCAGCTCCCGCTCTACGGCACCGAGCAGGCCGCGCGGGACATGGACGCGGTCCGCGCGGCGGTCGGCGACGAGAAGCTCACCTACCTCGGCTACTCGTACGGGACGCTGCTCGGCGCGACCTACGCCCAGCTCTACCCGGACCGGGTGCGGGCCCTGGTGCTCGACGGCGCGGTGGACCCGCAGCAGAAGCTGATCGCCGGGTCGGAGAGCCAGGCGAAGGGCTTCGAGCGGGCGTTCGGCAACTTCAACCGGTGGTGCGCCGCGAACGCCGGCCGCTGCCCGATCGCCCCGGACGCCCGGGGCGCGGTCACCGCCGCCATCGACAAGGCGAAGGTCTCCCCGGTCCGCGGCACCGACGGGCGGGAGGCCACCGCGGGCTGGGTCTTCTACGCGGTCATCTCCTCGCTCTACACCGAGTCGGGGTGGCAGGAGCTGGCCCGGGCGATCGACCAGCTCCAGGCCGGCGACCCGGCCGGGGTGTTCAAGCTCGCCGACGCGTACGCGGGCCGCGAGGACGACGGGCACTATTCCAACCTCTTCGACGCCAATCTGGCGGTGAACTGCGCCGACGAGACCGAGAAGCCCAGCCGGGAGCAGATCCGCCAGCTGCAGTCGCAGTGGCGGCAGAAGTACCCGCTCTTCGGTCCGGCGCTGGCCGTGGGCATGCTGGGCTGCGTGGAGTGGCCCGGCCAGCGGGACCCGTACCCGACCGGCAAGGCCGTGGGGGCGCCGCCGATCGTGGTGGTCGGGACCACCGGCGACCCGGCCACCCCGTACGAGCAGACCGCCGCGCTGGCCTCGATGCTCGGCGTCGGCCGGGTGCTGACCTGGGAGGGTGAGGGGCACACCGCGTACCCGCAGACCGCCTGCGTCACCACCGCCGTCGACGCCTACCTGATCTCGCTGACCGTTCCCAGAGAGGGGCTGCGCTGCCCGGCGCGTTGAGCGGCTCGCGGCGCTCCGGCTCGGGCACCTCGATGCCCTGCCGGGTGGCCAGCTCCTCCAGCAGCGCGCGCATCCGGCGCACGTCGGCCTTGAGCTCCTCCTGCTCGTCGTGTTCGAAGGCGTCGTCGTCGACGATCAGCCGGCTGGCGAAGTGCGCGGTGATCAGTGGGATGACCAGCAGCACCATGGTGGAGATGAGCAGCGCGGCGAGGACTCGCCCCTCGGTGGTGCTGGGCGAGATGTCGCCGTACCCGACGGTGGAGGCGGTGACCACCGCCCACCACACCGAGTCGGCGGCGCTCTTGCGCTCCGCGTGGCTGTAGAGCACCCCTGCCACCACGATCATCAGCAGGTACGACATGATCAGCGTCCGCGGCGAGTTGGCGAACCAGACGAGACCTCGGTAGATCCACCGGAACGGCAGCAGCAGGAGCTTCATGGCGCACATGCTGCCCGGTGCCGGCAACCCACGCCCGCACATCGGCCGGCGTCGCTGTGCCAGGCTGCCGGCATGACCGACGTGATCTTCCGGGACGCCGTCCGGGCCGACCTGCCCGCCGTCATCGCCCTGCTCGCCGACGACGTGCTGGGCAAGGCCCGCGACTTCACCGAGGTCGACGACGCGTACGAGAAGGCGTTCGCCGAGATCGACGCCGACCCGCGCAACCACCTGGTCGTCGCGGACGCCGGCGGCGAACTGCTCGGCTGCATGCAGATCACGTACATCCCGGGGCTGGGCCGGCACGGCGCGGAACGGTCGCTGATCGAGTCGGTGCGGGTGCGGTCGGACCTGCGCGGCCGGGGCCTCGGCCGGCAGATGATGACCTGGGCCATCGACCAGGCCCGGCAGCGCGGCTGCGCGCTGGTGCAGCTCACCACGGACAAGACCCGGGCGGACGCGCACCGCTTCTACCGCAACCTCGGTTTCGTGGCCAGCCACGAGGGGATGAAGCTGCCACTCTGACCGTTTCCCGTCCCGAGCGGTCAAGGGTGGTCGGCCGGCACCGGGCGGCCCGGGGGGTCGGCGCGGCAGTGGGG
>NZ_QGKS01000138.1 GCF_003172935.1 Micromonospora sicca | reverse complement strand
GGGCTCGAGCTGGAGCCGGGTGGGGATCGGGAGGAGACCGTACGGCGGCTGACGGCGCTGCCCGGGATCGGGCCGTGGACCGCCGGCTACGTGGCGATGCGGGCCCTCGGCGACCCGGACGTCTTCCTCCCCACCGACCTCGCCGTACGCCGGGGCGCTGCCGCGCTCGGCCTGCCCACCGACCCGAAGAACCTCGACGCGTACGCCGACCGCTGGCGCCCCTGGCGGTCGTACGCGGTGATCCGACTCTGGAGAGCAGCATGACCATCCTGGACAGCAGCGTCATCGACACGCCCGCCGGCCCGCTGAGCATCCTGACCGGCCCCGACGGGGCGGTCCGCGCGGCCGGTTTCACCGCCGACCCGGCCGGCCTGCTGCCGCTGACCCACCCGAGCCTGCGCGGCGAGCTGCGGGACCGACCGGATCTCGGCCCGGTGACCGTGGCCGTCCGCTCCTACCTGGACGGTGACCTGACCGCGATCGACGCGGTGCCGGTGGAGCAGCACAGCGGGGGCGAGTTCATGAGCCACGCCTGGCAGGTGCTCCGCGAGGTGAAGCCGGGCGAGCCGGTGACGTACACCGGTTTCGCCGGGCTGGCCGGCCGCCCCGCGGCGGTCCGCGCCGCCGCGGCCGCCTGCGCCCGCAACGCCGCCGCGCTCTTCGTCCCCTGCCACCGGGTGCTGCGCACCGACGGGACACTCGGCGGCTACCGCTGGGGGTTGGACGTGAAGAAGTGGCTTCTCGGTCATGAGCGGCGGTTGACGGCAAGCTGACACCGGCACCGCCACCGTTTGCCGCTACCGTCGGGTAGTGCCTGCGCAGAGCGACGGCGACCCGGCGGCCCGGGACGGCGCCGGCCGGCATCCGCTGCGCAACCTCTGGCGGCTGCGCCCCTACCTGCGCCCGTACGCGGTGGAGTTCGCCTGGCTGCTCGTCGCGGCCCTCGCGGCCACCGCGGCCAGCCTGGCCGTACCGCTGGTGGTGCAGCGGGTGGTGGACGGACCCGTCGCCGGGCACGACGCGGCCGGGCTGTTCCGGCTCGGCCTGCTCGCCCTCCTGCTCGGCCTGGCCGAGGCCGTGCTGATCTTCATCCGGCGGTGGACCCAGTCCTCCTCCTCGGTCGGCATGGAGGCGGCCATCCGCGCCGACATCTACGCCCACCTGCAACGCCTGCCGGCCGGCTTCCACGACCGGTGGCAGTCGGGCCAACTGCTCTCCCGGATCACCAGCGACCTGTCGGTGATCCGCCGGTTCCTCTCCTTCGGCCTGCTCTTCCTGATCCTCAACCTGGTCACCTACCTGGCCGTGGTGGTGCTGCTGGTCCGCCTGCACCCGGCGCTGGGACTGCTGGTGGCGGCCAGCGCGGTGCCGCTGTTCCTGATCAGCCGCCGGTTCGCCCGGCACTACCACGCCGCCTCCCGCCGGATGCAGGACCAGCAGGGCGACGTGGCCACGCTGGTCGAGGAGACGGCGCAGGGGCTGCGCACCATGCGGGCGTACGGACGGGGGCCGGAGCTGGCGGCCCGGTTCACCGGCGGCGCCCGCGCGCTGCACGACACCGGCATCGCCAAGGCCCGGCTGCTGGCCCGCACCTCGGCGCTGCTCGACCTGGTGCCCAACCTGACCCTCGGGGTGGTGCTGGTGGCCGGCACGGCCGCCGCCGCCCGTGGCGCGCTCAGCATCGGCGAGCTGGTCGCCTTCGTCAGCCTCCAGCTGATGCTGATCTGGCCGGTGCAGTCGCTCGGCTGGATCATCGCCAACGGGCAGGAGGCGGCGACCGCGGCCGACCGGATCCAGGAGGTGCTGGACACCCGGCCCACCATCGTGGACGCCCCGCACGCGCGGACGCTGGACCGCGCGCAGGTGCGCGGCCGGGTGCGCTTCGAGGGCGTCTCGTTCCACTACCCGGGCTGCGCGCCGGTGCTGCGGGAGGTGGACCTGACCGTCGAGCCGGGCGAGACGCTCGCCCTCGTCGGGGCCACCGGCTGCGGCAAGAGCACGCTGCTCTCGCTGGTCCCCCGGCTGCACGACGTGACCGGCGGGCGGATCACCCTGGACGGGCACGACCTGCGGGACCTGCGGCTCGCCTCGCTGCGCCGGCTGGTCGGGGTGGCCTTCGAGGAGCCGACGCTCTTCTCCATGTCGGTCTGGGAGAACCTGACCCTCGGCCGGCCGGCCGCCGGCGAGGAGGAGGTCCGGGCGGCGCTCGCTCTCGCCCAGGCCGAGTTCGCGTACGACCTTCCATGGGGGCTGGCCACCCGGGCCGGCGAGCAGGGGCTCTCCCTCTCCGGCGGGCAGCGGCAGCGGCTGGCGCTGGCCCGGGCGGTGCTCGGCCGGCCGGCGCTGCTCGTCCTGGACGACCCGCTCTCCGCCCTCGACGTGCACACCGAGGCGCTGGTCGAGGCGGCGCTGCGGCGGGTGCTACGGGACACCACCGCGCTGCTGGTGGTGCACCGACCGTCGACCGTGGCGCTCGCCGACCGGGTGGCCCTGCTCGACAACGGCCGGATCGTCGCCGTCGGCACCCACTCCGAGCTGCTGGCCACCGTGCCCGCGTACCGGGCGGTGCTGTCGGCCGGGCCGGTGGAACGGCACGACGGCGCCGGCCTGGTGCGCTCGTGACGGAGCCGCCGGACGGATCACCGACAGTCCCGCGACCGAGGCACGCCCTGGACGACGAGCTCGACCTGGCCCGGTGGCGCGGGCGGGCCACCGACCCGGACGCCGACCGCAGCCGGGCCGAGGACGTCGCGCCGGAGGCCGTCGCCCGGCTCCGGGCCCGTAGCCGGGCGCTGCTCGGGCAGCTCCTCCGCCCACACCGGCGGCGGCTCGGGCTGGCGGTGACCCTGCTGCTGGCCCAGAACGCCGCCGCGATGTCCGGCCCGTACCTGGTCATGCTGGGCATCGACCGGGCCATCACGCCGCTGCGGGCCGGCGACCCGGGGCCGCTGGTCGCCGTCGCCGCCGCGTTCGCCACCGCGAGCGTCACCGAGTACGCGGCCCGGCGGTGCTTCCTCACCCTCGCCGCCCGGATCGGCCAGGCCGTCCTGCTCGACCTCCGCCAGCGGGTCTACGGCCACTTCCTCCGCCTGGACGTCGGCTTCCACGAGCGGTACACGTCCGGCCGGATGGTCGCCCGGCTGACCAGCGACCTCGACTCGATCGCCGAGCTGGTCGACGGCGGGATCGACAACCTGGTGGTCGCCGCCCTGTCGGTGCTCTCCGTCGCCGGCATCCTGCTCTGGCTGGACCTGCCGCTGGCCGCGGCCACCCTGCTCGCCTTCCCGTTCCTGTTCTGGCTGTCCCGCTGGTTCGCCCGCGCCTCCGCCGGGGCGTACCGGCGGACCCGGGAGGCGGTCGCGCTGGTCATCGTGCACTTCGTCGAGTCGCTGCGGGGCATCCGGGCGGTGCAGGCGTACCGGCGGGAGCCGCGCAACCAGCGGATCTTCGCGGCGGTGAACGACGACTACCGGCAGGCCAGCCTGCGCGCCTTCCGGCTGATCGCGGTCTACTCGCCGGGGATCAAGGTGATCGGCAACCTCACCGTGGCGGTGGTGCTGGGCTACGGCGGCTGGCGGGTGCTGGGCGGGCGGACCGAGGTGGGCGTGCTCGCCGCGTTCCTGCTCTACCTGCGCCGGTTCTTCGAGCCGATGCAGGAACTGAGCCAGTTCTACAACTCGCTGCAGTCGGCCACGGCCGCGCTGGAGAAGCTGGCCGGGGTGCTCGACGAGCGGCCCGCGGTGGCCGAGCCGGAGCGGCCAACGTCGCTGCCAGCCGGGCCGGGCCGGGGCGCCGTCGCCTTCCGGTCGGTCTCCTTCGGCTACCGGCCCGACGCGCCGATCCTGTCCGAGCTGGAGCTGACCGTGCCGGCCGGGCAGACCGTCGCGCTGATCGGCCCGACCGGCGCCGGCAAGTCGACCATCGCCAAGCTGCTGGCCCGGTTCCACGACCCGGCCGCCGGCGCGGTCACCCTGGACGGGGTGGACCTGCGCAACCTGGCCGACGCCGAGCTGCGCCGGGCGGTGGTGCTGGTCACCCAGGAGAACCACCTGTTCAGCGGCTCGGTGGCGGAGAACATCCGGTTCGGCCGGCCGGGCGCGGACGACGCGGCGGTGGAGGCCGCGGCCCGGGCCATCGGCGCGCACGACTTCATCGCCGCGCTCCCCGACGGGTACGCCACCGAGGTGCACCGGCGCGGCGGCCGGCTCTCCGCGGGGCAGCGCCAGCTCGTCGCGTTCGCCCGGGCGTTCCTGGCCGACCCGCGGGTGCTGATCCTGGACGAGGCGACCTCGTCGCTGGACGTGCCGACCGAGCGGCTGGTGCAGCGGGCGCTCGGCAGCATCATGCGGGACCGGACCGCCCTGGTGATCGCGCACCGGCTCTCCACCGTGGAGATCGCCGACCGGGTGCTGGTGCTCGACGGCGGCCGGATCGTGGAGGACGGTCCCCCCGCCGAGCTGGCCGCCGCGGGCGGCCGGTACGCCACCCTGCACAGCCAGTGGCGGGACTCGCTGATCTGAGGACCGTCAGGGTTGCTCCGGCGTCGCCGTGGTCTCGGAGACAACCGGCAGGGCGGCACGATGGTTAAGCCGTGGTCGTTCCGTCACTGGCTGCCTAGGATCGGCTGATGACCGATACGGCGAGGACGGCCCGCGCCGGCGTCCCCGAACGTCCGACCCTGGACGGCATCGAGGAGACCTGGGCGCGCCGCTGGCAGGAGGACGGCACGTACGCGTTCGACCGCGCGAAGGAGCGCTCGGACGTGTACGCGATCGACACCCCGCCGCCGACCGTATCCGGCGAGCTGCACATGGGACACGTCTTCTCGTACACGCACACGGACACGGTGGCCCGGTTCCAGCGGATGCGCGGCCGCACGGTCTTCTACCCGATCGGCTGGGACGACAACGGCCTGCCCACCGAACGCCGGGCGCAGAACGTGTACGGGGTGCGCCCCGACACCGCCCTGCCGTACGACCCGTCCTGGGTGCCGCCCGCCGCCCCGGTGAGCGACGCCGCCCGGAAGAACCCGACGTCGATCTCCCGGCGCAACTTCATCGAGCTGTGCGAGAAGCTGACCGCCTCCGACGAGCAGATCTTCGAGGCACTGTGGCGGCGGCTCGGACTGTCGGTGGACTGGTCGCTGACGTACACCACGATCGGGCGGCTCGCCCGCACCACCAGCCAGCGCGCGTTCCTGCGGAACCTGGCCCGGGGCGAGGCGTACCAGGCGGAGGCGCCGACGCTCTGGGATGTCGGGTTCGGCACCGCGGTGGCCCAGGCGGAGCTGGAGGACCGGGAGCGGCCCGGGGCGTACCACCGGCTGCGGTTCCACGGGCCGGACGGGCGGGAGGTGCTGATCGACACCACCCGGCCGGAGCTGCTGCCGGCCTGCGTGGCGCTGGTCTGCCATCCGGACGACGAGCGGTACGCCGGCCTGGTCGGGGCGTCGGTGCGTACCCCGCTCTTCGGGGTCGAGGTGCCGGTGCGCACGCACCCGCTGGCGGACCCGGCCAAGGGCACCGGCATCGCGATGGTCTGCACCTTCGGCGACCTGAGCGACGTGACCTGGTGGCGGGAGCTGGACCTGCCGACCCGGGTGGTGATCGGCCGGGACGGCCGGCTGCTGCCCGAGCCGCCGGCCGGGGTGCCGGCGGAGCCGTACGGGGCGCTGGCCGGGCAGACGGTCAACGGCGCCCGCCGGACGATCGTGCAGCTGCTGGCCGACGCGGGCGACCTGGTCGGCGAGCCGCGCGAGCTCACCCACCCGGTCAAGTTCTATGAGAAGGGCGACCGCCCGCTGGAGATCGTCTCGACCCGGCAGTGGTACCTGCGCAACGGCGGCCGGGACGCCCACCTGCGGGCCGAGCTGCTGGCCCGCGGCGAGGAGCTGCGCTGGGTGCCCGAGCACATGAAGCACCGGTACGACCACTGGGTGGGCGGGCTGAACGGCGACTGGCTGGTCAGCCGGCAACGCTTCTTCGGGGTGCCGGTGCCGGTGTGGTACCGGCTCGACGACGCTGGCGAGCCGGACTGGACCCAGCGTCTCACACCGGAGGAGGCGCAGCTGCCGATCGACCCGTCCAGCGACGCCCCGGCCGGTTTCGACGAGTCGCAGCGCGGTGTGCCGGGCGGTTTCGTCGGCGACCCGGACGTGCTGGACACCTGGGCGACCTCGTCGCTGACCCCGCAGATCGTCGGTGGTTGGGAGACCGACCCGGACCTGTTCCGCCGGGTCTTCCCGATGGATCTGCGCCCGCAGGGCCAGGAGATCATCCGGACCTGGCTCTTCGCCACGGTGGTCCGGTCGCATCTGGAGCACGGCGTGCTGCCCTGGCGGGACGCGGTGCTCTCCGGCTGGATCCTCGACCCGGACCGGAAGAAGATGTCCAAGTCCAAGGGGAACGTGACCACCCCGACGGGGCTGCTGGAGGAGCACGGCTCGGACGCCGTCCGGTACTGGGCGGCCAACGGCAAGCCCGGCATGGACCTGGCCTTCGACGCGGCCCAGATCAGGGTGGGCCGGCGGTTGGCCACCAAGCTGCTCAACGCGTCCCGGTTCGCCCTCGGGCTGGGCGCCGCGGACGCGTTGCGGGCCGCGGCGACCGAGCCGCTGGACACCGCCATGCTCGCCGAACTGTCCGGCGTGGTCACCGCCGCGACCACCGCCTTCGACGGGTACGACCAGACGGCCGCCCTGATGGCGACGGAGGCGTTCTTCTGGCGGTTCTGCGACGACTACATCGAACTGGTGAAGGAGCGCGCCTACGGCACCGGGCCGGGCGCCGACTCGGCCCGGGCCGCTCTGGCCACCGCGCTGTCGGTGCAGTTGCGGCTCTTCGCGCCGGTGCTGCCCTTCGTCACCGAGGAGGTCTGGTCGTGGTGGCGGTACGGCTCGGTGCACCGCTCGACCTGGCCGACGACGTACGAGGTGGGTCGGGCGGTCCAGGCGCCCGGTGACCCGGAGCTGCTGCGGCTGGCCTCCGACGCGCTCAGCCAGGTGCGCCGGGCCAAGTCGGAGCGGAAGCTGTCGATGAAGGCGGAGGTCCCGCTGGCCGAGGCGCTCGGCCCGGCCGCCCTGCTGGACCAGCTCACGCTGATCGCCGACGACCTCCGCGCGGCCGGCCGGATCGCGAAACTCGACCTGCTCCCCGACCGCACCCCGGAGCTGGTCATCGCCTGCGCCTTCTGACCGGAGGCGGCGCGGAGGCAGCTCCTCGGTGAGCGATATGCCTGAGAGTCATAAATATGCCTCTCAGGCATATCGCTCGCGGCGGCACCCGATGCCACCGGGCGGCGTCAGCTCGTCTCGCCAGCCACCGAGAAGGAGCGGAGGCGGTCGATCGCCAGGACGGTGAAGCCGACGCTGACCAGGGCGGTGAGCACCCCGGCGACCGGGACGGAGACCGTGGTGGAGAGCAGTTCGGTCGGGGCCATCCGGTCGGCGAGGGCGATCACCCACTGCTGGATCGAGAGCACCTTCGTGCCGCTGACGAAGTTGCCGAGCAGCCCCTCCCAGATCAGCACGTAGACCAGCCCGAGCAGGACCGGCCGTCGGGTGACCAGGCTGAGCGCCAGGAACAGCGCCGAGTACGCCAGCGCGCCGAGCGCCGAGGCGGCGGCGAGCGCCAGGCCGAGGCGTACCGAATCGGCCAGCACGCCGGCGACGTAGAGCGGCACGGCGACGGTGGCCGCGCTGACCCCGACGGCCACCGCCAGCTTCGGCAGCACGATCTGCCAGCGGGGCAGCGGCTTGGTGAGGATGTGCACCACCGTCCCGTCGTCGATCTCAGCGCCGAGCACGCCGGTGCCGACGATCAGCGCCACCACCGGCAGCACCACGGCCAGGCCGAGACCGACCAGCACGGGCGGCCCCCACTGGCCCGGGTCCACCCCCAGCGACCGGCAGAGCACCGCCAACGCCACCAGCACGAGCGGCAGGGGCAGCAGCATCAGGAACCGGCGGCGGCCGAAGAGCCCGCGCGCGGTGATCCAGGAAACGGTCGACATCAGGCCTCCACCAGGTAGGAGAAGACGCTCTCCAGGGACTCGTCCTCGGGGGTCAACTGCCGGACCCGGATGCCGTGGGCGAGCGCGATCTTCGGCAGCGCCCGGGTGAAGGCGCCGTAGTCACCCGCCCGCACGGTCAGGCCGGCCCGGTCCAGTTCGACGCCGGTGACCGAGACCTCGGCCATCAGCGCCACGGCCAGCGCCCGGTCGTCGGTGGAGCGGACCGCGAACACGTGCGGCCGGTTGGTCATCAGCCGGCGGATGGTGCGGAAGTCGCCGGAGGCGGCGAGCCTTCCGGCCACCATCACCTGGACGGTGCCGGAGACCTGCTCGACCTCCTCCAGGATGTGCGAGCTGAACAGGATGGTCCGGCCGGCGTCGCCCAGGCGGTGCAGCAGCTGCATCATGTGCAGCCGCTGGCGCGGGTCCATCCCGTTGAACGGCTCGTCGAGCAGCAGCACCTGCGGGTCGTGGACCAGCGCCGCGGCGACCCGGGTCCGCTGCCGCATGCCCTTGGAGTACGTGCCGATCCGCCGGTCCTGCGCGTCGGCCATCTCGACCAGGGCGATCGCCCGCCGGGCCGCCGCCTCCGGGTCGGGCAGCCGGTGCAGCTTGGCGCTGGCCAGCACGAACTCGTACGCGGTGAGGAAGGAGTGCACCGCCTCCCGCTCGCTGACCAGGCCGAGCCGCCGGTAGACGCCCGGGTTGCGCCAGGTCGGCTCCCCGTCCAGGGTCACCGCGCCGCGCGAGGGGGCGAGGAACCCGGCCATCATGTGCAGCAGGGTGGTCTTGCCGGCCCCGTTCGGGCCGAGCAGGCCGGTCACCCCCGGGCCGAGGCGCATGGTGACGTCGTTGACCGCCACCACGTTGCCGTACCAGCGGGACACGCCGGCCAGGTCGAGGGTGCTGGCGGCGGCGGTCGGGGCCGCCGCCTCCGGGCTGGCGCTGAGCGTGGTCATCGGGCGGCCACCTTCCGGTATCGCAGCAACAGCAGGGCGACGCAGGCGGCGACCAGCAGGACGGCGGCCACCCCGTAGACGGGGCCGAAGCCACCGATCGGGACGCCGCCGCCCCGGCCCTCGGGCACCAGCAGGTCGCCGAGCGCCCAGGTGCCCACCCCGCCGACGAGCGTCGAGGGCGACGCGAGGAAGGCCAGCTCGTTGATCGTCCGGGACGGCAGGATCGACAGCGTCCCGACGATCGGGGTGGTCATCAGGAAGACCGCCACGATCCCGCCGGCGGCGAAGGCGCGCTTGCCGGTGAGCGAGGCGACCAGCAGCCCGATCGAGGCGAAGACCGCCGCCCACAGCCCGGCGTAGAGCAGGCCGGGCAGCAGGTCGAGCAGCTCGTCCCAGACCCCGCGCATGCCCTTGTCGGTGGTGAACGCGGCGCCGAGGAACATCACCAGCTGCGGCCCGCCGAGCAGCAGCCAGATCGCGGTGACCAGGGCCAGCAGCTTGGCCAGCGGGTAGTCGTCGCGGGGCAGCGGCCGGGAGAAGTACAGCGGCAGCACGCCGCTGCGCAGATCCCGAGAGACCAGCTCGGGGGCGGCCACCGCGACGAAGAAGATGACCAGCCAGCTCATCGAGTCGGCGAACTGGGCGTACGTCATCACCACCTCGCCGATCTGGCTGCGGACCGCGGTGATCCCGGCGGCGACCAGGGTGACGATGCCGACCACCAGCCAGGGGAAGATCTTCGCCTTGGCGGTACGGCCCAACCCGAAGACGGTCCGCAGGCCGTGCAGGTAGAGCGCGCCGAAGACGTTCCGGCGGCCCAGTCGCGGGCCGGTGTAGCGCTGGTAGCCGATGTCGTGGATGACACCGGTCGGCTCAGACATGGCTGGGCTCCCTCGTGGCGAAGAGTTCGGCCACCCGGTGCCGGCGCTGGTCCAGCCGGTGCAGCGGCAGGTCCAGCTCGGCGACCGCGCCGAGGATCAGGTCGTAGGTGGCGTCGTCGGCGAGCGGGACGAGCAGCAGCCGCCCCTCCCGGGCCACCGGCAGGTCGAGCGCGGCGAGCCGGGTCGCGAGGTCGTCCGTACCCTCGCTGACCTCGACCGCGAGCACGTCGGTCACCGACGTCATCGCGGCGATCCGGTCGGCGCGGAGCAGCCGGCCGCCGTCGATGGCGACCAGCGTGTCGCAGATCCGCTCCACCTCGCCGAGCAGGTGCGAGCAGACGAGCACGGAGATGCCGAACTCGGTGCCGATCCGGTGGATCAGGGCGAGCATGGCGTCCCGGCCGGCCGGGTCGAGGCCGTTGGTCGGCTCGTCGAGGAGCAGCAGGTCCGGATCGTGCACCAGGGCCTGGGCGAGCTTGACCCGCTGCTTCATGCCGGTGGAGTAGCCGCCGACCGGTCGGTAGCGCTCCTCGTAGAGGCCGACGTGGCGCAGCGCCTCGGAGGCGCGCTCGCGGGCCACCGTCCGGGGCAGGCCGCTGATCCGGCCCAGGTGCGTGACCAGCTCGGCGGCGGAGAGGTCCGGCGGCAGGGCGTCGTGCTCGGGCATGTAGCCGACCCGGGCGCGGACCGCCGCCGGGTCGGTGATCGGGTCGAGGCCGAGCACGGCGACCCGGCCGCTGGTGGGCGGGAGCAGGCCGAGCAGGATCTTGATCAGCGTGGACTTGCCGGCGCCGTTCGCGCCGACCAGGCCGATGATCCCCGGCTCGACCGACACCGTGAGGTCGGCCAACGCGGTGACCCGACCTCCGTACGTCTTGGTCAGCGACTCGGTCGCGATCAGTGTCACGCTGCACAGCCTAGGAAGTGGGTGCTCGTCGCGGCATCCGGCGCGCCCCTGATCCTTGGCCGGTTCCCCCACTAGGGGTAAGCCTCCCGTAAGGCACGACACCACCGGCGCTGACCGACCAGCCGGTCCGCACCGGGCCGTCCGGGTGGAAGGTCTTCGACGACGGCCGCCGGGTCGAACTGGGCCCGCTCAAGGGCAACCGGGGCGACCAGGCGTACGACCTGCCGGCCGGGACCGAACCGACCGGGCTGACCAGCGTGTCGATCTGGTGCGAGCGGTTCGCGGTGTCGTTCGGCGCGGCCCCGCTGACCCCCGCCGGCTGATCCGGCGGCGCCCGGCCGCCGGCCGCCCGAACGGCCGGTGGCCGGCAGGTGGAGTGGCGCTCTCGACCGATCGCCGGTGGGCTGCGAAACTGTGTGCCGGCCGGTGAGTTGGGGGTTAGATGAGCAACGGGTGGGTGCTGCCCGAGGACGTGCTGCGGGATGCTCCGGCGTACGCGCCACGCACCAGTGAACTGGCCGATCTGGAGTTGCTGCTGACCGGGGCGTACGCCCCGCTGACCGGCTTCATGACCCGCGCCGACCTGGCCGCGCTGAGCCGACGCGGCCGGCTCGCCGACGGGACGCCCTGGCCCGTACCGGTGACCCTGCAGGTGCCGGCGGCGCTCGCCGACGGCCTGGCGCTGGACGACCCGCTGCGCCGGGCGCTGGTGCTCACCGACGGCGAGGGCGCCCCGGTGGCCGCGATGGACGTGACCGACGTCTGGCCGGTGCGGGACGGCACGGCGGGCGTGGGCGGCGCGGTCCGCCGGCTCGGCGACGGCGGGCACGGGCCGTTCCAGCGGCTGCGCCGCGGCCCGGACGAGGTCAAGGCGCTGCTGCCCCCGGGCCGGGTGCTCGGGGTGTTCGCCGACCGTCCGCTGCACCGGCCGCAGCTCGCCCAGATCGCGCACGCGGCCCGCACGCTCGGCGCGCACCTGCTGGTGATGATCCCGGTGGGCGAGGAGGCGACCGGTGGGCTGCCGGCCGAGGCGCTGGTCCGCAGCGTCTTCGCCGCCCGGGACCGGATGCCCCCGGCCACCCTGGTGGCGGTGCCGCTGGTCCGGCGGCGCGACGAGATCAGCGACGCGCTGCTGCGGGCCCGGGTCGCCGCCGCGTACGGGGTGACCCACCTGCTCTCCACCACCGACGTGTTCTCCGGGGCGGGCCTGCGGGTGCTGGTGCCCCGCGAGCTGGCCTACGACAACCGGGACGGGCAGTGGCGCTGGCGGGAGGACATCCCGCCGCGCAACCGGCGGCTGGCGCTGACCCAGGAGGAGATCGACGACCTGCTGGACCGGGGCTTCCCGCTGCCCGAGTGGCACACCCCGCCGGCGGTGGCCAAGGAGCTGGTCCGGGCCCGCCCGCCGCGCCGGCACCGGGGGCTGGTGGTCTTCTTCACCGGGCTCTCCGGGTCCGGCAAGTCGACCATCGCCCGCGGTCTGGCGGATTCCCTGCGCGAGGGAGGCGACCGGACGATCACCCTGCTCGACGGGGATGTGGTGCGCCGGGAGCTCTCCGCCGGGCTGACCTTCAGCAAGGCCGACCGGGACCTCAACGTGCGCCGGATCGGTTGGGTGGCCGCCGAGATCGCCCGGCACCGGGGGGTGGGGATCTGCTGCCCGATCGCCCCGTACGCCGCCGCCCGGGCCACCGCCCGGGAGATGGCGCACGCCGCCGGGGCGGGGTTCCTGCTGGTCCACGTCGCCACCCCGCTGGAGGTCTGCGAGCAGCGTGACCGCAAGGGCCTCTACGCCCGCGCCCGGGCCGGCCTGCTCACCGGGATGACCGGCATCGACGACCCGTACGAGGAGCCGGCCGACGCCGACCTGGTGGTGGACACCACCGAGATGACCATCGAGGAGGCGGTCCAGGTGGTGATGAACCACCTGACCGAGACCGGCTGGGTGGAGCCCCGCCTCCAGTCCGCCTGACCCGCGCGGCGTCCCGCCGCCCGCCTCCCGTTCGGCCCCGCCGCCGCC
>NZ_QGKS01000148.1 GCF_003172935.1 Micromonospora sicca | reverse complement strand
GCACGCGGCTGCCGTGACGGGTCAGCGCAGTGCCGTTGACGGTGTTGGCCATCGGTGAGGACCTCCTTCGTGCGGGCGCGCTGCGGGCGCGCAGGGATGACCGGCCCACCGGGTACGTGGGTCGGGTCAGGGAGTAAGAGAAGAGGTGGTGCGGGTGGTGCGGGTGGTTGGTGCGACCGTCAGGGGTCGCCGCGCGGTGCGCGTGCCGACCGGCCGGAGAGGCGGGTGGGCGTAGTGCACCGGTGGGTGCGGCGAGGGATCCCTGAGGTGGGACCGAACCGGGTGGAGCGATATGAGGTGTGGTGTTGCCGAAGAAGGTAGCGGCCGGCTCTCACAGCGCCTGCCGACCGAATGTGCGCGACGCAGGGGCGGTGACCTGCGCTGTGAGAGGTTTCGGCCCTCCATGAGCGGGTCGGCGCCGGTGGCGCTGTGAGAACCGGCCACGCTCACAGATGATCTTGTTGTCTGACAGACACGGTCGGTGACGGCGTTCCTCGCAGCGGCGAACACGTCGCCGCGGGGCCTCTGACCTGCCCCGTGAGGGTCTCGCCCGGTGGCCGTCGGCCTTCTTGTCGGGTCGGTCCCGGGGCACGGGGTCCATGCGGGGCCGCGGCCGGGGTGCCTGCCGCGGACCATCGCAGGTGTGGGCCGGCTGGGCTTACGGTTCATCGTCGTCTGGGGCGGGGTCGCCGAGTCCGGCCAGGTCGATCAGGCGCCGTGGGGCGTCGCTGTCGCCGTGTACGAGCCACACCGCTTCGGCCGGGCTGGTCTCGTCGTCGATGCTGTCGCGGGCGGCGGTGGCCACCGGCACCCCGAGGCGCGCCTGGGCCAGCAGCTGGTGCAGGTGCCGTTCGCGGGCGGCGGTGGGCAGCCAGAACAGCACCGGCCAGGCGGGGCCGCCCTCGGCGACGTGCGCGGCGTACCCCGTCAGTTTCTTCAGCAGCACCCGGTGCCGCTCGCCGCCGGAGTCGTGTTCGAGGAAGAACGCCACCCGCCGGCCGTCCTGGGCGAACACGCCGTGCCCGTCGGGACGTACCTTCGAGATCAGGGCGGTGCGGAACGCGCCCGGTTGCGCGCAGCGCTGCGCCGACCACCACCGTTCGAGCCTCGCCTCTGTTCGGGTGCGGGCGTAGCCGGCCAGGTCGGTGAAGAACTGGTTGACGCCCAGGTCGTGGTCCAGGGTGCGGCTGGTGGCGATGCGGCGAAGCCCGTCGACTGTCGTACCGCGCCGTGGCGGCGGCTCACCGCGGCTGGCTGCGACGAACTCCGCGCCCAGTTGGTCGAGCACGTAGTGCCAGGGGAACGATCCGCCGCCGGGGCGCAGGGGCCGGAACCGGTCCACCAGTGCCAGCCGGTGCAGTCTCAGCAGGCGGCGTTGGGCGAAGTCCAGTGACCCGAATAGCGCGTGGGAGATCTGGAAGGTCGTGAGGACGCGGTGGTCGGCCAGCCAGTCCAGCAGGAGCTGGTCACGGTCGGTGAGCTGGGCGCGGACACGCAGGACGCGGTCGCCGCTAGCGCGCATGGTGACCACCCCTACAGGAGGAGACCCGGAGGGTCATTCCGGTCGGCGCCGTGGTTGCCGCGCACTGGCGTGGTGCTGCGCCTTCGGCGGTGAGTACCCGTCGGTGTGGGTGTCCGTCTGAAGACCGACCAGGACACCGACCCCAGCACCCGCTGCGGCACCGACGCCAAGCCCTCCCCGGCGCCACCGGCGTCCCACCGGGCCCTGACAGAGCCCGGAGACCACGCGAGGCTGGAAACCTGCCGCCCGCGCAGCTACCATCCGCCGCCCCGCCGCGACTGCCTACGGCGCGCGGGAAGCTGGTTCGCAGTGCCCGTGTGTCGGGTGGGTCCGATTCGTGGTGCGTGGTCGGGTGGACCAGCGTCCCGAGCGGGCCGACGGCCCGGAGGTGCCGCCCGTCGCCGTCGCTGACACCGACAACCCGGCTGACTGCCTCGGTTAGGTGCGGGGTAGCCGGGCGCAGCCGGGCGGCTCGGGTTGAGGGAATCAGGGTCCGGGTGGTCTGGTCGGTCGGAGGCAGGTGGTGCTCTGCGGGCCAGGCTGAGACCTGACGGTAGCGCAGGATGCGCCTGGGCGATTGGTCGAGATGGTCGCGCGTGCGTGAGCTGAACACGAGGGAACTCCTTGAGGGAGTAGAAGGAACGGATCCCTCCTGTCGGAGGGTGTCGGAAGCTGGCGACGACTGGTCGTCTCCGGTCCGTGTGCGGCGCTGACAGACGTCCCGCTGGGGACCTCGCAGCGCCGACAGTGGGTGGTATCCGGCCAGGGTCAGGGTTTGCTGCCCTTGCCGCGTGTGCCTCTGGCGGTGCTGCGAGCGTCCTTGCCGGACCGGGAGTACTGCTCGACGAGGGTGTCCATGGCACTGGTGTCTTGCACGGGCACCGACGCCGCCGCGACCTGCCGGATGGCGGTGGCTTCCCCGACCACGGGCTTGGGTGGGCGGGTGCGCATGGTGAACGCCGGTGTCTGCCGGCCGTCGGCGACGAGGCGGGCGACGGCGGTGTAGGCATCCAGGTGGGCCAGGTCGTGCTCGTCGAGTTCGGGCAGGGTGTGCCGGGCCAGGACGCGGGCGTCTTCCGGCGCGCAGGAGAAGTAGACCTTGTTGCGGGCGTTCGCCGACGCGGCGGCGAGCAGGTCACGCGGGAACTGGGCGAGGTCCTGGTGGGACAGGACCAGGGACAGCCGATACTTGCGGGCCTCGGCGAGCATCGAGTCGAGGCTGTTGGCGAGGGTGAGGAAGTTGTGCGCCTCGTCGATGATCAACGTGGCGTCGCGCCGCTTCTCGGGGGCGATCTTCGCCCGGGCGGTGGCCGCCTGCCACACCTGCGCGAGAACGAAGGAGCCGAGCAGCTTGCTCGTGTCCTCCCCGAGGGTGCCCTTCGGGATCCGGACCAGCAGGACTCCGCCGTCGAGGACCTTTCCCATGTCGAAACTGGAATGGGGGTAGCGCATGGTGCGCTTGACGAAGTCCCGCAGGAGGAACGCCCGCAGGCGGGCGAGGACAGGTCCGATGACCTGGGAGCGCAGGGCGGGGTTGAGCTCGTCGTACCACTGCCAGAACCCGGACAGCCCGGCCGGATCCTCAAGGTCGACGGTCATCGCCGAGCGGTACTGCGCCGAGTTCAACAACGGGGGAATGTGTTGGAGGGTGACATTGGCGTGGCGCAGCAGCGTCAAGCAGGCCACCCGCATCACGTCGTCCATCCGCGGCCCCCACGCCTTGGCGAAGATGCTCCCGAAGATCGACACGAGGTTGTCCACGACCAGGTCGGGGTCATCCCCGGACAGCGGGTTGAGCGTCGGCGGATTGGGCTGGTCGGGGTCGAACAGCACCACCCGGTCGGCCACAGACACGGGAAGCCGGTCGAGGATGTCCAGGACCATGTCCCCGTGCGGGTCGATCACCACCGTGCCTCGGCCGGCGATGATGTCGTCGACGGCCATGTTGACCAGCAGCGTCGTCTTCCCGGACCCGGTCGACCCGATCACGTGCATGTGATAGCGCGCATCGGGCACCGACAGCCCCACGCCGTGGCCGCCGACCTCGGCGTCGCCGAGCACCTTCGCGCCGCGCCCACCGGTGGGCACCGCGACCGGCGCGGGCATCGGCTTCGCCCGGGCCCGGTCCAGGCCGGGCACGGCCAGGTCCTGCGGCAGCGCGGCGAACCCGGCCAGCTCCGGCGTCGAGGCGAGGAACCCCGCTGCGAGGCGGCGCCCGGCCAGGACCGCGACCGGCGACGGCATCCGCGCACGGTGCGCGAGCCGGTTGCGGCCGGCGTAGACGGCGAAGCTGGAGGCGACCGCGTCCGCCACGGCCCGCAGGCGGCCCCGCGGGTCGGAGCCGCTTCGCTGGCTGTCCTTCGCCGCGGCGTAGCGGATGCCGGTCTGCCACAGCGGGTGCGCGGTCTTGTCCAGGATCGCCCGCACATCGCGCTGCACCACCGGATCGCGGCCGGCCGCGGGCTGGGCACCGCGGCCCGCGCTGCCGGTGCGCCCCGGCAGGAACAGCTCGATCAGCCACAGCAGCGGCGCCGCCGGATTGATCGCCGGGACGCCGGTCTTGCCGTCGCGCATCCGGCCGGCCGCCCGCCGCGCCCTAGCGGCGCGCCGCGGTGTGGCGGGGCGGGCCAGGATCTGCACGCAGGCGTGCTCGTCGGCCTTGAGCTGCGAGCCGGCGGACATCAGCGCCCGCAGCGGGTCGTTGTCATGGTCGGTGGCGAAGGGAAACCACTCGGCGGCGGTGGGCAGCAGGTGCCCGCCCACCGCCGCGCGCACCTGCAGCGGGATCGGCGGCGGCGCCTCGTCGGTGCTCGTGGCCGCACCCTGCCACGCGGCCCGCACCGCCGCCTCCACCGCCCCCTGCGGCACCGTGCCCGGCACCCACAGCGATATCAGCAGCCGCCGGCCGGTCCACGTGTACTGCCACACCACGTGCGGGCTGCCGTAGAGCAGGCGTCGACGCCGCGACGGGGTGAGTATGCCGGCGAGGTTGGCCCACAGGGCGGCGGCGCCGTGCGGGTCCACCTCGGGCGGCGGGGCGATCGTCACGAGGCGGGCGCCGTCGGCGTGCCGGCGGTGCCGCCACACCTCGAGCAGGTTGCGCGCCGCCACGTAGACGACCACCGCGGCGGCGGCCACCGCGAGCAGCCACGGCCGCTGCACAGCCCACCCGCCGGCGTCAACGACCCACCCGCCAGGCCCGGTCGGGGGTGCCACGAACTCGGCGCCCGACCCGGAAGGGCTGGGCGCCGGTGTCGGTGGGCTCAGGATGATGGTGTCTTGGGGTCTCACAGGTGGTCCTCCTCGTCGTCGAGGTCGGCCAGGTCCGCCGGCCGGGTCGTGCACAGCAGGTGCTCCGCGTCGGACGAGATGGCTTCGAAGCTGGTGCGGTTGGTGCCAGAGATCAACAAGCCGTTTCCGACGCGGGCGGCGAGCAGCAGCCGCCGTTCCCCGGCGGTGAGGCCGAACGCGTCGCCGATCGCGTCGATGGCTTGCGGGGCCTGCTTGAGCAGCACCTGGGTGGCGGCGTTGGCGACCACGGCCTGGCCGAGGTCGGTGTCCAGGACGTCGGCGACGTCCTGGGTGACCACAGTCAGGCCAGCGTTGCGCTTACGAGCGGCCTTGGACATGCGGAACAGGAACCGGGCGCCCTCACCGTCGCGCATCAGCAGCCACGCCTCGTCGACTACGACCAGCCGGCGGGTGGACAGCCGTGCCCGGCCGGGCGCGTCGACCTCCCGCCAGGTCGAGTCGAGGGCGAGGAGGGTGCCGACGGTGCGCAGTTCGTCGGGCAGATGCCGCAGGGACCACACGACCAGGTGCCCGTCTGGGCGGGTGGTGGTCGGCCCGTCGAACAGGTCGGAGAAGGACCCTTCCACCCAGGGGACGAGCCGGGCGGCGAGGTGCTGCGCCGCGGTGTCGGCGTCGGCGCGCAGGGTCGCGGCGAGGTCGCGCAGCAGCGGAGCCGGCCGGTGATGCGTGGCCGGATCGGCGGTGATGCCGGCCTGCCGGTAGACGGCCAGGATCGCTCGGTCCAACGCGGCGCGTTCGGCCGGCGGCGGCTGCTGCCCCAACAGCACGCTGATCAGCGTGTGCAGGAACAAGCCGCGGCGGGTGAGGACGTCCGGGCGGGTGTCCCCAGCCGGCACGTCAAGGGGGTTGACCTTCACCCCCGCGACGCCGAGGCGCACGATGGCCCCGCCGACAGCGTCGGCCAGGCGAAGGTATTCGTCCTCGGGGTCGATGACGGCGATGTGCACCCCGTCGTAGAGGTTGCGCAGGATCTCCAGCTTGACGAAGTAGCTCTTCCCGGCGCCGGAGCGGGCCAGGACAACGGAGTTGTGGTTCTCCTGCGCCCACCGGTCCCACCACACGACGCCGCCGGAGTCCGGGTTGACGCCGTAGAGCACCCCGCCCTCCGCTGCCGGGTCGCCTGGCAGCGGCGCCGGCAGGTCAGCGCTGGCCAGGGGGAACGCGGCGGCCAAGGCCTGGGTGTCCATGGTGCGCAGCATCCGCAGGGAGTCCGTGGCCAGGGGCAGGGTGGTGGTCCAGCCGGCGAAATGCCGCCACGTCGCGGGCTGGACCTCGATCAGGGTGGAGGCGGCGGCGGCCCTGACCTGCGCGCACGCGTCGAGGAGTTCGGCCTCGGTGCGGGCGTGCACGGTCAGGTACAGCCCGACCCGGAACAGCTTCGCCGCTCCCCGTGCGAGACGTTCGGCGAGATCAGCGGCGTCGTCGGCGGCAGCCTCCACATACGGGTCAGGAAGCTTGCCCCGCTCGCTGTCGGATCTTCGGCTGGACTCGAACCGGGCGCGCTGGTCGCGCAGCCGCGACGCCGCCACAGGCGCCGGCAGCGGGTCGATGTGCAGCGCCAAATCGAGACGGCCCGGCCAGGACAGCAGCGGCTCGAGCCAGGCCGGGCCGACCTCGGCCGGGTAGCCGGTGACCACGAGCGTGGCGGCGTAGCCGTCACCCACCCGCAGCATCCGCGGGGTGACCTCCACCGAGGCCGGGGCGACCGTCGCCGCCACACCTCCCGCGGCGCGCATCGCCAACGCGTCCGCCCGTCGTCGAGCCGTCAAGCCGGTCCGGGTCCAATTCATGATCGATCCCTTCGGAGTGAGGTGTTCCGGCTGCCGTCTACGGGGCCGCTGATGACGGTGTCGGGGCCGGCGAGGCCACCAGGCCTAGGCTGCCGGTACGGGTCCGCTGCGGCGGCGATCGCGGCGGTGACCGCCGCCCCGTCCAGGGCGCGGGTGGTGACCCCCAGCCCGGACAGGGCCCGCACGGTGTCGTCGGCGCGGCGGCGGGCGGCATTCTCCCCCCGCTCCCCGGTGCCGGTTTGGGTGACGATGAGGACCTGTCGGCGCAGCGGATCCCGCCTCTTGGCGAGCTGGTCGAGGAACCGGGCGTGGTCGGCCGCCGCGTCCGCGAGGGCCGGGTGCGGGAGGCCGTCCGCCGTCTGCGCCAGCGTGCGGGCGTGGGAGTGCAGGTCGACCGGCTGCGCGGACACGACGATCTGCGTCGGCGTCGACAGGCTGTTGAGCCACCGCCCGAAGGTGTCGACCAGCGCTGCCTGCTCGTCCGGGGTGCGCAGGGCGAGGTTGACGTTGGTGGCGGCGACCATTGCCGCCCGGGTGCCGCCGAGGCGGATCTCCCCGCTGTCGTCGATCGCGTCGGCGGGCAGCTTCAACGGCGCGGGCAGCATCACCTTGCTCTTCGGGGCCTGCACCCAGTCCGGTGTCGTCGACGTCGTGTCGGTGGTCGACAGCGCTCGCGGTGCGCGCGAGTGCCGCACGGCGGCGAGCAGCCACACGTCCAGGGACAGCCCGTCGCGGCGGCCCACGGCGATGCCGAATACCAGCCCACCCATGACGACAGCGGCACCGAGCAGCACCGGCGCCGGCAGCAGGTCGTGCAGAGCCCGCCAGGCGCCGTAGAAGGCGAGGGCGGCGATGGCGAGGATGGCCAGCTGCCGGAAAGTGAGCCCGTAGAGCACCTTGTCCGGTGCGTCGACGTCGGCCGGCATCCGCGCCCGCCCCGGCTCTGTGTCGCGGTCGTGGCGGCTCATCGGGTCACCGTCCGGATTCGGGCTAGGCCGGGTATCGACCGGGTGACCTGTTGCACCACGATGACCCGCACCGCCGCGCCGAGCATGTTCGTGCCCCCGCCGCTGGTGGTCACGAAGCGGCGCATCAGGGCGGGTACCCGCAGGGTGGTCCACAGCATGACCATGACCACGAACAGGTTGATGATCCCGCCCGGATCCACCGGCAGGCCGAGCACGGGCAGCAGGTGGGCGGGATCGGTGAGCATCCACTGCCCGGCGTAAAGGGTGAAGCCCTGCACGACCGGCACCGCGAGGGTGCCGGCGTAGGCCTTCCACCACAACCGCGCCACCGGGTCGGTCTGCGGCAGCGCATGACCCGCCAGCGCCAGGGGAGCGAACGCGGTCAGCACCAGCACGACGGCGAACCTGACGATCACGCTGAACGCGGTGCCGGCCAGAAGGACCGCGATGATGGCCACGCAGACGACGAACAGCAGCACCGCGGTCTTGTCCTGCCCGGCGGTGATGTGAGTTCTGATCGCTCGCAGCGCTCCGTCGCTGTCCCCCTCGGGGGTGGTGAGCGCGGCGGTGAGGGCGTTGGCGAGGTCGATGAGCATGCCGCACCACAGCTGGGAGAAGTGGGCGGCTACGAACCCGACGATCAACCTCGGGGCGAGGTCCTTGATCGTGTAGCGGGAGCGTTCGTCGCCGCCGGCGGTCATGGTGAGCACGCCGGCGGCGACGAACGCCAGGACGAAGACGGTGTCGACGACCAGCACCGAACGCCCGGTCAACGCCTGCACCTGCGGCAGCGCGGTGACGTTCGGGGTGATCAGCAGCGCGCTGCTGATCACCCCGATCAGCGCGTCCAGACACGCGAGGATCGCCGCCGCCAGCCAGTCGAGGATCTGGTCGAGCAGCCAACCCATGACCCTCAGCCCCCGACGATGCCCTGGACGATGTCCAGCAGCACCGGTGCGAGGACGGCCAGGCCGTAGCCGACCAGGGCGTTCTTCAGCGCTCCCTTGGCCTTGTCGACCTGGACCGGGTCACCGCCAGCGGTGGCCCAGTACACGCCGGCCAGGACCAGGAACAAAGTGGCCAGCGCGGCGAGGATGCCCATCAGCCACGTCTGCAGGTTGCCGATCACGACCGGCAGAGAGTTCGCCGCCAAATACAGCGGCTCGCCGGTGCCGGCGAACGCGGCCGTGGGCACGGCCAGGAACACGACGAGCGCGGCCGCGACGGTGGTGGCCCGGCCGGTGAAGCGGATGATGCGGTGCTGGGGCAGGGCACGCAGGCGTGCCGGGATGCGGGACATGGATGGGGTCACCTCCGGCCCCGCCCCTGGTGACGGCGGCGGGGCGCTAGCGGGCGGTCAAGGGGACCACCGTCGGGCGCGGAGAACGGGAGACGTCACGAGCGGCACTGACCTCGGGAGGAGCTCGTCCTCCCTTGCGGGTTGCGGTGTTCGATGAGGTGTCAGCGCACCAAGCACTGCGCGGCACCCGAGGCGTCCAGCTCGCGGCGGCCCGACGATGTCCGGGCCCGACGGCGGGCGAAACCTTCGCGTGCCCGGGCTCAGCCGGGGCGTGAAGAGTTCCGCACCCTCAAACCCGCATTTGTGTGCTCTGGCGAACACGGTCCCCGCTCACAGCGGCTCACAGCGCCGCCCAGATGACTTCCACCGCAGGTCACAGCGGGGGGTTCCCGATCCGCGATTTGGAACCGGCCTCCCGGGGGCAAGCGGCCCGCTGTGGCTTTGACTCACAGAAAAGGGCTGCGCCGTGAGCCGCTGTGAGTGCTTGTGAGCGTCGAGGGCCTGCCAGCTGGCCCGTTGTCTGTCCGGGGGTACGGGGCGCAGCGAAGGTCAGGGTGGTGAGGCGGACAGATCCGGTTCGACGAGGACGAACAGCGGTGGACCCCGACACCGTGGTCGGGGTCCACCGTGGGTCAAGGATCGACACAGCCGAACGTCCTCGCCGGCGGGCGGTGCCACCGGCGAGGACGTTCACGGGGCGAATGTGGCGGCACCGGCTTGACGCGGTGCGCAGCTGTGATTCAGGCGGCGAGGGCAGTCGTCGCGGGCACCGTCAGCTCGCTTGCGGTGCGGCGGCTGGCCGTGGCGCGGCCGGTGCGGGTGGCGGCGCGGTGCTCGGCTTGACCGGCGAGCTCGCGGGCCGCCTGCTGACTGGTGACGCCGGTGAGCAGCCCGCTGGCGAGGGCGTCGGCGATGCGGGTGTCGATGCGCCCCAGCCGCATGCGCAGCGCGTCGACGGTGATGCCGAGGCGGGCGGCGACCGGTTCGATCGCCCGCCGCCCGAGCCGGATGTCGATGTAGGGCTGCTCGTCCTCCCGGTCGAGGATGCCCAGGCCGACCGCCCGTTGGACGAGCAGGTCCGGGTGCCCGTAGGGCACGGTGGGGGTACGGGGACCGGTGACGTGGTCGACGTTGTCCACCGACGTGTACTCGCCGGCCTGTTGGCGCAGGGCGTAGCCGGCCCGGAACGCCGCCCGGCACAACGCCGCGTACGGGGCGTCGCGGGCCAGGTCAACCCGGTCGCGCAGCGCGCCCAGGAAGCCGGTGAGGACCTCCGCCCCGATGTCGTCCGGGTCGCCGGCGTAGCCCGCGCACAGGTGATTGGCGTAGCGGCGCAGCGCCGGCATCGCCATCCCGACCGCGGCGATCACCCACGCCGGCCCGCCGAGGCGGGCCCGGCGCACCAGGTCCCGCCACACCTCGTCACGCGCCCGGTAGGCGCGCGGGTGCGCCAGGAGCCAGTCCCGCAGCGCCGGCAGTGTCATCACACCGCCGGGCAGGCCGGTGACACGGTCGAACGTGTCAAGATCGAGTGTCATCGGTTCGGGATCGCAGGTGAGCGCCGCGAACGCGGCATCGGCAGCCTCCAGCGGCGAGGCAGGCCAGTCGATGTCAAACGCGGTCATGTCACACGCTCCATGTCAACGAAGATCGTCAAATCGATGCCGTCGTGATGTCCGGCGTCAGGCAGGCGCCGATTACGGCACGACCGCCTCACAAAACCCTCACAGCGCAGGTCGCCCCGCCTCTGACACCGCCGCGACGGGAGTGACACCAGCTCTGACATGCGATCCCTGACATCGACTGCAGTCGTAGACATCGATGTGTGGCACGGTCCTTGAGCTGCACTGTGACGTCGCCACCCCGCCATGGCATCGGCTCTCCGCGCCCGTCGGGTGAGGGTCCGCCGACCGATGGCGGCGACGATGACAACGCCGGCGATGACACTCACAGCCGCTCGCAGGCACTCACAATCACTCACGTCGACCTTGCGCATACCGCAATGTCACACCGGTCGCCGTTGATGTCATCGCGCGGCGTCGACGGACGGTGACAGACATCGGGACGGCGTCACCCGGATGTCATCGGCGGCGATGTCATGACACGGCCGACGTCGCCGCCAGCGCCTCTCAGGGCAGGACTGACAGCGCCATGCCATAGATGAATAACTATGCGGCAGGATGCGTCGGTGATGGTGCGCGGTGAGGCAAAGCGGGGCCGGTCATCCGGACTGCGGGCGGTGTTCGCGATACCCGGATACCGGCGGTTGTGGGCGGCCAGGACGGTGTCGCAGTGGGGCGATGTCGCGGCCACCGTGGCGCTGAGTCTGCTGGTGTTCGAGCTGACCGGTTCCGGGCTGGGCGTCGCCGGGGTGGTGGCGGCCGAGATCGTGCCGGTGCTGCTGCTGGCTCCGCTGGCTGGTGCGGTGGTCGACCGGCTGCCCCGGCGCACCGTAATGATCTCCGCTGACCTGGTCCGGGCAGTGCTGGCCGGGGTGCTGCCGCTGGTAGCCGATCACGTCGGCGCGGTCTATGCCATTGCTGCGGGCATGTCAGCGGCGACGGTCTTCTTCAACCCGGCGGCCGGGGCGGTGCTGCCCAATCTCGTTGACCGTGACCGGCTGGTCGCGGCGAACAGCGGCATCTGGACGGCAGCCGTGCTGTCACAGATCGCCCTAGCCCCGGTCAGCGGCCTGGTCATCACGGCGGCGGGCTTCAAGATCGCGTTCTGGATCAACGCGGTCAGCTACCTGGTCTCGGCGGCCCTGCTCGTCCGGTTGCCTGAGCCTGCCCGGCCGGCAGCGGCCGACAGCGATGCCAGCGCGGGCGGGCGGTGGCGCGGCTGGTGGACCAGCGCCGCCGCCGGTGTCCGGCACATCACCGCCGACCGGCGGCTGACCGCACTAGCGGTCGGCCAGACCCTCGCCGCCCTGTCCGCAGGGGCAACGAGCGCCCTGCTGGTCGTCTACATCCGCGACCATCTACATGCCCCGCCCGCTGGCTACGGCATCGCCATCGGCGCGATCGGAGTCGGCGCCGTACTCGGACCGCTCGTACTGGTCCGTCTCATCCGTGACCCAGCCCGGCCAGGCTGGGTGTTCGGCCCCTACGCCCTGCGCGGCGGCGTCGATCTCACCCTCGCCGCCGTGTCGAGCCTGCCCCCGGCTACCGCCGCCCTGGCCGTCTACGGGCTGGGCACCTCCACCGGGGCCGTCACCTTCAACTCAATGCTGCAAGCGACCGTGCCCGACGCCGTCCGCGGCCGGGTCATGGCCACCTTCGACATCACCTGGCAGATCGGTCGCCTGGCCTCCCTCGGCATCGGCGCAGCGCTGGCCGACCAGATCGGCATCCAGGCCGTCTACGTCCTCGGTGGCATCCTGCTGCTGCTCGCCGCCGCCCTTGCCCCACTCACCCGCACCAGGCGGCCATGATGGCGGGAGGCAGACAGCCCTTGGTCGTCGACGACTGCCCCCGACAAAGGCCCGGCCGCGCTGGTGCTGCGCCGAGCACTGGACGAGGTAGTCGGGGAGCCGTGCCCTAGCGTGCTCGCGGCAGAGACTCGGCGGCGTTCCGCCGGGTGAAGCAGCCCGCCGATGCTTCCGAACCTGCCGATTCATCCGCTGCCTTTCCATCGCTGCGGTGCGACGCGCACCGGTGGCAGGGGCTCCTCCGCCAGGCGGGCAATCAGCAGGCGACGGACGGACGGAGGGACATATCGGGGCTGTGTGCTCAACTCGCGCCGGTTGTGAGCGGCTGTGAGTCGCTGTGAGAACGGGGGGCGTTCGCCAGAGCACACAAACGCGGGTTTGAGGGTGTCAGCGCACTGCCCGCGCGGCGCGGAGCCGACACCACATGAGCGAGCACACGCCGCAGCACAACGACCCGACCCGCCC
>NZ_QGKS01000322.1 GCF_003172935.1 Micromonospora sicca | reverse complement strand
GGGTTAGAAGCGGGCGGGTTCGCGGTAGATGCCCCACTCGGCGCGGAGGGCGTCGCAGATCTCGCCAAGGGTGGCTTCGGCGCGGATCGCCTCGAGCATGGCCGGGATCATGTTCTCGTCGGTACGGCTGACCTCGACCATGCGGGCGACGGCGGCCTTGACCGCGGTCTCGTCGCGGGCGGCCTTGCGCTCGGCCAGCACCCGACGCTGCTCCAACTCCACCTCGTGCGAGATGCGCAGGATCTCCAGGTCCTTGGAAACCGTGCCGGTGTGGCAGTTGACCCCGACGATCCTCTTGTCACCCTTCTCCAGCGCCTGCTGGTAGACGAAGGCCGACTCGGCGATGTGGCCGGTGAACCAGCCGTCCTCGATGCCGCGCAGGATGCCCGAGGTCATCGGACCGATCTTGTGCGGGCCCTCGCCACCGAGCTGCCGGATCCGGGCGAAGATCTCCTCCGCCTCGGCCTCGATCTTGTCGGTGAGCGCCTCGACGTACCACGACCCGCCGAGCGGGTCGGCCACGTTGGTCACCCCGGTCTCCTCCATCAGCACCTGCTGGGTACGCAGGGCGATCTCGGCCGACTCGTCGGTGGGCAGGGCGAGGGTCTCGTCGAGGGCGTTGGTGTGCAGCGAGTTGGTCCCGCCGAGCACCGCGGCGAGCGCCTCGACGGCCGTCCGCACCACGTTGTTGACCGGCTGCTGGGCGGTCAGCGACACCCCGGCGGTCTGGGTGTGGAACCGCAACCAGAGGGCCTTCTCGCTGGTGGCGCCGTAGACGTCGCGCAGCCAGCGGGCCCAGATCCGGCGGGCGGCCCGGAACTTGGCGATCTCCTCGAAGAAGTCCACGTGGGAGTCGAAGAAGAAGCTCAGCCCCGGGGCGAAGACGTTGACGTCCAGCCCGCGCGACAGCCCCAGCTCGACGTAGCCGAACCCGTCGGCCAGGGTGTACGCCAGTTCCTGCGCGGCGGTCGAGCCGGCCTCCCGGATGTGGTACCCGGAGACCGACAGCGGCTTGTACCGCGGGATCTCCCGGGCGCAGTACTCCATCAGGTCGCCGATCAGGCGCAGGTGCGGCTCCGGGTCGAAGAGCCACTCCTTCTGCGCGATGTACTCCTTGAAGATGTCCGTCTGCAACGTACCGTCCAGGGTGGACAGGTCGGCGCCCTGCCGCTCGGCGGCGACCAGGTACATGCAGAAGACCGGCACGGCCGGGCCGGAGATGGTCATCGAGGTGGTGACGCCGGCCAGGTCGATGCCGCCGAAGAGCACCTCCATGTCGGCGGCCGAGTCGATGGCCACGCCGCAGTGGCCGACCTCGCCGAGCGCCTGCGGGTCGTCGGAGTCGCGGCCCATCAGCGTCGGCATGTCGAACGCGACCGAGAGCCCGCCGCCGCCCGCGCCGAGGATCATCTTGTAACGCTCGTTGGTCTGCTGGGCGTTGCCGAACCCGGCGAACTGCCGGATCGTCCAGGTCCGCCCGCGGTAGCCGGTGGGGTGCAGCCCCCGGGTGTACGGGAACTCGCCCGGCCAGCCGATCCGCTCGAAGCCCGGGTACGCGCTGCCCTCCGGCGGGCCGTACACCGGGTCCACGGTCATCCCGGAGAGCGTGGTGAAGTCCGCGTCCCGCTTGCGCGCGGCGTCGTAGCGGGCCTGCCAGCGTGCCCGTCCGGCGGCGATCTCGTCGGCGTTCATCCGCGGAGCTCCTCCTCCTCGAGTCCTCGACTGAAGACCGAGTGTAGAACGGCTGCCTGAACGATCGCTAAGGATGTTCGTACCGGCCGGTAACCTGACCGGCCGGTACGCACCCGTGCGGTTACTCCGGTGAGCCTGAGTTCTGCTGTCGTCGGTACTGCTCGACCGGGAGGCCGCCCCGTCCCCAGTTCTCGGTGTCGACCTCGTCGATCACCACGAAGGTCGAGTCCAACGGCTTGTTCAGGACGTCGAGCAGCAGTTCGCTCACCCCCTTGATGAGGGCGGCCTTCTCCTCGGCGGTCGCCGCGGACGCACCGGGCGTGCTGCCCTCCCGGGTGATCTGGATGGTGACGATCGGCATCGGCGTGGTCCTTTCTGCGGGTTGCGGTGGGGTCAGTGACCGGCGTTCTGGCCACCGTCGACGTGCAGGATCTCGCCGGTGACGAAGGGCGCCGACTCGAGGTAGACGACGGCGTCGACGATGTCGCTGGTCTCGCCCATCCGGCCGACCGGGTGCAGGCCGGCGAGCGCCGCGTGGGTCTCGACCGGGTGCATCGGGGTCTTGATGACGCCGGGCGCGACGGCGTTGACCCGGACGCCCCGGCTCGCGTACTCGATCGCCAGGGACTTGGTCGCGGAGCTGAGGCCACCCTTGGTCAACGACGCCAGCACGGACGGGACGTTGGAGTTGGCATTGTCCACGAGGCTGGTGGTGATGGTGACGATGTGTCCGGCGCCGGTGGCCAGCAGGTGCGGCAGGGCGCGCCGGGTGAGGTGGAAGAACCCGGCGAGGTTGATCCCGGTGGCCAGGTCGTACTCCTCGTCGGTGTAGTCGGTGAACGGCTTGGCGATGAAGACGCCCGCGTTGTTGACCAGGGTGTCGATGCGGCCGAAGCGCTCCAGGGCGGCGTTGATCACCCGCTCCGCGGTGTCGGCGTCGGCGATGTCGCCCCGGACGGTGACGATCTCCGGGTCGCCGGCGTCGCCGATCGAGCGCGAGGTCGCCACGACGCCGTACCCGAGCTTGCGGTACGCCGCCACGAGGCCGGCGCCGATGCCCTGCGACGCCCCGGTGATCACGGCGACCTTCTGTCCCTGCGTGCTGCTCATGACGTTCCTCTTCCTGACTGGCCGATGCCCTGTTGGCCGGGGGCCTGTATGCCCAGTAGACGACTGGTCGACAAAAAGCTAGCCGACCGGTCGTGTATCGTCAAAGGCATGGGACGGACGAGTGACGCGCGGAACAAGATCCTCGGTGCGGCCGCGACGCTGCTGGAACAGCGCGGATATTCGGCGCTGGGCGTGGCGGAGATCTGCACCACGGCGAACGTGCCCAAGGGCAGCTTCTACTACTTCTTCGAGTCCAAGCAGGCCCTGGCGCTCACCGTCATCGACGAACACTGGGCGAGCCAGCGGCGGCAGTGGGTCGAACTGCTCAGCAGCGACCGCGACCCGCTGCGGCGCCTACGGGACCTGTTCCAGGCCACCGAGGAGGTGCAACGCGCCGGGCAGCGGAAGGGCGGCCTGGTCGTCGGTTGCCTCTTCGGCAACCTCGCGCTGGAGCTCAGCAACCAGGCCGAGGAGATCCGCAGCCGGCTCCAGGAGATCTTCGAGGCCCAGATCGACCTCATCGAGCAGGTGATTGTCGAGGCGAAGGACCTGGGGCAGGCCGGCGCGTCGGTCGACGCCCACGAAGCCGCGCGGTCCATGGTCGCCCAGATCGAGGGACGCGCGCTGCTCGCGAAGCTGCTCAACGATCCGGCCCAGCTCGAGACGCTGTGGCGGAACAGCCTGGACCTCCTCCAGGTGCCACCGCAGGTTCGGGCGGCACTGGACTGAACGGACCGGCGCTGACCACGACCCACCCGATCGACGTGGACGGCGCCGCGGGCAGCCTCAGGCCGACGGGACCGCCGGACGGCCCAGGGCCACGTCGTCGACCCGGATGTTGATCTCGTCCACCCGCAGCCCGTACGCCTCGACCGCCGCCGTCACCGCCGACCGCACCGCGTCGGTCACCTCCGGCACCGGCCGGCCGGCGGAGATCACCAGCACCAGGTTGACCACCGCCGCGCCGTTCGTGACGTGCGCCGAGCAGCCCCTCGTCGCGTCGCCCACCTGGTCCAGCCCGACCTTGTCGAGCACCGCGTTGAAGAACCGGGCCACGTCCCCACCCAGCTCGGCCACCCCGGGCACCGACTTCGCGGCGGCCACCGCGATCTTCTCCACCACCTCGTCGGAGACGTGGGTCGTGCCGCCCGCCACCGCGTCCGGCGTCACCGACAACTCCTGGGTCGCCTCGTCAGCCATGCTCTTCCCCCACCACACACGCGCGCACCGCCCCACGGCAGTGAGGCGGTGCGAGCGTACTAGTTGGCCGGGGTCCGGAGTGGACGGGTCAGGCGCCGAGCTGGGCCAGCAGTTCGTCCGCGGCGGCGTACGGGTCGATCGCGCCCTCGGCCACCTTGGCGGCGAGCGTCGGCAGCTCCGTACCGTCGCGCAGGGAGCCGATCCGGTTGCGGAGGACGCCCAGCGCGATGGCCTCGACCTCGGCGGCGGCCCGCGCCTCCCGGCGGCGGCGCAGCTCGTCGTGCTGCTCCAGCCAGCCGCGGTGCTTGTCGATGGCGGCGGCGATGTCGTCGATTCCCTCGCCCCGCGCGGCGACGGCCCGCACCACCTGCGGCCGCCACTCCCCCGGCCCGCGCTCGCCCAGGGCGATCATGCCCTGGATGTCGCGGACGGTGGCGTCGGCGCCGTCCCGGTCGGCCTTGTTGACCACGAAGACGTCCGCGATCTCCAGGATGCCGGCCTTCACCGCCTGGATCGCGTCGCCCATGCCCGGGGCGAGCAGCACCAGCGTGGTGTCGGCCAGCGAGGCCACCTCCACCTCGGCCTGCCCGACGCCGACGGTCTCCACCAGCACCACGTCGCAGCCGGCGCCCTCCAGCACCCGGACCGCCTGCGGGGTCGCCGCGGAGAGCCCGCCGAGGTGACCCCGGCTGGACATCGAGCGGATGTAGACGCCCGGGTCGGTCGCGTGGTCCTGCATCCGGACCCGGTCGCCCAGGATCGCCCCGCCGGTGAACGGGCTGGACGGGTCGATGGCCAGCACGCCGACCCGGTGGCCGCGCGCCCGCAGCGCCCGGACCAGCTCGTTCGTGGTGGTCGACTTGCCCACCCCCGGGGACCCGGTCAGGCCCACCACCTGGGCCTGACCGGCGTACGGCGCGAGGGCCGCCGCGACCTGCGGCAGCACCTCGTCGCCGGACTCGACCAGGGTGATCAGCCGGGCCACCGCGCGGGGGTCACCCGCGCGGGCCCGCTCCACCAGCATCGGTACGTCCCGGCTGCGGCGCACCGATCCGGTGGCCGCCGGGGCGTTCTCGACGGTTTCGCCCACGGTCAGCTCTCGCCGCCCGCCGGCACGTGGATGATCAGCGCGTCGCCCTGGCCGCCGCCACCGCAGAGCGCGGCCGCGCCGGTGCCGCCGCCACGCCGCTTGAGCTCCAGCGCAAGGGTGAGCACCAGCCGGGCGCCGGACATGCCGATCGGGTGGCCGAGCGCGATGGCGCCGCCGTTGACGTTCACCTTGTCGGTGCTGATCCCGAGGTCCCGCGCGGACTGGATGCCGACCTGGGCGAACGCCTCGTTGATCTCGATGAGGTCGAGGTCGGCGACGCTGAGGCCGCCCTTCTTCAGGGCGTGGTTGATGGCGTTGGACGGCTGCGAGTGCAGCGAGTTGTCCGGACCGGCCACGTTGCCGTGCGCGCCGATCTCGGCCAGCCAGGTAAGCCCCAGCTCCTTGGCCTTGGCCTTGCTCATCACGACCACCGCGGCGGCCCCGTCCGAGATCGGCGAGGAGCTGCCGGCAGTGATGGTGCCGTCCTTGGTGAACGCCGGGCGCAGCTTGCCCAGCGACTCGGCGGTGGTGTCCGGGCGGATGCCCTCGTCCTCGTTGATCACCAGCGGCTCGCCCTTGCGCTGCGGGATGACCACCGGGGTGATCTCGTCGGCGAAGTGGCCGTTCTTCTGCGCGGCGGCGGCCCGCTGGTGGCTGGCCGCGGCGAAGGCGTCCTGCTCCTCGCGGGTGATGCCGTGCTTGACGCCGTGCCGCTCGGTCGACTCGCCCATCGAGCAGCAGTCCCAGGCGTCGCTGAGCCCGTCGAGGGCCATGTGGTCCTTGATCGTGACGTCGCCGTACTTGTAGCCGCTGCGCTGACCGAGCAGCAGGTGCGGGGCGTTGGTCATCGACTCCATGCCGCCGGCCACCACGATGTCGAACTCCCCGGCCCGGATGAGCTGGTCGGCCAGGGCGATCGCGTCCAGGCCGGAGAGGCAGACCTTGTTGATGGTCAGGGCCGGCACGGACATCGGGATGCCCGCCTCGACCGCCGCCTGCCGGGCCGGAATCTGACCGGCGCCGGCCTGGAGCACCTGCCCCATGATCACGTACTGCACCTGGTCGGGGGCGACGCCGGCGCGCTCCAGCGCGGCCTTGATCGCCACCCCGCCGAGCTTCGTCGCCGGGAGGTCCTTGAGGTTGCCCAGCAGCCGGCCCATGGGGGTCCGCGCGCCGCTGACGATCACCGAAGCCATGCCTGCCTCCGAGGGGGTGCCGAGCTGTACGCCTTAACGATTGTTCGGTCAGACTAGCGCCATGGCAGAGAACTCCCCCGTCGAGCCCGCTGCGGACTACGTCACAGACATCGGGCTGCGCCGCATCGACCACGTCGGGATCGCGGTGGCCGACCTGGACGCCGCGATCGACTTCTACCAGCGCACCTTCGGGATGCGCTGCGTGCACACCGAGACCAACGCCGAGCAGGGCGTACGCGAGGCGATGCTGGCCGTCGGCCCGACCACCGAGGGCGGCTGCGTGCAGCTGCTCGCCCCGCTCACCCCGGAGTCGACGATCGCCAAGTTCCTCGACCGCAACGGGCCGGGCGTGCAGCAGGTCGCGTACACGGTGGCGGACATCGACGCGGCCTGCGCTGCGCTGCGGGAACGCGGCGTCCGACTGCTCTACGAGAAGCCGAAGCGCGGCACCGCCGACTCCCGGATCAACTTCGTCCACCCAAAGGACGCCGGTGGCGTCCTGGTCGAGCTGGTGGAGCCGGCCGCCGACGGCCACTGACCGGTTCGGTTCGTCGGATGCGGCAGGTCGCGGGGTCCCGGTCCGGGACGCGGCGACCTGCCGCAGTCCGGACCGGCCCACCGTGCCGGCGTCCCACCACGCGGGAAGGCGTGCGGCGCTGCGCGGTTGGGCCTTCCCACGGACAGCTCCACGCATCGGTCGATGCAGTTTTTCACAGAGGACTTCCCGCCCTAGCTACCGTTCAGTAACGTCCGGCCCCACAGGAGCGCGACCGGTGCCGGATGTGTCGATTGCCGACATGGCGGTCGGTCGCACCGGCGCCGACGATGGCAGCACCCCCTGCCCCCCGGGCGTGGGTGCGGACGAACGGGAGGTCACCGTGCAGGACATCCTCGAAGCGATCATGGCGGCGGAAGGCTCCGACCAGCCGGAGCGGGAGCTCGCCGGCCTCGCCGGCCTGCCGGTACCGGAGACCTACCGGGGCGTGGTGGTGCGCGCCGAGGACACCCGGATGTTCGACGGGATGGCCACCCGGGACAAGGACCCGCGCAAGGCCCTGCACCTGCAGGAGGTGCCCACCCCGGAGCTCGGCCCCGGCGAGGCCCTGGTCGCGGTGATGGCCAGCGCCATCAACTACAACACCGTCTGGACCAGCATCTTCGAGCCGCTGTCGACCTTCAAGTTCCTCCAGCGCTACGGCCGGCTCTCCGAGCTGACCCGCCGGCACGACCTGCCGTACCACGTGGTCGGGTCGGACGCCGCCGGCGTGGTGCTGCGCACCGGCCCCGGGGTGACGAAGTGGAAGGCCGGCGACGAGGTGGTCGCGCACTGCCTGTCGGTGGAGCTGGAGGACGCGGCCGGCCACGACGACACCATGCTCGACCCGCAGCAGCGGATCTGGGGCTTCGAGACCAACTTCGGCGGCCTCGCCGAGCTGGCCGTGGTCAAGGCCAACCAGCTGATGCCCAAGCCGCGCCACCTGAGCTGGGAGGAGGCGGCCAGCCCCGGGCTGGTCAACTCCACCGCGTACCGGCAGCTGGTCTCCCACCACGGGGCCAACATGAAGCAGGGCGACGTGGTGCTGATCTGGGGCGCCTCCGGCGGCCTGGGCGGCTACGCCACCCAGATGGCGTTGAACGGCGGGGCGATCCCGGTCTGCGTGGTCTCCTCCCCGGAGAAGGCCGAGCTGTGCCGGAAGATGGGCGCCGACCTGGTCATCGACCGCGCGGCGGAGGGCTTCCGGTTCTGGAAGGACGAGGAGACCCAGGACCCGGACGAGTGGCGCCGCTTCGGCGAGCGGATCCGCGAGCTGACCGGCGGCGAGGACCCGGACATCGTCTTCGAGCACCCGGGCCGGGAGACCTTCGGCGCCAGCGTCTACGTGGCCAAGCGCGGCGGCACCATCGTCACCTGCGCCTCCACCAGCGGCTACCAGCACCAGTACGACAACCGGTACCTCTGGATGCACCTCAAGCGGATCGTCGGCAGCCACTTCGCCAACTATCGCGAGGCGTGGGAGGCCAACCGCCTCGTCGCGCTCGGGAAGATCCACCCGACGGTGTCCAGGACCTACCCGCTGGAGCAGACCGGCCAGGCCGCGTACGAGGTGCACCGCAACGCGCACCAGGGCAAGGTCGGCGTCCGGTGCCTCGCGCCCGCCGACGGCCTCGGCGTCCGCGACACCGAGCTGCGCGCCCGGCACGAAACGGCGATCAACCGGTTCCGGGGCCACTGACCCGTACGGGTACGGCCGGGTCGACCATTGCGGCGAGGCGGCCATTGCCTTTCCGCCGACCGGCACACCATTCGAGTCACGGCTGACAAAGGGCCGCGGGGCCTCGTCCCGCGGCCCCTTTCCCGTTCACCATGCGTGACGTCCGACCCGCCCGGGAGCTGCCAAGATCGCCGTTTGGTCCGGGTCCCGGCGGCGCCCGGAGTTGACCATGTAATGAGGACACGAAAGCTCGGGACCGCTCTTGCGAACGACCCCGGGTGGTCTGCGAGTATGTCCCAATGCCCCAGCAGCAGTCCTCCCCTCTCGCGTTCTTCGACAACGCGAACTCGCAGCCCGATTTCACCGTTGGCCTGCGCGGATACAACACCGGTCAGGTCGATGACTTCATCGGCCGGCTGACCGCCGCGCTGACCCAGTCCGAGCAGGCCCGCGCCGAGGCCGAGCAGCGGATGAACGACGCCCAGCGCCGGCTCCGCCAGGCCGAGCAGCGCCAGAACGCGCTGGAGCAGAAGCTCACCGACACCAACAAGCAGCTCGAGGAGAACAGCCGGCCGACCCTCTCCGGCCTCGGCACCCGCGTCGAGCAGATCCTCCGGCTGGCCGAGGAGCAGGCCAACGACCACCGCAACGAGGCCAAGCGCGAGTCGGAGGGCATCCTCTCCGCCGCCCGCCTCGAGGCCCGCGAGATCACCGACAAGGCGCGCGCCGAGGCGGCCGCGATGAAGGCCACCGCGGAGCGGGAGGCCGGCAGCGTCCGCACCGTCGCCGAGCGGGAGGCCGCGGAGGTCCGGGTCCAGGCCCGCCGCGAGGCGGACACGCTGCGCGCGGACGCCGAGCGGGAGACCAAGCAGCTGCGTACCGTCACCGCGCACGAGGTGGCCGAGCTGAAGTCCACCGTCGAGCGTGAGGTGGCGACCCTGCGGGCCACCGCCGAGCGGGAGATCACCCAGCAGCGGGCCAAGGCTGCGCGGGAGGCCGAGGAGAAGCGCGCCGAGGCGACCAAGCTGCTCACCGACGCGCGGGACAAGCGCGACAAGGACCTGCAGGCCCTGGAGCTCCAGCTCGCCGAGCGGCGGGAGAAGGCCGAGCGCGAGGAGTCCGAGCGGCACGCCGCGCAGGTCGCGCAGACGCAGAAGCTGGTCAGCGAGGCCGAGCAGCGGGCCCGGGCGGCCCAGGAGCGGGCCAAGGAGATCGAGCAGCGGGCCGAGGTCCGCCGGGTCGAGTCCGAGCGCACCGCCAACGACACGGTGGAGAAGGCCAAGGCGCTGGCCGAGAAGACGCTCAACGAGGCCAAGGCCGAGTCGCAGCGCCTGCTCAGCGAGGCCCGCACCGAGGCCGAGCTGACCACCCAGGCGGCCCGTCGCGAGGTCGAGGACCTCACCCGGCAGAAGGACGCCGTCACCTCTCAGCTCGGGCAGATGCTCTCCGGTCTCGCCGGCATCGTGCCGGGCGTGCCGGCGGCCGCGGCCAAGCCGGAGGCGGCCAAGAAGGAGGGCTCCGAGGAGCGGGTCACCGCCGAGTCGGCCAACTGAGCACCACCCGCATCGGGGCATGATCCACGGCGCGGGGTGACACCGGGTGACCGGTGGAACCCCGCGCCGTCATGCTTTCGCCGCCCGTTCCGTCCTATCGGTGAAGTAGCTCCCAACAGGGGCGTCCGTATCGCCCCAGCAGAGCCGGATGCGTGTGAGGATGGGGGCATGTCGCACGGCGAGGAACTGTTTGCTCTCGGCGGGGACGTGACCACGGAGCCAAGCTTCGAGTCCGCTCTGCGGGGGTACGAGAAACGACAGGTCGACCGGTACGTCGCTCGTGCGGAGCACGAGATCGCCACCCTGACGTCCGAGCGGGAGCAGGCGTACACGCAGATCCACAAGCTGGCCGGCCAGGTCGAGGTGCTGCAACGCGACCTCGCCCAGGTGCGCAAGCAGGTGGGCGTGGTGGACCGCGCCTCGTTCCGGCACCTGGGGCCCCGGGTCGAGCAGATCCTCACCATGGCCGAGGAGCAGGCCGACGACATTCTCACCTCCGCCAACGAGGAGATCGAGGCGCGGCGGGCGGCCGCCGAGCACATCATCGAGGAGGCCCGGAAGCAGGCCGCGCAGGCGCTGAAGGACTTCGAGATCGCCCTCGCCGCCCGGCGAGCCGAGGAGGAGCGGCACACCGCCGCCCGCAAGGCCGAGGCGGACGCCCACCTGAAGGCCGCCAAGGACGAGGCGGAGACGCTGAGCCGGACCGCCAAGGGCGAGGCGGAGACGCTGAGCCGGACCGCCAAGGAAGAGGCGGAGACGCTGCGCCGGACCGCCAAGGAAGAGGCGGAGACGCTGCGCCGGACCGCCAAGGAAGAGGCGGAGACGCTGCGCCGGACCGCCCAGGACGCACTCGCCAAGGCCCAGCAGGAGGCCACCCAGCTCCGGGACACCGCCAAGGAGATCCACACCCGGGCCCAGCAGGAGTCCACCCGGCTGCGGGAGTCGGCCAAGGCGGCAGTGGCCAAAGCCCAGCAGGAGGCCACCCAGCTCCGCGAGGCCGCCAAGGAGGTGCACGCCAAGGCCCAGCAGGAGGCCAAGCGCCTCACCGAGTCCGCGACCGAGGCGAGCCGAGCCACCCACGCCAAGGCGCTCCAGGAGGCCAAGAAGATCGTCGACGACGCCGAGGAGGCGGCGAAGGCGACCCGCGGCCGGGCCCGGCAGGAGGCCAACCGGCTCACCACCGAGGCCGCCGACGCCGGCAAGCGCAACCGGGCCGAGGTCGAGGCGTACGTCCAGCGGATGCGGAGCGAGACCGAGGCGTACGTCCAGCACGCCCGCGCCCAGACGCAGCAGGAACTGGGCGCCTGGCGGGCCGGGGTGGAGCAGGAGGTCAACTCCCGACGGGAGGCGGCGGACAAGGAGCTCGCCCAGCGCCGAGCCGCCGCCGAGCAGGAGTTCGCCAAGCGCCGCGACGAGCTGGACAGGCAGCACACCACCCGGCACGCCGAGCTGGAGAAGCTACACAAGACCCGGCAGGACGAGCTGGAGCAGACGTACACGGCCCGGCGGAACGAGATCGAGCAGGGCGCCGCGGCGATCCGCGAGGCCGCCGAGCAGGACGCGCTGACCATGCGGCGCCGCGCCGAGGACGAGGCCGCGGAGCTGCTCCGCCGGGCCGAGGCCGACGCCGCCGGCAAGCGCCGCAAGGCCGACGAGCACGTCGCCGCCTCACGCCGGCAGTTCGAGGAGTACGCGGCCACCACCCAGCAGCACCTCGCCACCACCCAGCAGCACCTCGCCGCCACCCAGCAGGAGGTGGCCACCGGCCGGCAGCAGCTCGCCCAGGTGATGCTGGAGATCGCGCAGGCCCAGCAGGAACTGGCCGACCTGCGGCAGGAGACCTGGAAGTCCCGGCAGGAGTCCGACGAGCTCCAGCGGCAGCTGGCCGAGCTGCGCCTGCAGGACGCCACTGGCGCGGCGTCCGCCGGCCTCGCGGCCACTCCGGTCAGCCCAGGCAAGCTGGCCGGAGCCGCCAGCGGGGGCGCGGGCCCGACGACCGGCACGGGCGCGAACCCGGTCTCCGGCACGGGCAGGGCGCCGGTGACCGCCAACGGCAGGGCACCGGTCCCCGCCAACGGCAAGGAGCCGGCGACGCCCGCCCCGCCCGGAGCGAAGGAGCCGATGACCGCGGCCCCGCCCGGAGCGAAGGAGCCGGCGAAGGTCGCCCCGGCCGGAGCGAAGGAGCCGGCGAAGGCCGCCCCGGCCGGAGCGAAGGAGCCGGCGACCGCGGCCGGTGCGAAGGAGCCGGCCGGCGCCGGCGCCGCAACGGCCGACGCCGGACCGGCCCGTCCGGTCCGCGAGCCGGTGACCACGGTGGACGGCGCCGCCGCCGTGGACGGTGAGCCAACCGTGGCCGCCGTGCCGGGCGAGGGCGGCCGGGGCGCCACCCCGACGAAGATCACCAGCACCGGCGAGAACGGCAAGCGACCGACGAAGCCGACCACGGACGAGCGCAGCGCCAGGCCGAGCGCCGTCACCGTCGAGTCCGACTGACCGCCGCGGCACCCGCGCCCGGCGAGAGCGGATCGACGTCGCCGCAACGTGGGGGGTGATTCGCCGCCCCGCACACCGCCACATCCCCGACCCCGGTGCGCGCACCGCTACCTCCCCGACCTGGCAGCACGGGGCGTCCCCGGACACCGCCACATCGCCGAGCGGCGACGTCGATCCGCTCTCGCCGGGCGCGGGTGCCGCGGCGGTCAGTCGGACTCGACGGTGACGGCGCTCGGCCTGGCGCTGCGCCCGTCCGT
>NZ_QGKS01000052.1 GCF_003172935.1 Micromonospora sicca | reverse complement strand
GTCGAGGCCACCGTCAACTACGCCACCGAGAAGGCCACCGTCCGGTACGCCGACGAGGTCAGCCCGGCCGACCTGATCGCCACCGTGGAGACGACCGGCTACACCGCCGTCGTCCCGCCGCCGCCCCGGCCCGCCCCCCGGCCCGCGTCCCGGCCCGCCGGCCGGCGCGCGCCCGGGTCCGCCGCCCGGGACCCGCCCCGGCCCGGCGCCCTCGGTCGAGGACGTCGAGGACGCCCGGCACCCCGCGGTCGACGCCGCCGTGCAGGCCATGATCAACGCCGCCACACTCTCCCCGGCGGACCAGATCGCCCAGTACGAGGCGGCGTACGAGACCCTGCGCGAAACCCTGGCCAGCATCGACCAGGCCTGACCCACCGGAGAAGAACCACCCATGGCACGTCGCAACCGGCTGGATGCCGAACTCGTCCGCCGCGGCCTGGCCCGCTCCCGGGAGCAGGCCGCCGCGCTGGTGGAGGCCGGCCGGGTCCAGTTGCGCGGGGTGCCGGCCCGCAAGCCCGCGGCGATGGTCGACCCCGCCGACCCGTTGCTGGTCACCGGCGAGGACCCCACCGCCGAGTACGTCTCCCGGGGCGGCCACAAGCTGGCCGGCGCCCTCGCGGCGTTCGCCCCGGGCGGGCTGACCGTGGCCGGGCGGCGGTGCCTGGACGCCGGCGCCTCCACCGGCGGCTTCACCGACGTGCTGCTGCGTGCCGGCGCGGCGGAGGTGGTGGCGGTCGACGTCGGCTACGGCCAGCTGGCCTGGCCGCTGCGCACTGACGAGCGGGTGCGGGTGTTCGAGCGCACCAACGTCCGTACGTTGACCCCGGAGGCCATCGGCGGCGAGGTCGGCCTCACCGTGGCCGACCTGTCGTTCATCTCGCTGCGGCTGGTGCTGCCCGCGCTGGCCGGCTGCACCCGGGCCGAGGGTGACCTGGCGCTGATGGTCAAGCCGCAGTTCGAGGTCGGCAAGGAGCGGGTCGGCGCGGGCGGGGTGGTGCGCGACCCGGAGTTGCGGGCCGAGGCGGTGCTCGACGTGGCCGCGGCGGCGGCGCAGCTCGGGCTGGGCCTCGCGGACGTGGCCGCCAGTCCGCTGCCCGGGCCGAGCGGCAACGTGGAGTTCTTCGTATGGTTACGCCGGGGCGCGCCCACCGCGGACCCGGAGCGGGTTCGCGCGGTCGTGGCAGCCGGCCCCGAGGGCGTCCCACCACCCGCGGATCCCACGATCGAGGAGGTCGCCCGGTGAGCCGGACCGCTCTGCTGGTGACGCACACCGGCCGCCGACGCAGCACCGAGCACGCCCGCGCGGTGGCGGCGGACCTGATCGCCGCCGGTTTCGAGGTACGGGTGGTGGCCGAGGAGGCCGACGACCTGGACCTGCCGGGCGTCGTCCCGGTCACCGGCCCGGAAGCCGCCGAGGGCGCGGAGATCGTCTTCGCGCTCGGCGGCGACGGCACCTTCCTGCGCGCCGCCGAGCTGGCCCGGCCGGCGAAGGCCCCGCTGCTCGGCATCAACCTCGGCAAGGTGGGCTTCCTCGCCGAGGCCGAGATCGACGACCTGGACTCGGCGGTCCGGGACGTGGTCGGGCGCAACTACACCGTCGACGAGCGGCTCACCCTCGACGTGACCGCCGAGTTCGAGGGCGGCCCGACCATCGAGTCGTGGGCGCTCAACGAGATCAGCGTCGAGAAGGGCGAGCGGGCCCAGATGCTGGAGCTGCTCGTCGACGTCGACGGCCGCCCGTTGTCCCGGTACGGGTGCGACGGGGTGGTCTGCGCGACCCCCACCGGCTCCACCGCGTACGCGTTCTCCGGTGGCGGGCCGGTGGTCTGGCCGGAGGTGGAGGCGTTGCTGCTGGTGCCGATCAGCGCGCACGCGCTGTTCAGCCGGCCGCTGGTGACCGCGCCGACGTCGACCTTCGTGATCACCGTCGACCCGTTCACCACCCTGGCGGTGCTCTGCTGCGACGGGCGGCGGGTCTACGACCTGCCCCCGGGGGCCCGGGTGACGGTGCGCCGGGGCGCGCTGCCGGTGCGGATCGTCCGGCTCCGGGCCCGCCCCTTCACCGACCGGCTGGTCGCCAAGTTCGACCTGCCGGTGCAGGGGTGGCGCGGCAGCCGCCGCTGACGCGGGCGCCCGTCGCCGGTCGCCGCCCGGCGGCAACCCGCCGGACATCCGGCGGCCCGGCCCGGTTGTCCGTTGTCCACCTGGCGACATGTCGCCGATGCGGCGGGCCGCAGCTAGTGACCATCCGATGATCTCCGTCGCAGACTCCGAGTGGTCGATCTCCTGGGATCGACCCTCGGAGTAGAGGAGCACATCGCATGCATTGGCCTCCACGCTGGCTCACCGCCGGCGCGGTCGGCGCGTTGGTGATCGGGCTCGCCGCACCGGCGTCCGCCGACCCGCCCGTCCGGCCCATCCCCCCCGTTCCGGCCGCGCCCGTTCCGGGCGTCGCGCCCGTCCGCCTCACCCTGATCACCGGCGACCAGGTCGACCTGGTCCAGGCCGCGCCCGGCCGGGTCGCCGCCACGGTCCACCCCGGCCCCGGCCGGGAGCGGATCACCTTCCACACCGTGGAGGCCGACGGCCGGCTGCGGGTGCTGCCCAGCGACGTCGTGCCGTACGTCTCCGCCGGGGTGCTCGACTCCAACCTGTTCGACGTGGAGGAGTTGGCCGCCGAGGGCTACGGCGACGCCGCGCAGGGCGCATTGCCGCTGATCGTCCGTTACCAGCAGCCGGCCGCCGGGCGGGTGCGGCCGCTCGCCGGCGCCACCGCCGCCCGGCCGCTGGAGAGCATCAACGGCGCGGCGCTGCGGGTCGGCAAGGGCGACCTCGGCGGCCTGTGGACCACGCTGCGCGGCACGCCGGCGGCCCGGACCACCGCCGGCACACCCCGGCTCGGCGCCGGCATCGCCCGCGTCTGGCTGGACGGGCGGGTCCACGCGGATCTGGAGCACAGCGTGCCGCAGATCGGCGCCCCGGCCGCCTGGGCGGCCGGCCGGGACGGCACCGGCGTCCGGGTCGCGGTGCTCGACACCGGAGTCGACGCCGGCCACCCCGACCTGGCCGGCCGGATCGCCGAGGCGCAGGACTTCTCCGGCAGCGGCAGCGCCCGGGACGGGCACGGCCACGGCACCCACGTGGCCTCCACCATCGCGGGCAGCGGCGCCGCCTCCAACGAGCTGCGCAAGGGCGTCGCCCCCGGCGCACAGCTGCTGATCGGCAAGGTGCTCGACAACAACGGCAGCGGTTACGGCTCGGACATCATCGCGGGCATGGAGTGGGCCGCCCACTCCGGCGCGAAGGTGGTCAGCATGAGCCTCGGCGGCGACCCGAGCGACGGAACCGACCCGATGAGCCTGGCGGTCAACGACCTCACCGCCGAGACCGGCACGCTCTTCGTGATCGCCGCCGGCAACTTTGGTGAGGCGCGTAGCGTCGGGACGCCTGGCGCGGCCAGTGCGGCGCTCACCGTCGGCGCGGTGGACCGTGACGACAATCTGGCCGACTTCTCCAGCCGCGGCCCGCGCCTGGGCGACAACGGCCTGAAGCCGGAACTCACCGCGCCGGGCGTCGGCATCGTCGCCGCCCGCGCCGCCGGCACCACCATGGGTACGCCGGTGGACGACGCGTACACGCGGGCGTCCGGGACGTCGATGGCCACCCCGCACGTCGCCGGCGCGGCGGCGATCCTCGCCCAGGAACACCCGGACTGGACCGCCGGGAAGCTCAAGGACGCGCTGGTCAGCACGACGAAGGCGAACCCCGCGCTGACCGTCTTCGAGCAGGGCGGCGGCCGAGTGGACGTGGCCCGCGCGCTGAGCCAGCGGGTGTACGGCACGGCCACCGCCGACTTCGGCCGCGTGAACGCCGGCGATGCGGTGGCGGAGCGGACCGTGACGTACACCAACGGCACCTCGTCCCCGCAGACCCTGCGGCTGGCCCTGGAGCTCCGCAACCTGGACAGCGGCGCCGCCGAGGCCGACGGCGTCTCCGTCGGTTCCGAGGTGACGGTGCCCGCCGGTGGCAGCGTGGCCGTGCCGCTGCGCGCCGACCCGGCGAAGCTGGACCGCGGGATGTACGGCGGGTGGCTGGTGGCGACCGGTGCGGATGGCGTGGCGGTGCGCACCGCCGTCGGACTCACCCGCAAGGGCCCGCTGCACACCGTCACCCTGCGCGCGCTGGACATGGCCGGGCAGCCCGGCGTGGCGACGGTGTTCACCCTCTTCGGCGAGCACTCCGAGTCGGACCAGATCGGTTGGATCCCTGGCGAGGCGCAGGTGCAGGTCGAGGAGGGCCCGTACCTGCTCGGGGGGCTGTTCCAACACGGCACCCCGCAGCACGAGCAGCGCACCCTGGTCACCGATCCCGAGCTGATGGTGACCCGGGACATGACCGTGGTACTCGACCCACGCAAGGGCACCCCGGTGCGGATCGAGACGCCGAAGCCGACCGAGCAGCGGGCGGTGATCAGCTTCTACGAGCACCGGATCTTCGGCAACGGCCGGCAGGTCGACCACGGCACGATGGAGTTCAGCACGGTCGAGCAGGTGAACGTCACGCCGACCCCGCCGGTGCGCGAGGGCGAGTTCGAGTTCGCCTCCCGCTGGCAGCTGGTCGCCCCCATGGTGGACGCGAAGGTCAGCAACGTCTCCGGGCCGCTGGACATCAACCTGCTGCGCCAGTCGCCGGCTCCGGACGGCCGGCGGAAGCTGCCGCTGGTGTGGGCGGGCGACGGCACCCCCGCCGAGCTGTCCCGGGCCGGGGTCCGGGGTGCGGCCGCGCTGGTCGCCGGCAGCCCCGACCGCACCGATGAGAGCCAGATGGTCGCCGATGCCACCGCGGCCGGCGCCGCGATGGTGCTCATCGTCCGCCCGGCGGAGTGGAGCGCGTGGACCGACTGGGCGCCCGACGGGGATCGCCTGCCGATCCCGTCGATGGTGGTGGCGTACGACGGCGGGCAGCGGATGATCGCGGCGGCGAAGGCCGGACGCGTGACGCTGGACCTGACGCTGACTCCGAACAGCCCCTACCTGTACGACGTGTGGCAGGTGTCGAAGGGGCGGATCCCGGATCACATCGTGCACCGGGTGACCGCGGACAACACCGCCGAGGTGACCGCCAGCTACGCCGACACCGGCGGGTTCGACTGGGCCGAGGAGCAGCGGTTCGGCTGGCGGCCATGGCAGGAGTACTCCTGGATGGACGAAAAGCGGTTGGTGCGTACCGGCACCGTGAGGCAGGAGTTCGTCAGCGCCGGGGACAACTGGTGGCAGCAGCGGGTGCTGCACCGGCTCCAATGGTCCTGGGGCCGGCTGCTCGGGGGCGCCGTCCAGCAGCCCCGGCAGTACGCCGCCGACGACCGGGTCACCGAGACCTGGTACGCGCCGGTGGTCCGGCCGGCCGTGCCGGCGGGTTCCGGGGCGCCGGTGCCCACGCGCACCGGGGACACCCTCGACCTGCGGGTGGCCGAGTTCGTCGACGCCGACGGCCACTACAGCTCGGCCGGGTTCGGCGAGGAGCAGGACACCGTCGAGCGCCGGCTGAGCCGGGACGGGCAGCAGATCGCCGACCTCTCCGGCGGCTGGGCACCGGTGCCGACCACCCCGGACGCGGCCCGGTACCGGCTGGACGTCACCACCCAGCGCTCCTCGGACGAGTGGCGGTGGGCCACGCGTACCGAGACGGCCTGGCAGTTCACCTCGGCCCGGCCCACCGGTGACGTCGCCCAGCCGCTGTCGCTGCTGCAGGTGGACTACCAGGTCCCGGCGGACCTGCGGGGCGAGGTGCCCGGCGGCCAGCCGCACAAGGTGGGGCTGACCCTGCGCCAGCCGGCCGGCGTACCGGCGCCGACCGGCGTCGGGGTGCGGGTCGAGGTGTCGTTCGACGGCGGGCGCAACTGGCGGACCGTGCCGGTGCACGGCTCGGGCGCCCAGTTCACCGCCACGGTGCCGGCCGGACGCGGCACGGTGTCGCTGCGGGTGCACGCCGGCGACCGCGCCGGGAACACCGTCGACCAGACCGTGGTCGACGCGTACGGGCTGCGCTGAGCCGACGCCCGCGCGGTCACCCCCCTCCGCGCGGGCGTCCCGTCGGGCCGCCGGGGTTCCCACCAGGGGGTGGCGGGAACCCCGCGGCGCCCCGGCCGATGGTCCGGCTCCGGGTTGCGTCCTCGGGATGACGCAGACCCGGGCCGGCCGACGGCCGGTGGTCGTGGAATGTCGGACGGGTCTACAGCCAGCCCCGGCGGGCGGCCTGGTACGCCAGACCCGGTCGGGTATCGACCCCGGCCAGGGTCATCAGGTCGGCGAGCCGCCGCTGGATGGTGCGGCGGCTCACCCCGAGCTGAGAGGCGATGGACTTGTCCGGCACCCCCGCCACGAAGAGCGACAGCAGCAGCCGCTCGTCGGCGTCCGGGCCGCCGTCGGCGGCGGGGCCGGCCCCGGGCAGCAGCGGGGTGGCCGCGGTCCAGTGGCTGTCGAAGAGGGCCAGCAGCGCGTCGAGCAGCTGGCTGCGGCCGATCACGGCGGCGCTCGCCTCGCCGCTGGCCCGCTCGGGCACCAGCGGGCAGACCGCGGTGGCCCGGTCGGCGATGGCCAGGCGTACGGGGAGCAGACCGGTGACCCGGGCCTGCTCACCGCTGCGGACCGCCTTCTCGACGTCGGCGAGGGCGTCCGGCTCGGCCAGCAGGTCGCGTTCGTAGATCGCCCGGTAGCTGACCCCGCGGGCCAGCGCGGCGAACTCCTCGACGTTCTCCGGGCCCGGCATGGCCAGCGGGTTGGCCCGGCAGAACCAGAGCACCTCGACGCGGGCGTCGTCCTGCAGCCGGCGCAACCGGGCGCGCAGCGCGTCGGGGCCGGTGACGATCTCGACCAGGTGGTCCGCGTCGTGGCGCCGTACGCCGGCCCGGTACTCCTCGGTGAGCTGGGCGACCCGGCGGCGGGCGGAGTCGAGGGACTGCTGCTGGCGCAGCAGCTCGTCACCGAGGGCCACGTCCGGGGGCAGCGGCCGCAGCGGCGGGTCGGGTTCGGCGCCGGCCGGGGCGACCAGCCCGCAGTCCCTGAGTCCGGCCAGCGCCCGGGCGACCCGGTCGGCGGGCAAGGGCACCTGCCGGGCCAGTTCCGCCGGCCCGGCGGCGGAGACCCGCAGCAGCGCACGGTAGACCTGTTCCTCGTCCTCGCCCAGGCCGAGTATCCGCAGCACCTGCCGCCCACCGCTCGTGGAGTCCACGAGCGGAGATGGTACGACCGGCCGCCGCGCCGCCCGCGCCGGCTGGTCAACTGTCGGTGGCCGCGTCTACTGTCGGGTGCTGTGCTGGAAGAGCTGCGCATCACCGGACTGGGCGTCATCGAGGACACCACGCTGCCGTTGACCGGCGGGATGAACGTCATCACCGGCGAGACCGGTGCCGGCAAGACCATGGTGGTGACCGGCCTCGGCCTGCTCTTCGGCGGCCGGGCCGACGCCGGGCGGGTGCGGGCTCAGCCGGGCCGGGCGCTGGTGGAGGGGCGGCTGCGCCTCGACGGCCGGGTGGCCGACACCGTGCACGCCCGGATCACCGACGCCGGCGGCGAGCCCGACGAGGACGGCGCCCTGCTGCTGAGCCGTACGGTCACCGTGGAGGGCCGGTCCCGGGCGCACGTGGGCGGCCGGAGCATGCCGGTGTCGATGCTCGGTGAGGTCGGCGAGCAGGTGGTGGCCGTGCACGGACAGTCCGACCAGCTGCGGCTGCTGCGTCCGGCCGAGCAGCGGGCGGCGCTGGACCGGTTCGCCGGCCCGGCGCACGAGAAGCTGCTCGACGCGCTGCGCGAGGCGTACACCGGGTGGCGGGCGGTGGTCGACGACCTGGCCGACCGGCGGCGCAACGCCCGCGAGCGCAACCAGGAGGCGGACCTGCTCCGGCTCGGCCTGGACGAGATCACCCGGGTCGACCCGCAGCCCGGCGAGGACGACGAGCTGAAGGCGGAGGCGCAGCGGCTGGAGCACGCCGAGGGGCTGCGCACCGCCGCGCAGCTGGCCCACCAGTGCGTCGCCGGCGGTGTGGAGGCGACCGACGAGACCCCGGACGCGACCGCGCTGCTCGGCACCGCCCGGCGCACCCTGGAGGCGCAGGCCGGCACCGACCCGGCGCTGGGCGAGCTGGCGGTCCGGCTGGAGGAGGCGGCCACCCTGGTCGCCGACGTCTCCGCGGAGTTGTCGGCGTACCTGGCGGCGCTGGACGCGGACCCGGCCCGGTTGCAGGTCATCTACGAGCGGCGGGCGGCGCTGCGCGCGCTGACCCGCAAGTACGCCGACGACGTCGACGGGGTGATCGCCTGGGCCGAGCGGGCCCGCACCCGGCTGTCCGACCTGGACACCTCCGACGACCTCCTGGACGAGCTGGACCGGGAGGCGTCCCGGCTGGCCGGCGAGGTGGCCGAGCTGGCCGGGCGGGTCTCCACCTCCCGGCGGGACGCGGCGGTCCGGTTCGCCGAGCAGGTCACCGTCGAGCTGGCCGGGCTGGCCATGCCGCACGCCCGGATCGAGGTGGCGGTGCTGCCCCGCCCGGCCGGTCGGGCCGAGCCGAGCCTGCCGGTCAACGGCGCGGAGGCCGGCGTCGGCCCGGACGGCGCGGACGAGGTGGAGCTGCGGCTGCTGGCCCACCCGGGCGCACCGGCGCTGCCGCTGCAGCGGGGCGCGTCCGGCGGTGAGCTGTCCCGGGTGATGCTCGCCATCGAGGTGGTCTTCGCCGGCTCCGGCGGCCCGCCCACCCTGGTCTTCGACGAGGTGGACGCCGGCGTCGGCGGGCAGGCGGCGGTGGAGATCGGCCGCCGGCTGGCCCGGCTGGCCCGCAGCCACCAGGTGCTGGTGGTCACCCACCTGCCCCAGGTCGCCGCGTTCGCCGATCGGCACCTGGTGGTGGCGAAGGACACCGGGGGAGCGGTGACCACCAGCGGGGTCCGGGTGGTGGAGGACACGGAGCGGGCTCGGGAGCTCGCCCGGATGCTCGCGGGTTTGCCTGATTCCGATCTGGGTATCGCGCATGCCGAGGAACTCCTGGCCGTGGCAGCCAAGGAAAGGCGCCCGTGACGCCGGGATTGTGAGCGCAAGCACACCGGCGTGCGCCCGGGTGTGCTTCCCTGGGTAGGCGGCCCTGCTCAGGCATGTCGCGACAGCAAACCCTGCCTCACATGCCAGGATGGTCACGATGCGTCTACCCACGTTGCGCCGGACCCGGAACACGGAACCGGGCTCAGTCCTCGGCACCGCGCGCCTCGACCGCCGTACGAAACGGCTGGTGGGCCGGCTCCGACCCGGCGACATCGCGGTCATCGACCACGTCGACCTGGACCGGGTGGCGGCCGACTCGCTGGTCGCCGTCGGCGTCGCCGCGGTGCTGAACGCCAAGCCCTCGGTCTCCGGGCGCTACCCCAACCTGGGGCCCGAGGTGCTGGTCGCCGCCGGCATCCCGCTTCTGGACGACCTGGGTGAGAGTGTCTTCGAGCAGATCCGCGAGGGCGACACCGTCCGGATCGAGGGCAACACGGTCTTCGTCGGCGAGGAGCCGGTCGCGCACGGCGCGCTGCAGGACGCCGAGACGGTCGCCAAGTCGATGGCGGACGCCCGGGAGGGGCTGTCGGTCCAGTTGGAGGCGTTCGCCGCCAACACCATGGACTACCTCAAGCAGGAACGTGACCTGCTGCTCGACGGGGTCGGCGTGCCGGACATCCAGACCCAGATCCAGGGCCGGCACTGCCTGATCGTGGTCCGCGGCTACGACTACAAGGCCGACCTGGACGTGCTGCGCCCGTACATCCGGGAGTTCAAGCCGGTGCTGATCGGCGTGGACGGCGGCGCGGACGCCCTGGTCGAGGCGGGCTACACCCCCGACATGATCATCGGTGACATGGACTCGGTCACCGACGACGTGCTGCGCTGCGGCGCCGAGGTGATCGTGCACGCCTACCCGGACGGGCGCGCCCCCGGCCTGCCCCGGGTCAACGGCCTCGGGGTGCCGGCGATCACCTTCCCGGCCGCCGCCACCAGCGAGGACCTGGCCATGCTGCTGGCCGACGAGAAGGGCGCCTCGCTGCTGGTCGCGGTCGGCACCCACGCCACGCTCGTCGAGTTCCTCGACAAGGGCCGGGGCGGCATGGCCTCCACCTTCCTCACCCGGCTGAAGGTCGGTGGCAAGCTGGTCGACGCCAAGGGCGTGAGCCGGCTCTACCGGCAGAGCATCTCCGGTTCCTCGCTGCTGCTGCTGGTCCTCTCGGCGGTCGCCGCGATGGCCTCCGCGGTGGCGGTCTCCACCGTCGGGAAGGCGTATTTGGGCGTGGTCTCCGAATGGTGGGACAATTTCGTGTTCCAGCTCGGCCAGCTCTTCTAGCTCCCCGACGATCAAGAGGCTGCAAGCGTGATCAACTTCCGCTACCACGTGGTGTCCCTCACCGCGGTCTTCCTGGCGTTGGCGATCGGCCTGGTGGTCGGCACGGCCGCCCTCAACGGGCCGGTCGCCGACTCGCTCAAGGAGAACGTCAACGCGCTGCGCAAGGACAACCAGCAGATGCGCCAGTCGGTCAACAGCCTGCAGAAGGAACTGGACATGGAGGAGGACTTCGCCGCCGAGATGGCGCAGGTCGTCCTCCCCGGCAAGCTCACCGGGCGACGCGTGCTGGTGCTCGACCTGCCCAGCGGCCGGGAGCACACCGACGGTGTGGTGAAGATGCTCGAACTCGCCGGCGCGAACGTCACCGGGCGGGTCGACCTGCAGGACAAGTTCATCAACCCGGACAGCAACAACAACCTGCTGGAGCTGGCCGTCACCGCCGCCCGCCCGAACAGCGCCCCCACCTCGGGCCTGCCGGGCAACGGGCACGGCGTGGAGACGTCCAGCGCCCTGCTGTCCAGCGTCCTGCTCGACCGCCCCCAGGGCAGCCCGCCGGTCTCCGACGCGGACCGCCGGGCCGTGCTGACGGCGTACTCGAACGCCGGCTATCTCAGCACGGAGGACAAGGTCACCGGGCCGGCCGAGGCGGTGATCCTGATCAGCGGCCAGCCGTACGTGGACAAGGACTCGGCGAAGAAGGACGAGTCGGTGGTGAAGGTCGCCGAGCAGTTCGACCGGACCGGCGCGATCGTGGTCGGCGGCAACGGCTCGGCCGGCGGCAACGTCGTCGCCGTGGTGCGCGGCGACCCGGTGCTCTCCCAGACCATCTCCACCGTCGACAACGCCAATACCGTCCAGGGTCAGCTGGTCACCGCGCTCGCCCTGGTGCAGCAGCTCACCGAGAAGAAGGCCGGCCAGTACGGTGTCGGCGACAACGCCGCGGCGCTGCTGCCTAAACTGCCCCAGTGAGGCGGCGGACCGTTGTCCGGTCTGCACCGCATCGCGTACGGCATCCGGATCGGAGGGGTCGCGTGACCAGGTGGGGTCGGCTGCTGGCCGTCGGCGCGGGGGCGGTCGCCGCCCGGTACGTGCTGCGGGAGGTGCGTACCGCCCCGGTGGGGCCGGCGCTGGAACGGACCAACTTCCGCGGGCGGACGGTGACCCTCGCGGCCGGCCCGGCGCTCGCGGTCGGCGCCGCCACGGCCGGTGCGCTCGGCGCCGGCAGCACCCCGTCCGGAGCGGCCGCGCTGGTCGCCGGGCTCGGCGCGGGCGCGGTCGGGCTCTACGACGACGTGGTCGGCGCGCGCCCGGAGCAGAAGACCGCCAAGGGTTTCGCCGGTCACCTCGCCGCCCTCCGGGAGGGGCGGGTCACCGCCGGCCTGCTCAAGATCGTCGGGGTGGGCGCCGCCGGCCTCGGCGCGGCCGCGCTGCTCGCCTGCGACCCCCGGGTCGCCGCCCATCCCCGCCGGCAGCGCCACGGCGCCCTCGGCCGGGGCGTCGACGTGCTGCTCGGCGCCGGCGTGGTCGCCGGCACCGCCAACCTGCTCAACCTGCTCGACCTGCGGCCCGGCCGGGCGCTGAAGTCCGGCATGCTGCTCGGCGTGCCGCTGGCCGGCGGCGCGCACGGCGGGATCGCCGTCGGCGCGGTCGGCGCCGCCGCCGGGCTGATCCGCGATGACCTGGACGAGCGGGTGATGCTCGGCGACAGCGGCGCCAACGCCCTCGGCGCCCTGCTCGGCGTCAGCCTGGCCGCCCGGACCGGACCGCTCGGCCGGGCCGGCGTCCTCGCCGTGCTCGCCGCGCTCACCGCCGCCAGCGAGAAGGTCAGCTTCACCCAGGTGATCCAGCGGACCCCGGGGCTGCGGGAGCTCGACGCGCTGGGCCGGCTCGACGACTGACGTGAAGAAACCGGCACCCCTCGCCGGCGCCGGCCGGGTGGCCGGAGCGGCCGCCCTCATCGCCGTGCTCACCGTGGTCAGCCGGCTCGCCGGCTTAGGTCGTACCGCGGTGTTCACCTGGACCCTCGCCCCGACCGACCTCGGCGGCGCGTACGTCGTGGCGAACAACCTGCCCAACTTCATCTTCGAGATCGTGGCCGGCGGGGCGCTGGCCAGCCTGGTCGTACCGCTGCTCGCGGGTGCGGTGGAGGCCGGCGACCGGCGGGGCGTGGCCGCCACCACCGGCGCCCTGCTGACCTGGACGCTCAGCCTGCTGGTGCCGCTCGCGGTGCTGCTGGCACTGCTCGCCGACCCGCTGATCGGGCTGCTCGGCCCCGGTCTCAGCCCGGAGCAGCGACAGGCCGGCGCGCGGATGCTGCTGGTCTTCGCGCCGCAGTTGCCGTTGTACGGTGTCGGCATCGTGCTCACCGGGGTGCTCCAGGCGCACCGGCGGTTCGCCTGGCCGGTGCTCGCGCCGCTGCTGTCCAGCATCACCGTCATCGCGGTCTACCTGGGCTTCACCGCCGCCGAGGGGCGGCTGGCGACCGTCGGCGAGGTCGGCCGCGGCGGCGAGTTGCTGCTCTCCGGCGGCACCACGC
>NZ_QGKS01000055.1 GCF_003172935.1 Micromonospora sicca | reverse complement strand
CGAGCCATCAAACGCGCCCGGCACAACTCCTACCGCGTCAAACGACCCACAGACCGCACCATCCGCCACCCCGGACCTCCCACACCCGTTTTGGCCTGCCCAAAGAGCCTTATCTGAACGGCATTGCTGCATGAGCCCGGGGAGCCGCCGGCGCGCGACCTGCAGGACCGTGCGGGCGTTGACCAGCGCGGTGGGGCTTCGTCCCGCGCCGTCCGCGATCGCAATCTCCTCCTCGGCCCGCTGTACCTCCTTCTCTTGCACGCCGATGGCTTCCATGACCTGCCGTCGCGCGAGGCCGATCTCGTCTGCTCTGGCGGCCAATCGATGCAGATCCCCGGCAGCAGCGGTGAGCCGGTGCTGCCGAATTCGATCGGCGTGGGTCGTTGCTGCGTTCGCCAAGGCCCGGGCCTGATCGCGTTTGCGTGACGCGGTCGAGTGTTCCTGGCGCGCGTTCTGCAGGCGGTCACGGCGTCCGGCGGCGACCGCGAGTTGCTTTGCCGCCGTTTCGGCGGCGGCTTCCGGGTCGGGCAGAAGTCGGTCGCGATCGCGGTTGAGTACGTCGAGTTGCGGCCGGAGACGGTCGTGGCATTCGGTGGCTTCTGCCCGGACTGTGTCGAGCAGGTCGATGCCGAGCAGCCCCTTGAGGATGGCGGTCCGATCCTCCCGGTTGGTGTGGAGTAGTGCTTGGAATCGGCCTTGCGGCAGCACGACGGCCTTGAGGAAGGCGTCGTGGGTCAGTCCGAGAAGCCGTTCGATGGTGGCGTTGACCTGTTGTTTCGTGTCGTACCGTTGTCCGGTGTCTAAGCAGATCAGCTCGTGACGCGACGCCGGCGATGTCGCACGAAAGGCAGATCGCGTAACCTGCCAGGTCTGGTTGCCGCACACGAAGGTGAGGCGGACCTGCATTGACGGCACACCGTCGGCGATCAGGACGGTAGCGTTGCGCTTGTCCCAGGTGCATCCGCCGTACAACGCGAAACAGAGCGCTTCGAGGATGGACGACTTCCCGGCGCCGGTATCACCCAGGATCGCCAGCAGCCCGACGTCGCTGAAGTCGATCGTCTGCTCGGCGGTATAGGACCGCAGTCCACGGATGGTCAGCTGCAATGGCCTCATCGTGTTGCCTCCGCCCCGCCGGCGGGTCCGGTGACCAGAAGAGCCTCCTCGGGGAAGATTGCCTTGGTTCCAGCGTCCACGGCGTCGATCAGTGTTGTGAATGTCTGCATTACGGTGGCCTGGTCCGCTCGACGGGTCCCGCGCTCGCTCAAGTACTCGGCGAACAAGCCGGCCAGGTCGAGATCCGCTTCGGTCGCCGTAGCGTCCGCCGAGACAATCTCGACCTCTTCACCCGCGATGATCGGATCGATCTGCAAGACCGTGGCGCGGGGCAGGAGCTGCCTTACCTGCTCGTTGAGTGTGGGCACGTGGACGTCGGTCTCGACTGCCAGAAGGCACAGATCGTCGCCGACCTGTGGTGCCACCGCGGCGAGGTCGGTGAGCGTGCCACGGAATTTCCGAAGTCGGCGCCCGCCGCCGAGCTTCAACGTTTCGATGCGAGCCGGCCTGCCAGGTTCCGCCTCGACGAGGACGACGCTCTTCTCGTCGTAGATCTCCCCGAAGTCCAGCGCGATCGGCGAACCGGCGAACCGGCCGGTGACCTTCTTGCTCGGCAGCGGCTGAGGCCTGTGCAGATGGCCGAACGCGGCGTAGGTGACAGACGGAAGGTGGTCGAGGTCCGTCGCGTACGTCTCGTCGATGTGCATGCCGCGCTCGCTCCCGCAGTACTCGGCACCTCCCACGTGGAGGTGGGCAGCAAACACCGCGAACTCAGTGCGGGGATCGAGGTTGTCCATCAGCACGCTGCCCAGCGAGGCTTCGATGCCGCGGATCTGGGCGTTGTAGTCGGTGCCCCAGCGTGAGGGGTCGCCGAAGCCGTCCGTCATCTGATGTGCGTGCTGGAACGGAAGCGCCGCCAGACGGACCGTTTGTCCGTTGGCGGTCGGGAATCGGAACACAGAGTGGTTCGGATCAAGGCGGTCGACGAAGTGCACCCGGCTGGCGTGACCGGACAGGCGTCCGAGCAGGTTGAACACCGCGAACAGGCTCGGCGAGTCATGGTTGCCGCAAACCACCACGACCGGCGCGATGGCTCCCAGTTCGGCGAGCACCTGGCCGGCCCGAACCATGTCCTCGGTGGCGGGTCGGCCGTGGTCGAACAGATCGCCGCTGTGGCAGATCACGTCGGGACGGAACGACCGCGCCACACCGACGATCTCGGCCAGGACGGCGTCGTGGTCGGTGGCACGTGAGTGGCGGTAGAGCGTTTTACCGAGGTGCCAGTCCGATGTGTGCAAGAGCTTCATCGTCGTCCTTCGCGGAGGAAAGAAGGAAGTTCGCGTGGTGATCAACTTCGCGTTTGATCACAGACTCCCTTTGTGGCTCTCAAGTTTGGCAGAACATGGAAGTAAGTCAAGTGGCATGGTAGCGTTGCGTCATGCCAAGCATGGCCGAAGTCAAGGCGGCGATGGCGGACGTTGCTGCACTCCAGGAACGGCTGGCCACGGCGGTGAGCGCGGACGACCACACCGAGGCCGATCAGCTGCTCGCCGAGTTGTCGGTGGCCGAGAAACGTCGCAACCGACTCCTGCAACGAGCCTCCGCAGGGACGGGGGGAACGTTCGACGCCGCTCCACCTGTGCGGGAGCAGGTGGCCGCCGTGCTCGGACTGCTCACGAGGCCTTCCTCGGTGTCTCTCATCCGAGACGTCGCCGCCGGGCGATACGGCGAGAACATCCAGCCAAGCCGCCTCGCGTCACTGCGTCGTGACGAGCAGCGGTCCTGGCGTGCTGCACACCGAGACGACGGCGCGACCACGCGACCGTTGGGCCGTCCGGTGTACGTCGTGCCGGCGCTGACCTACGACCGCTTCGCCCCCGTGCGCGGCATGCTGGCCCTCTCCAGCTGGCCACTCGACGTCCGCCTCATCGCGCCAGCGAGCCCTCGCGTCGACATCCTGCACGTCACCATTCGGCTCATCGACGAACTCGACCGCGCCGGCGACGCACCCTGGACACCCAACCTCCGCCGGCTCGTCTGGCGCTTCGCCCGCTCAGTGGCCGGCGCAATGGACACGCGAAGCGGATTCGACTACGCCCATGTCCGCGCCGCCGCAGAACGCGAACTGCAGCAGATCGCGGACACCGATACCGCCGAACGCGAGCAGGCAGCCCGCCGAGCTCGCGCTCAGCTCGACGCGGACTCGCAACTGTTCGGCACAAACCTGCGCCTGGCCGATCAGCCCCACACGGAGGCCACTGGATGATCTTCACAGACGCCCGCGAACGTCTTGAGCATTTTCGTGGCGACTTCCCCGCCAAACCAATGGACGCCCGCCGGATCGCCGGCCTCCTCGACGCACCCGGTTGCCCTCGACGCCAGGTTGTCGACGCTGCGTCAGTCCCGTTGAAGGACCTGGCCAAGCTGATCGGGTGCAAACCGCTGGCGCCAAGTCCGTTCGCCCTGCAACGAGGGATTCGGTTCGAGCAGAACGTCATCTCGGACGCCATGACCCCGCTCGTCCCACTCGTGCGGGAGCACCTCGGGCTCGACGTTCGTGACGTCCGTCAGCAACTACTGTCAACGCCTCAGGCCCGATCGCAGTACCCCGCGACTAGAGGCGTGCAGGCCGTCACCGAACTTCGCTTGAGGCTGACCCGTGAGGCCGTCGCCGCGATGCTCGACGGCGAGCAGCACGCTATCAATCTGTTGCACCATCCGTATCTGGAGCTCTCGCTCGGAGACATGCCCGCGTATCTCGAACCTGACCTCCTGGGCTACGCAGCCGCACAAGCCCTATCTCCGATTGAGATCAAGTCCTTCCCGTGCATCGATGGCGTCGCCGACCCCGTCAAGACGGCCGAAGCAGCTCGACAAACCGCGGTGTACGTCATCGCGCTACGCCGTCTCGTTGCTTCCTTCGGCCATGAACCGGAGCGAGTTGCTAGCCGCGGCCTGCTGGTCATGGCGCGCGACTTTGCCCTCACGGCCACGGCAAGCGTTCTCGATCTCCGGCCTCAAGTATTGCGACTCAATCGACTGCTCAACGATTTCCCTCATGTCACCCATCTCGCGCCTCGGGTGCCAACGGCCATCAGTCTGCCGGCACTTCCGGACAAAGACGCAAACGAACAGCAGCAGCATGACGCCGCGAAGCAGGCGAAGGAAGCTATCGGGGCGCTCGACATGCGCTTCGGCGACGGCTGCCCTAGCTGCGCCATGTTCGATTTCTGTCGCGGTCAGGCACGCAGCGAAAACCAGGTCGCGCAACTGGGCACCGAAGCAGCGAACCTTTGCGGCGACGTCGGGACGGTCAGCCACGCGCTCGCCCTCGCCTCGGGCGAACGGGCGCCGCTCGGCTCGGCCGAGTCAGCCGTTGCCGACGAGCTCCGACGCGCTGCACTCGCGGTGCAATTGGCAGGCGCTCCAGCATGAGCGTCGACACCTACCTCGGACTCAGAGCAGTCGCTCTCGGCCGAGCCGTACCACGCGCAACTCGCCGGCACGTTCACTTGGCCGCCGAACCACTGGTCGTCGTCGGCTATCACATGCCGGGTGACGTCGGCGCTCCCATCGGCCTAATCTACGGCAACCATCGCAACAGCGCGCGCACGGCCGTCGTGGGCGAGCCAAGGAATGGCAAGCTGCGATTCACTCAACTCGCGGACTTCGCCATGGATCTCAACGGCTACTTCGGCCGCTACATCCAAGGGTTGCCCTCACGGTCAGCCCGACGCACTGCGAGCGCTCGTCAGATGCCACCCGCGCCCCAGCTCATTCTGCCGAACGCAGCCACCGCCCAGTGGTTGTGCGACGTAATGGGTCGCAGGCTGCGTACGCTGGACACCGAGGGCGAGTACGCGGTTCACCCCGCGCTGCCGAACATCGGGGCGCACCTCTCATTTTTCGCCAGTCAACGCGTCCCCGGCTCGTCGCTGGTGCTGCCGTTGACCGACCTGCTGTCACAACATTGGACGACAGGGCAGCTGGACGCGCTTGACGCCGACCTGGCCGTACAACTGGCGTGGATTGACAATCCGGCCGGAATGAAGGAAGCCCAGCGTGCCCTGCCCGCCGGACCGGTACCGGATGGCGGCTGGGAGGAGAAGGACCTCGGCGACGCGATCAAGGCGTACCAGCGCCTCAGCGACAGCGGAAGCAACATCACCCGTGCCAGTGAACCCATGAAGATCGCTGTCGAGGCTGCATTGCAACCAGCTTGGCAGGCTTGCTGGGACGCCGTCGACCTGCTCCACCGGCTTCCGGCCGCTGAGAGCGTGCAAGATCGTTGGGAGATGGACCGCTACCAGTGGCATCGGCACGCCGAACGCGTGCGGGCCAACAATGCGTACTTCAGCCGGCGCCCACAGGAACTTCAGGTCATGCGACTGCTGACAAGGCTTGAGCGCCTCACCGCCAACCTCACCCGCGACATGGCCCTCGATGACCCCCTGATCATGGCAAACTACATCGCATCTGGAGACGCCCTGTCGGGCGACATCACCCGACGTGATGCCGCAGGAGACCGGCCGTCGTTGTCGCTCCGGCCCGATATGCCATTCCGTCGTCCCGTCGGCACCGAACTGCACTGGTTCGCTGAACCTACACGAAGGCCCGATGGCGTCACCAGACCCATGGTGACAGTCGAAGTGACCTCGGCCGACGAGACAAACGTTGAACTCCGCGTCGTTCGCGGTGCGGTCCGCCAAGACCGGCGGCGCCTCCTGCCACAGATCGGCGACCGAGTCGTTTTCTCGCAGTTCGGACGTCGGGAATTCCGCCGGGACACACTCCCGGCCGAGCTGCCATGGACGCATGTCGGAGTCGAAGGAACCAGCCGATGACTGCCGCCGTACAGCACCAAATCGCCACCGATCAAATCTGGCAGCACCTGCAAGACGGCGACCGGGCCGTGGTGGTGAACTCTCCACCCGGGGCTGGGAAGTCGACTCTTGTGCAGTCCACGGCTCAACGCCTCGCCTCGACCGCACAGGTCCCGGTCATCACTCAGACAAACGATCAAGCCGACGACCTCGTCCGAGGCTTCAGAGAACGGCTCGCTTCTACCGGCATCCAGGTCGGGCGCCTACACAGGGAAGACTACAACCCGCCTCCGGACTGGCGTGCCTCCAACGACATCCTGGATCTTGAAGACTGCCAAATCATCGTTGCTCCGGCGGACAAATGGGCGTACGTCGAATATGACGAGCCATGGCGGCTCGGCATCATCGACGAGGCGTACCAGGTCTCGTCTATGCACCTTGCCAAGATCGGATCCCGGTTCGACCGTCTACTGCTCGTCGGGGATCCTGGCCAACTGAGCCCGTTCAGCCCAGCCGAAGAAGCAGCGTTGCGGATGACAGGAAGCTGGCCCCTCGCCACAGCCGCCGGCACGGTCCTGACCAATCACCCCCAAACATCACGCGTCCAGCTTCCTGTGTCGTGGCGACTTCCCGCGAGTGGAGCGGCCATCGTTGCCGAAAGCTTCTACGCCCAACCCTTCCGAGCCGGCACTGTCGAGGAGGAGCGTGGCCTCTGGTTCCCCATACGAACAGCCCGCGACGACCGCCTGGAGCAAGTCATCCAGACTGCCCGACAGCAGGGATGGTGTCTGGTTGAGCTTCCGCCAGCCCACCTTCCTCGGACTGACCCGGAATGTGTTCAGGCCATCACCGAGATCGTCCGTCACCTGCTTGTCAGCCGTACTCGATTTATCGATGGCGACCAGCAGCACCCGCTCGCGCCCGAGCACATCGCGGTTGGTGTCACCCACAGAGACCAGCGTGCGCTGCTTCGTACTGCCATCGATCAGATGAGCGCCTGCCTCGGCGTTGGACCGGGGACGATCACCGTTGACACAGCGAACAGATTGCAAGGCCGCCAGTTCGAAGTCGTCATCGCGTGGCACCCGCTGTCCGGACGCCGGGACGCATCCCAGTTCCATCTTGAGGCGGGCCGCCTCTGCGTCCTCGCATCTCGTCACCGTCAGGCATGCATCGTCGTAACCCGAGGCGGGATCCGAGCACAACTCGACTCATTTCCACACAACGAACCGGTATGGCTCGGCACCGCCCCTCCGGAAGTCGATGGGTGGGAAGCCAATCACCGATTTCTCGACCTGCTCACCCCGATGAGAGTCACACTGTGAACAGCTGATCGGGGCAAGGCGTTGACGGCCAAGGGTCCTCATGCGCGACATGTCCCGCACGGCCCTTGGCGTTCCGGCCTCCCCACGCACGTGGCTCCGCCGTTCGAGCTGCTGTGACCGGCGACCCGCACGTCCTCCTCACGCACGTGGGGGTGCTCCGGCTAGCTGCGGGGACTCCAGTCGCTGCAGACCGCGAGAGATGTGTCCAAGCTGGTCGCGAGTGGAGTTCATTAACCAATCGATCCGAGCGAGCGGACGCCGACGAACGCCGGCCGAGGGCTGTAGGGGATGCCAGGCAACCCTAGGCAGGAGCGCCCTGCTCCCAATCTGCTCCCAATTTAAGGGGTCACACGGCAGAAGCCCGTTACCGGTGGTTCCGGTTACGGGCTTCTGACCTGCATAAATATACGGTGGGCGATACTGGGATCGAACCAGTGACCTCTTCGGTGTGAAGCAGGACGCTGCACCGGCTCTGACCTGCGGTAATGAGAAGCCGCAGGTGGGGGCGGGTGCAGTTGAGCGCCGTTGCGTGCTGTTGGATGCAGTTCAACGCCCTTCAGTGCACACGGCTGCTCCCCACGTGCTCCCCGGACCCCGGCGCGCGACGGTGGCGTCGCCCGGTGCCTTGGCGCTTCGCCTCGGCACGTCTTTAAGGAACAGCATCGAGGCTGACGTTTACTCAGCGTGACCGGCGTGCTGAGACACCACGCGCACGGTCGGCGGCAAGAGCGGATGTTTCATGCTTGCCGGAGTACCAACGTCGACGGGCCGGTGTGGCGGTCTACTCGCCTGCGTCTGCGTGGGTGAGTAGGCGGGCGGCCAGGGCGCGCACCTCGGCTCTGAGTTCGGCGGGCCGTTCGATGGTGAAGGGCCAGCCGAGCACGGCCAGCATCTGGGCGGCGCCGTCGAGGTGTTCGGCTCGGGTGGTCAGCCGCACTCCGTCGGCGACCTCGGTGAGCGTGCCGACCGATGGAGGGATCCGTCGCCGGGCCTGGGCGAGGCTGGTGTGCAGCAGGACCGAGACGTCGTGGGCGTAGGGCACCGAGGCCAGGCCGGCAAGGACGTGTCCGGTGGGGTCGAACCCGGCCGGCACCTCGAACGCGCGTCGGTGGCGCGGATAGCGCCGATGCGGTCGAGTCGGAATGTCCGCACGGATCCGCTGGCGTGGTCGCGACCGGTGACGTACCAGCGGCCGTTGTGGAAGACCAGCCCGTACGGGTCGAGGCCGCGTTCGCTGGAGTGGCCATGCCAGGCGTGAGCTGTACCGGGTGTCGGTGGCGGGCCTGTGCCGTGCCAAAACTCGTCGCACAGGGCGTGAGCTGCTGCTTCGTGCCTGTGACGCAGGATGTGGGGATGTTGGTTCGGCTGCTGTACCTGAGTGTGGTGCGGGTGTTCGGCTGGTTGCCGCTGGCCACGCGCAGCAAGTCGGCGATGGCCGCAGAGTTGCTGGTGCTGCGTCACGAGGTGGCGGTGCTGCGGCGTCAGGTTGGTCGGCCGCGGCTGTCGTGGCCGGAGCGGACGGTTTTGTCCGCGCTGGTCCGGGCGCTGCTGTGGGAGTTGTGGAAACATCGGATCGTCACCCCGGCCACCCTGCTGGCCTGGCACCGCCGGCTGGTCCGCCGGCACTGGACCTACCCGAACCGGCCCGGACGACCACCGATCAGTGATGACATCCGTGACCTGGTTCTGCGGCTGGCCGCGGAGAACCCGGGATGGGGGCACCGGCGCATCCACGGTGAACTCGTCGGGCTCGGCCATCGGGTCGGCACCGGCACCATCCGTCGCATCCTCGCCCGATCGAGGGTCGGCCTCCTGGAGCAGCATCCACCCGACTACGACCCCGACGCGATCGTCGCGATCGACAAGCCGATCCGGCGACGCCGCGTCCTGGGCGGCGTCATCAACGAATATCGTCGAGCCGCTTGATCCGCCAGGCAAATCTCCAGCACACAGCCTTAAACAGAGTTTTGGCACGGTACAGGCCGGAATGATTCGGCCGAAGCGGGGTAGCCGGCGCCGTGATACGGCGGCGAGGCGTGGACCTGACTCGGTATGAAGGAACAGAGGGTGGCATGACGCCGCCGTCGAACTCGCGGCACCTCCTGCCGGCGGACAGCCGACGCCTATCCGTGGTCGCGTTCGTCGGCATGGTCGTCGCCTACCTGGTCGTGCTCCACGGGCTGGCACTGACCCTGACCGGTGGCCTGGAAACGAGGTACGCCGCGCCCAGAACGCTGAACGAGATGTGGCGCAGCATCACGGTTCCGGAGGCGGTCTCCGTCGTGCTGGTGATCGCGGCCATCTCCTGGCTTCGCTGGTGGCCGCCGGTCCTGCGGGATAACCATCCGGTCCAGCGCTGGGTCGTGGTCGTGCCCATCGGCATGGCGACCTGCGCTCTCATCGTGACCGACTACGGCGCCCTCGCCACCAAGGGCGCCACCTTCACCCTGACACTCCTGCTCTCCGCACTGCTGATCGGCGCCAGCGAGGAACTGATATTCCGTGGGCTCGGGGTGACCGTGTTCCGCTCCACCGGGTTCACCGAAGGAAAGGTCGCCCTGTGGTCCACGGTCATCTTCGCCCTCGCCCACGCCACCAACCTGCTCACCGTAGGTGCCGTAGCCTTCGCCCAGGTACTGACCACCATGGTCGCCGGCTACTTCCTCTACCTCATCCGACGCCGCTCCGGCGGCATCACCGTGCCGGCCATCATCCACGGAATGTGGGACTTCTCCCTCATCTCAGCCCAGGTAATCCCGGGCAAGCCCTACCTCCTCTCACTCCTGGCCATCGTCACCATGGCGGTCCTGGCCATCGTCGTACTGGCACGCCGGCACCACATCGAACCAGTCACCGCCCAGCAACCCTGACGGCCGGTCGTTGGCGCACCAACGTCGGCGCTGATCAGCTGACCGCGCCCGGCAGCACATCGATCCCGGCGGCTGGCACGCTGAAATCGCAGACCGACTTTCCCGTAACCCTGCCCATTCTGGTTGCGGATCTGCGCCGCACTCCGCTCATCGGCAATTAGAGTCGGCCTCGTGACTAGCACCGCACAGGCCGAACAGGTGTTGCTTGAAACGGAGGACGGCACGGCGCTGATGACGCTGTCCCCGCTGCATGCCCATGTGCCGGCACCGGTACTGCGTGCGGCGCGGCGCGAGCTTGCCGAGTACGTCCGCACCAGCAGCGATGGGTTCAGTCAGCAGTGGGGCTTCTTCCCCGACCTTGACCCCGACCCAGGCGCGTACCCGCACACTGCCGAGCTCGCCAAAGAACTTGCGGGGCATGTCGCGCAACCCTGGCTGCGGCTCGCCTTCATCCGCTTGGCGCTCGCGACGCCAGAGTCGGACTTCGGCGGCACTCATATCGACGTACATGCGGGTATCGCCCACGAGTGGCCGCAAGAGGTCTCCACGGACTGGCACGTCCTGCGTGTGCTGATCAATCTCGGAGATGCGCCCAGGCGGCTGGAATATTACCCCTTGACCGCGGGCGAACGCAGCTGCAGCTCGCTCAGGTTCACGCCGTACATATCGCATCCAGTCGTGGCCACGACATCATGGCCGGGGCCGCCGACCCGTTGCCGAGGTCCAGCACTCGGCAGCCGCGCGAAATGCCGGTCCGCCGCCCTAGATCAAGGACACGGCTGCTGGTCGCGTCCCGCCATTTGGCGCTGTCTAAACCGTACTCGTCCTTACCGCAGATCGGCGGGCTTAAGTGGTCGGTGGTCATGAACCAGATCAGGCCGGCTCCGGCGGCCGCCCGAATCTCATCGGTGGAGTGGTTATAGTAGCTACGCACATCGCTCGTGGAACGCTCGATCACCGCCACCTCCGGTTCTCGGTAGGCCATCAGAATGCGGGCGCGCTGCGGCTGGTTACTCATGCTGTCGACAAATTGACAATTGATACGGCAGTGACGGCTTGCGATCGGTGCCGTCGCGGCGCGAACGAGGCACTCCCCGTATGACCGTCGCTTGCTCGCACTACTCGACGAGCCGGATGATCCGGAACGGCCTGATACCGCCAAATGCAGACAAGCCCACACTGCGGATCGATGGTCAGCTCCCCCGCGTCGAGGTCGGCGTCAGCCCAGGTGAGCCCCAAACAACGCGCCCTTGCGTAGACCGAGTACCAGGACGTACGCGGCGTAGAGCGGATCGTCGTCGGCGCGGGCCGACGCCAGGAACCGCCGCGTCTCATCGCTCGTCCATGCCTTCCGATTGCAGCTTCCGTACCGGTGCCGTCGTATGGTGAGTACCCCACCGACTCGATCCGGGTTCTCGGGGGCAGCTCGAACGTCAGCCAGCCTCGCTTGCAGGATCGTTCGCCAGGATCAGACAAACGTCTACTCAGGACTGTCGGGCTCGTAAATCAGATTCGGGCTACGCTGCCTGCGAGTATTCGTTGATCAATCCGCCAAGGATCGGGCGTCGTTGGACGCGAGCACTGCTGAGGTCAACGACCTGCGGTGGCGGGTTCGGTGGTCGCTGGCCGAGTGATCGGTGTGGCCGGTGGCCGTTGTAATGCTTGGTGTACTCGGCCAGGACGCTCGACAGGTGCCGTTCGCCGGCGATGAGCATCCGGTCAGTGCACTCGCGCCGTACTGTGCCGACCCACCGTTCCGCGTAGGCGTTCGCCCTCGGCGCTTGTGGCGGTATTCGAATCACGTCGATGCCCGCGGCGGTGAAGACCGTGTCGAAGGCGGCGGTGAACTTCGTGTCGCGATCGCGGAGCAGGAACCGGAGCCCGTCGGCGCGCTGGTCGAGGCTCATGAGCAGGTTCCGTGCTTGCTGAGTGACCCAGGTGCCGGTCGGGTGTGCGGTGACACCGACGACGTGGACGTGCCGCGTGGCGAGCTCGATGAAGAACAGTACGTAGATCCGTTTCAGGAGCACGGTGTCGACGGTGAAGAAGTCGCAGGCCAAGATGGTGTCCGCCTGAGCGGTCAGGAACTGCTTCCAGGTCGGTCCCGTTCGGCGGGGTGCTGGGTCGACGCCGGCCTGGTGCAGGATCTTCCATACCGTGCTGGCCGCGAGCCGGTAGCCCAGACGAGGCAGCTCACCCTGCACCCGGCGATGCCCCCAGGTCGGGTTCTCCGCGGCCAGGCGCAGGACCAGTTCCCGGATCTCGCGGTCTACGGGTAGCCGGCCGGGTCGCGCGTGTGGGTAGGTCGAATGTCGTGCGATCAGCTGTCGATGCCAGCGCAGCAGGGTCGCCGGGGTGACGAAGAACGCCCGGGCCCGCGGCAGGTGGCCGGCGCCGTCCAGGAGCACTGTCCGCGCCCGGGTGAGCTCCGCCACCAGGGCCAGCCGTGACTCGGGCTGGCAGCGGTCCTCGCTGCCCCGCACCACGACCACCGGGCAGGACACCTTGCGCAGCAGCGCCTCGCACGCCGCCCGGTCGTCGACCAGGCGGGGCGCTTCCCGGGCCAGCGTCAACGCCTCCGGGGTGGTCTGCATCGCCCAGGCGACCGCGTCTTCCCGCAGCTTGGTGGAGTGCGGCTCGGTAACGACCGTATCGAAGAAGAACTCGGCGAAGCCGCGAAAGTCCCGGGCCCAGTAGTGCCTGTTCTCCTTCGCCCAGCCGTCTTCGACGTCGAGCACGTCATCGAACGAGTACACGTCGCGCTCCGGGCGCGGCGGGGTCATGTGTGGTGCGGCAGGAGCGAACGCGACCACGCCGAGCGCCCGGTCGGCGTGTAGCGCGGCGGCCGCCAGCGCCGTGGTGTCGAGCACCGACGCGGGACCGTTG
>NZ_QGKS01000057.1 GCF_003172935.1 Micromonospora sicca | reverse complement strand
CCCGAAGGGCGAGCTGATCCGGAGCAGGCCCGCGGACCCGGTGGCCGCCGCCGGCGTGGTCCAGCCCGTGGCCGCCGCGCTGCGTCCGATCACCGCGCCGGTCACCGCGGGCGTGGTCGAGCCGGTGGCCGCCGCGCTCCGCCCGATCACCGCGCCGGTCACCGCGGGCGTGGTCGAGCCGGTGGCCGCTGGCCTCGGTCCGATCACCGCGCCGGTCGTCGGTCCGCTGAGCCCCGTCCTCGACCCGGTGCTGCGGGGCCTGCGACCCGTGGTCCGGCCGCTGGACCCGGTGCTCGAGCCCCTCGATCCGGTGCTGGGCCTCCTGGACCCGCCGGCCGGACCGCCGGATCCGCCTGGAACGCCGGGGGCGCCGGGCGACGAACCACCGGACCAGGCCGGCGCCCCGGCCGACGACCCGACAGGTCCACCGCCCGGTCGGGTGACGCCGGCCGGCCCGAAGCCGAAAGACGCCGACCGCGTGCCGAGCACCGACGTCGGCACGCCCCGGGCGAACAGCGCCGTGGGCCAGGGGTCACCGCCGGCGGCGGGCGGCAGCCTCCGCCGCCCCGCGCCGCCGCTCCCGCCGGACGTCGACCACCTGCCCGCCGGGTCGGCTCCAGGCTCGAGCAGCGCCGGTTCGTCCGGGGCCTCGCACGGCGCCGCCGCCGACGCGTCGGCGGCGGCTTGGACGCCGCCCGCCGTACTGGGACAGCGGGTCCGCCCGGCCCGCCCGGGCGACCTCTTCTCACGATCGCCCCGGCCCGGGACCAGACCCGCCTGAGCAGCGGCCGCCGGAGTGCGCCTGGTGGCCGCTCCGGCCGGTCGTGCGGATCAGCGCCCCGAGGCCTCAGCGGCCCCCCCGTGGCCGACCCGTGGACCGCCGCGCCGGGTGCGCGGCACCGGGTCGGCAACACCTCCGATCGTGAGCAGGAGCTTTACATGACCGTACGAACATCCGTCGTACGCGCCCGATGGCGCGACATCGACCGGGTCGTCGATCTCATCACCGACACCCTCGCCCCGACCGCCCTGGGCGCCTGGCTCGTCCCGGACCCGCCGTGCCGAGCCGGTGTGCTGGCCGCCGTGGCCCGCATCTGGACCGAGCACGCGCTGCTCTTCGGCGACGCGTTCCTCCTCCAGGACGGCACCGCCGCCACCGTCTGGTTCCACCGCTACCGGCCGATCCCGCCGCCGGTGCGGTACGAAGGCCGCCTGGCAGCGGCGTGCGGCGCCCACCGCGACCGCTTTCTCCTCCTCGGCCGTGCCCTCAGCGCACGCCGTCCGGCCGAAGCCCACAACCATCTGGCGTTCCTGGCGGCGCCCGGCCCCCACGGAGCGAACCGGGCCGCCGCCGTCCTCGCCGGCAGTCAACGGTGGATGGACACCCTGAGCCTGCCGACCTACACGGAGGTCCTCACCCCGGCCGAGCGGGACCTCCACCTGCGGCACGGGTACACCAGCAGCGACGACTTCCCGCTGCCGTGCGGGGGGACCGCCCACCCGATGTGGCGGTTCTCCCCGTTCTGGGCCGGCCGGATGAGCGCCAACACCGTCACGCGGTGGCCCGCCCGCCACCCGTCCGTCCGGGTGCGCAACGACCGCGTGAGCGGGTACGTCCACCGGTGACGGTGGACCGCCGACCCGGCTGAGGGACCCGGCCGGGGACGGACCGGGGCGGCCCCCCCACGAGGGACCGCCCCGGTCGAGCGCCGCCCAGGACCGACCGGGCGCCTGGGCGCACCTGGACGAACTAGCCCTGACCGGCCCGGTCGGCCCCGTGCGCGGCAGCCACCGCGGAGCCGGACGGCGGACCGGCGGCGGGTTCGAAGACAACCCGGGACCGCAGCTGCCGGAACCCGGTCCGTTCCAGTTCCGCCACCACCGCCACCCGGTGGGCGTCCACGTCGGCGACCACCTCCCGGGCGCCGCCGGCGGTCAGCACCCCGACCGCCTCGGCCAGCAGCTCACCCCGGACGGCCTGGTCGAGCAGGCCGAGGTAGGCGATCAGGGGGTAGCAGGCCTGCCCGGCCGTGCCGACCAGGCCGACCGGCCTCCCGGCGTCCAGCGCGATACGCCAGTCCCCAGCCGGGCCGGTCAGCCAGGCCAGCGGGTCGGTGGCCAGGTCCACCCCACCGACCGCCCGCGCCACCTCCACGCCGGTCAGCACGTCCGGCTCGGCGATCCGGGCGACCATCGCGTTGATCTCCGCCACGTCGGCGGCCGGGCGGAACGTGTACCGCCCGGAGGCCGCGGGCAGCGGGGTGCCGGTCCAGGAGCACCTCAGCCGCTCCCCCCGCTCGACCAACCCGGCGAGCCGGGCCGCCGCCATCGGCGCCCGCACCACGGCCAGCACCTCCGGGCGGCGCCGCCAGTGCGCCGGCATCGCGGCGTAGTACCGGGTGGGACCGCCCAACGCCTGGTGGGCGGCGCGCAGCAGCGCGGCGCCCGCCTCCGGCTCGGCGGCCAGGTCGAACCGCTCCAGCCAGGGGGCGCCGACGGCACCCGGCGGCAGGACCCAGGCGGCCCGGCCGACCACCCGGCCGGCTCGGAGGGCGATCCAGGTGTTCTCGGGTCGGTAACCACCGCCGGCGAGCCCGTCGGCGTACCCGACCTGGCGCAGTTGGGGCAGCGGGTCGGGCATGGACTCGAACAGATTCTCCTCGCCCGCGACGAGCGGACGGATGACCAGATCGGTCATGGGCTGATCCTCCGGAAAGCGAGCGCCCCGGATCAGATCCGCGCGGACGCCGGAGCGCGGAGGGAGCGCAGAACATCGGACATTGTTCTGACCTCCTCCCAGCTCGACGGCGTGCGTGGAAAACTACTCGACGGGCTCGCCCGCCGCAACACGTGGGCCGGCAGGAGAACCGCGCAGCTCGGATAGCCTGACACCCCCAGCAAGCTCACGATTCGGCCGACCAGTCGGAGGGTATCGGGTGCGGGTGCTTCCAACCGGTGACAACGACAACGCCGCTGACGGTTCCGGAGCGCGGGTCGCCCCCGCGGGACGGACGCGTCGGCGCCATCGCATTCTGATCTTCCTGGCCGTGTTCGCGCTGCTCGCCGGCTCCGGCCTGGTGGCCGGCGGCTACTACTTCGACAGCGTGCCCACCCCCACCGACCTAAAACTGCCCGAGTCGACCACGGTCTACTACGCCGACGGCCGGACCAAGATGGCGACCCTGGGCGCGGAGAACCGGACCATCGTGCCGTACGACCAGATGAACGACTCCGCCAAGCAGGCGATCGTGGCGGCCGAGGACCGCAGCTTCTGGACCAACCGGGGCATCGACTTCTCCGGTGTGCTCCGCGCCGCCTGGTCGAACGTGACCGGCGGCCAGCGGCAGGGCGCGTCGACCATCACCCAGCAGTACGCGCGGGTGGCCGCCGACCTCAACGGCGTCACCTATTCCCGCAAGCTCCGCGAGGCGGTCATCGCCTGGAAGCTCGACGACAAGTACTCCAAGGAGGAGATCCTCGGCTTCTACCTGAACACGGTGCCGTTCGGCCGCGGCGCGTACGGCATCGAGGCGGCCGCGCAGACGTACTTCGGCAAGACGGTGCGCCGGGACGCGCCGGCGGCCAACCAGCTGACCCCGGCGGAGGCGATGGTGCTCTGCGCGATGGTGAAGCAACCGGAGGCCGACCCGAACGACCCCGAGGGCTCGCCCGGCTACGACCCGCGGCGCAACGCGCAGGCAAGGCAGAACTCGATCGACCGGTGGAACTACATCCGGGACGGCATGGTGAAGCTGGGGTACCTGTCGGCGGAGGACGCGGCGAACCTGGCGTATCCCGACGACGTGAAGCCGATCGACCCGAACGCGGGACGGTCCGGCCTGGACCGGCCGACCGGTCTGGTGGTCAACCACGTGCTCAGCGAGCTGCGGCAGACCGACGAGTTCAAGGGCAAGCCGGCCGACTTCATCCGCAACGGCGGCTTCCGGATCGTCACCACCATCGACAAGCGGGTCCAGGACGCGGCCGAGGCGGCCGCCGACATCCGGCGCGACAGCGCGCCGGAGGCGGTCCGCGGGCAGCCGAAGAACTGGCAGGCCGCGCTGGTGGCGGTGGAACCGGGCACCGGCCGGGTGCTGGGCTACTACGGCGGCAACGACGGCGCCGGCGCCGACTACGCCGGCTGGTACTACGACGAGAACGGACAGGCCCGCGGCTTCGGCCAGCACCCCCCGGGCTCGTCGTTCAAGGTGTACGACCTGGCCGCCGCCGTCCGGGACAAGATCTCGGTGAAGCAACGCTTCGACTCGCCGGAGACCAAGGAGTTCCCGGAGTCGGGCCGGACCAAGGGCAGCCCCGCCGGGCCGATCCGCAACGCCGAGCACGCGGCATGCCAGCCGGACTGCGCGTTGTGGGAGGCCACCGTGGCCTCGCTCAACGTCACCTACTTCGAGCTGACCGAGAAGCTCGGCACGGCGAAGGTGATCGACATGGCCACCCGGGCCGGCGTGGACTCGATGTGGGCGACCGAGAAGGGCAACCCGCGGCCGCAGCGGGTCGAGCTGCGCGGCCAGCCGGCCGAGGAGGTGGCGGGACGCTTCTCCACCGAGGTCGGCATCGGCCAGTACGGCATCGCCGTGCAGGACCACGCCAACGGGATGGCGACCTTCGCCGCCGGCGGGAAGCGGGCCGAGGAACACTTCGTCCGGTCGGTCACCAAGGGTGACGAGCGCCTGTTCTCCGAGCGGCTGGTGCAGAATGACGTCGGGCTCGACAAGGAGGCGGTGAACCAGCTCGACTGGACGTTGAGCCGGGTCAAGGCCGCCAAGCTGGACAACGGGTGGGACTCGGCCGGCAAGACCGGGACCTGGCAGGCCGGCCAGAGCACCACGCAGAACGTGCACACCTGGATGGTCGGCTACACCGGGGCGCTGGCCGCCGCGGTCTGGCTCGGCACCACCGACGGCAAGCCGCTGAAGACGAAGGACGGCAGCTACGAGGTGTACGGGTCCAGCGGTCCCGGGCCGATCTGGCGGCAGTTCATGGAGCAGGCCACCGCCGCGCTGAAGCTCGACCCGGAGAAGTACCGGTTCGGCACCCCGGAGTTCCCGGACGACGCCCCGGATTCCACCGCCGCTCCGGCCAGCCCCAAGCCGACCACCGCCTCCCCGACGCCGACGGTCCGACCCACGCCGAGCGCGGTCCGGCCGACCTGCGACCCGGCGGTCTGCGGCAGCGCCAGCCCGCGCCCGAGCCTGAGCCTGCCGACCGTGCTGCCCTCGCGGTCGCCGTCGACGGGCCCCTCGCCGAGCGTGTCGCCGTCGCGCAGCAGGAAGCCGCAGTGACGGCGACCGCCGGGGCGCCGGGCGCCGGGCGTCGGTGTCAGCGGACCCGGTTGGCCCACCGCCAGTTCGACAGGAAGCCGTGCTTGCGGCCTCCGAAGAAGTAGGACCAGGCGGGGCTCGTGACGTACGGGCCGATCTCGTCGAAGACCGCCTTCGCCTCCGCCCGGCGGTCGGAGAGGGCGTAGGCGACGGCGATCCAGTTGCGGCACACCATCGCGTCGGCGTGGGTGGGCGACCCGGCCGCCCGCCACTTCGCGACGCACGCGTCGAGTTCCCGCTGCACCTCAGGGCGCTGGAAGTACCGGCGGCAGGCGAGCAGCCCCTTCGGGGTCGGCGTGCCCCAGTTGAACTCGCGCATCGCGTACTCGAAGTGGGCGAAGACCGGGAGCAGGGTCACGCCGGCGCCGGGCGGCGCGGCGGCGGCGGTCGCCCGCGCCAGCCCGAACATGGCGTCGTGCGAGCCGAACCACTTCTCGCAGTGGAAGCTCACCGCCGCCAGGTGGGCGGCGAAGTTGAACCGGTCGCGGCGCCGGACCTCGGCGAGCGCGTCGGCGAACTCCTGCTGTCGGCCGCGGCCGCCGGCGAACATGGCCCACAACACGTCCACCCGGGGCACCGGGTCGTGCGGCGCCAGCGCGATCGCCTGCCGTCCCGCGGCGGCCGCCTGGGCCGACAGCTCGGTGAAGCCGACGAACTGTTCCCGGGAGGTGTCGGCCGCCGGCGCCGCGCCGCGCGCGCGGCCGGCCCGTTCCGCGAGGGTCGACGCCCAGATCGCCGCCGCCGCCGGGTCGTCCGGGATTTCCGCGCGCCAGGCGTCGAGCCAGGCTCCGTCGTCCGCGGCCGCCACGCCCAGCGCCGACACCCGGCGCCCGCGTCGTTCCCAGTCGGAGCCGGCGGCCTCGACGACGTCGCGGGCGGCCTGCCAGTCGCCGGTGAGCGCCTTGTCGCGGGCGGCCCGCAGGTCGTGGTCGTCGAGGGCCGGGTCGAGGTCGGCGGCCGGCTCGACGGGCTCCGGACCACGGTTGAAGAGATTTCGGAACACGGCGGGAGCATAACGACCGCGGCGGACGTGCACGGCCCGGAACGGGCTGGACGTCGCGTCAGAGCGCCAGCACCAGTTCGCGCAGCTTGCCGTCGAGGGTCGGCGCGTCGACACCGCCCGGCCAGCCCCGCAGCAGCAGGTCAACCGGCCGGCGCTGATCGAAGACCGACGTCAGCGTGTCGTCGATCCTCGGCAAGCGTGCACACCCTTCCAGGCGGCCCGGGTGGGCACCCACCTGCCCGCTCTCGGTCCAGTCGTCTACTGGCCCGAGCTGGGAATCTACCGCCTGTTGTCCGGCGTGGACGCCCGGCACCTGGACGTCGCGCGGGTGCACCCGGGACTGGGCCGGCTGCTGGGCGACGAAGCCCACCAGGTGCTGTTGGAGACGTTGGAGACCTACCTCGACCTGGCTGGCAACGCTCATGCCACGGCTGAACGGCTGCGCTGCACCGCACCACGCTGTACTACCGGCTGCAACGGGTGGAGTCGCTCGCGGACAGGGATCTGAAGGATGGCAACGAACGGCTCTGCCTGCACCTGGCCTTGAAGCTCGGCCGCCTGACCGGCCGGTACCAGCTCGGTCCCTGATCGTCGGCGGGCCGGCGCGGCGGGCCCGGGAGCGGGGCGTGCGGTGCGCGACGCCCCGCTCCCGGATACCTACAGACCGGCCGCCACGGCCGCCGTCCGGCCACCCACGACGGGCAACTGGATCCGGCTGCGGTCGAAGTGGATGGTGATGTCGGCCCGGTTCTGCTTCGCCCGGCTGCTGTAACCGGAGTATGAACACAGCAGGACCACGCCGATCTGGTGGCCGGCGTCGAAGACGTAGTCCTCGGGCAGCAGGGACAGGTCGACGGCGTTCTTCTGACCGGGCACGAGCGGGGTGGACTCGGTACGCGAATCGATGTTGAGGCCGTCGATGATGCCCTTGGTCACGAGTTCCTGCGGGTTCGTGGCGACGGTCTTCTCCACCTTGCGATAGCAGGCGTCCTCGGCGAAGCCGCCCCAGTCGGCCTCCGCACCCCAGCAGTCCTCCTCGGTCAGGGTCCGGATGCCATCGCCCGCGGTACTGAAGCGCTGACGGGTCCCGTAGTCGACCAGCAGCCCGGCGAAGCTGGTGTCCTCGCCGTCGACCGAAGCGTTGATCTTGACGATCGGTGTGCCCGAGATGTGCAGGGAGCCCGTCAACGGTGGGGACAGGAACACCAGCCGGTTCTGGGTGTTCGCCAGCGGGTCGGACGGATGCCGGATGGCATTGGTCTGGCTCATCGTGGGCGTGTCCTGGAAGGTAGCCGACCTGTTCCCGGGGCCCGGACGGACCGACAGTCCGCCCGCGCCATCACCGACCGGCGCCTGCAGGAACACCTGGGTCGGCTGGGTGTCGGGCAGCGGCCAGGTGCGCGCCGTCTCCCAGACGTCCGGCAGCCGCTCGATGTCGACGGTCGGTTCCCGCATGATCCCGTTGTCGATGCCCTGCAACCAGAAGTCGAACCAGCGGTGCAGGGTGTCGACCCATTCGGCTCGGCGGAAGTCGAACGGGTCGACGTGCCCGGTGCCGGTCAGCCAGAGCTTGCGGGGCACGTCCCGCTCGCCCAGGGCGGCCCACCACCTGCTGAAGTGGTCCGGGCGGACGTTGTCGTCGTTGATGCCGTGCACCACGAAGACGCTCGCCCTGACCCGGTCGGCGTGCGGCACGTAGTCCCGCTCCGCCCAGAAGTCGTTGTAGTCCCCGGTGACGTCGTCACCCCCCTGCCCGAGCGTGCCACGCACCGGCGCGCAGTACGCCCGGCGGGCCGGGTTGGTGACGGTGTTGGCGAGGCTGCCCGAATAGTTGTTGGCCCGGGTGACCAGACCGTTGCTGCGCGAGTAGTCGTACCAGCTGGAGATGGCCGAGATCGGCACGATCGTGGTCAGGCCGTCCACCCCGCTCGCCGCGGCGGCGTTGGCGAGCGTGCCGTCGTACGACTTGCCGATCACGCCCGTCCGGCCGTTGTGCCAGTCGGCGACGACCTCTCTGCCGGCGGCGTCGAACCCGCGTCGCCGCCCGTTGAGCCAGTCGATCGCCGTCGGCGCGCTGATGTTGTCGGCCCGGCCGCCCGTGACCGGGCATCCCGTCGAATTGTTGGTACCGATCATGTCGAGGAGGATCAACGCGTAACCGCGCGGCACGAAGTAGTTGTCGTAGAAGAGCGGCCATCTGTCGTTCAGCCCGTCGCCGTCGACGTCGCCCTTGCACTCACTCTCGTTGCCCCGGCACACCGTCGAGTAGTACGGGCTGGCGTCCATCACCACCGGGACCCGGAGCCCGTTCTCACTGGCCCTGGGCCGCATGACGTCCATGGCCACCACGTCGAGCGCGCCGTCCCCGTCGGTGTCGACGTCGGAGGTGACGAAGATTCTCTCCCGGACCGCGTCGCTGTAGGCGAACGCCGGTTGGGTGACGCCGTTCTCGACGACCAGCCTGGGCCGCTCGTCGGCCCCCGGCTGCGCCATCGCGCTCGTCGCCCGCAGGGCGGCCGCCGCGGTGACCGCGGCCACCACCAGCGCCCGCCAGGCAATCCTCGGACTCTGCATTCGCGTGCTCCTCCTCCCCGCGCCGACCGTCGACGGCCCGCGCCCGTCCCCGACCGGCCGGGCGCGGGTGACACCGCAACGATCGAAATGAAACTATGAATTCGGCCGTGATCGGTCTTCGGACACGTGTGGAAGATGCGCGGCATCCGCTCCTACGCCTGTCGTACGGTCGACGGCAACGGCGGCCGGCGGCGGCGCCCACCTGGGACGGACGAGGTGCCGGGTACGGAGGCACATCCCCGTACCCGGCACCGGATCGCTACAGCTCGCGTACCCGCACGTCGCGGAACTCGATCAGGTCGTTCGTGCCGTGGTTCTGCAACCCGACGAAGCCGCTGAGGAACTGGCGCAGGTCGGTCGGCGGGTCGCCCTGGCGGGACGACGCCTTGCCCGGCGTGTTGTCGAACTCGTTGATCACCGCGCCGTTGCGGATGATCGTGTAGTGCTGCCCGACCACCCGGATCTCGTAGTCGTTCCACTGGCCCTTCGGGGTCACCCCGGCCTGGTCCAGGCCGACCGGGTCGAAGTTGTAGATCGAGCCGGTCTTCTGCGGCTCACCCGTGGTCCCGTCGTAGATCTGGATCTCCTGGCCGCAGTAGATCGCCACCCAGGCCTGGGAGGTCCGGGCCGACCCGACGGTGCCGCAACTGCCGGCGGGACGCTGGTCCAGCGGGATCCGCGGGTCCGGGAACCGGGTGAAGGCGCCGCTGTTGGCGTTGACGCCGTCGGCGGAGACGTCCCGGAACTTCATCCGCAGGGAGAAGTCGGCGAACTCGTCCTTGGCGTACCAGAGCATGCCGAGCCCACCGGAGCTGCGGATCGACCCGTCCGGCCGCAGCGCGAACGAACCGCCGGGCGCCTGCCGCCAGTCGGCCAGCGACTCCGCGGTGCCGTCGAACAGCGCCCGGTACCCGGCGACCTTGCCGATCTCGGACTGGGCCGCCGCAGTGTTGATCTTCGTCGCCTCCCGGTTGTCCAGCACGCCGTCGGCGCGCAGGTCGTTGACCACACCGGCGACGTGGCTGACGAACTGGCCGTGGTTCGTCCAGTTGCGCTCATCGTCGATCAGGTCGTTGACCGTGCAGTTGCCGCCGGCCTGGCGGTTGGCCACGCCGGTGTCCTTGTCGAGCAGCTGCACCGTCTTGCGGGCGTCCGGCGCGGTGCAGCCCGCGACGGCCTCGATCTTGGCGGTGGCCACCTCGCCGTCGGCGTAGGTCACCTTGAGCGTGGCCTGGTAGGTGCCGTAGTCGGCGTAGGTGTGCGTCGGGTTCGCCTCGTGCGAGGGCGCGCTGCCGTCGCCGAAGTTCCACTCCCAGGCGATGCCGCCGGCCCGGGCGCTGGAGAACGCGATCGTCTTCGGGCTGCTCTGCGCCACGGCCCGGGCGATGGCGTCGCTCGGTCGCGGCGTCGCCGGGCCGCCCTGGTAGGCGACGCGGATCAGCTTCTGGTTCGGGTGCAGGCTGAAGAAGCCGCCCGCGTAGTCCAGCATGTAGAGCGCCCCGTCCGGGCCGAACTTGGCGTCCATCCAGGACTGCAGCTGGTTGGCGCCGTTGCCGGATCGGATGATCTGGCGCAGGTCCTCGGCGAATGCCGGCGGGCCGTGGTCGGGCACCTTGTCCGGGTCCACGGTGACGGCGACCCGGTTGTTGGCGTTGGACTGGTCACCGATGAACCACTTGTCGTCCCAGTACGCCGGCCAGGCGACCCCGCTGTCGGTGTCGACCTTTTCCCGCTGGTAGGTCGGGCCGTCCATGATGGCCTGCCCGCCGCCCTTGAGGTACGGCTGGGTGAACTTCTCCTCGCCCGCCACGTACGTCGGCAGCCCGCTGCCGTCGGCGCGCTTCGGGTAGACCGGCCCACCGCCCTGCGGCGAGTACCAGATCATGTTGTCCCGGGCCGGCGGGATGTTGACCAGACCGGTGTTGCGCGGCGACTCGTTCTTCAGGTTGTCGCAGTCGTACCAGCCGGTCAGCACGTTCGCGTCGGTGGTGCTGCGGTCCCGGTAGGGCTGCCGGTTGCCCATGCAGTACGGCCAGCCCTGGTTGCCCGCCGAGGTGATGATCGTGGCAGTCTCGTACTTCGCCGGTCCGAGGTCCGGGCTGGGGCCGCCGGCGTCCGGGCCGACCCAGGCGGCGGTCAGCCAGTGGTTGACCGGGTCCCAGGCGATCCGGGCGATGTTGCGTACGCCCATCACGTAGATCTCCGGGCGGGTCTTGCCGCCGCCCTCCTCCTTGCCGGTGAACAGGTTGTCCTGCGGGATCGTGTAGGTGCCGTCGGCCTCGGGGTGGATGCGCAGGATCTTGCCGTTGAGGTCGTTGGTGTTGCCGGCGGTACGCCGGGCGTCCTGGAACGAGGTGCCCTTGTAGTCCTGGGTCCAGTTGTTGCCGGCGTAGCCGTTGGACCCGCCGGAGGAGTTGCTGTCGCCGGAGCCGATGTAGAGGTTGCCGCTCTCGTCGAAGGTCATCCCGCCGCCGGCGTGGCAGCAGCTGTGGATCTGCGTGTCCCAGTGCAGCAGATCCTTGCGGGTGCCCTGGTCGATGGTCTGCTTCGCGGCGTCGTAGGTAAACCGGGACACGGTCCGCTGGCCGATCCGCCGGTCCCGGTCGATGGACTCGTGCGGCATCCAGTAGACGTAGACCCAGCCGTTCTGCGCGAACTTCGGGTCGAGGGTGATGCCGACCAGGCCCTCCTCGTTCTTGACCAGTTCGCTGCCGCTGCCCCGGTTGCCCATCACGGGCAGCGTGGTGAGCAGCTTGACCTGCTTGGTCTTCGGGTCCCAGCGGTGGATCGTGCCGCAGCCGAGGCCGACCTTCGGGTCGTCCCAGCTGGCGACCGGCCCGGTCGGGCAGGCCGCCTTGCCGATGTAGTAGACCGCGCCGTCGGGCGCGATGGTCAGGCCGTGCGGCTCACCGATCTGGTCGAGCTGGCCGGCCTGGTTGGCGGCGGTGAGCCGCTCGATCCGGTAGTTCGCGGCGATGGTCGCCTGGCAGTCGCCGCGCACCATGCCGGTCGTCCACTTGATGGCCCCGGCCAGGTGGCCCTGGAACTGCTTGTCCCCGGTCCAACTGTCTGCGGTGCGCCCCATGCCGGTGTAGAACGACCGGCCGCCGTCGTAGTCCTGGCACCAGGAGATCGGGTGGAACGCCCCGTTGCCGCTCAGCCCCGCGTTGTAGGTGCCCTCCTCGACCTGGGCGATGGTGTGGACCTTGCCGACCGGGCTCGGGTCCCAGTTGATCCACTGGTCGGAGCGGGTCCAGGTCAGCGGCAGGCCCTTGTTGGCCGGGTGCTGCCGGTCGGTGACGTCGACGACCGCCCGCTGCACCGTGCTGTCCGGGGCGGGGCCGGCGTCGGGTCCGATCAGCCACAGCTCGGCCAGCTGGATCAGCGGCTCCCCGCTGTTCGCGGTGATGTTCAGCCGGTAGTGCTGGTACGCCGTGCTGTTGTCGAAGCTGAACTGCCGGGTCTGGAACCGCTGCGGGAAGGTCTCCCCGGTCCGGGTGTCCAGGTCGGTCCAGGTGGCGCCGTCCTGGGAGCCCTGCAGGGTCCAGTTCTTCGGGTCCCGGCCCGGGAAGTCGTTGGCCGAGGTCAGCGCGTAGCGGGACACCACGACCGGCTTGGCCAGCTTGGCGGCGAGCCACCCGGTCGGGGAGAACGTCAGCCACTTGGTGCCCGTCGACCCGTCGATCGCCTTCGCCGCGGTCTCGTTCGGCGGGTTCTCGGCGCTCGCCGTGGCCGAGACCGGCTTCTCCGCGTTGGGCAGGCCGGCGGCCGGGCGGGTGCCGATCAGACCGGTGAACCAGGAGGATTCCGGCTGGGCGCGCGCGGCGTCGTGGACGCCGACGAAACCGCCGCCGGCCTTGACGTACGCCTGGAAGGCCGCTTCCTGGGCGTCGTCGAGCGTCACCCCGTTGGCGGAGAGGAATACCACCGCGCGGTACCGGGCCAGGTTGCCGAAGGTGAACACCGCCGGGTCGGCGGAGTCGTCGACGGTGAAGCCGTGTTGCTCGCCCAGCTGCCGGATGGTGGCGGTGGCCTTGGCGACCGGGTCGTCCTGCTTGTCCGTCGGCCCGTGGAAGACCAGCACCTTCACCGCCGCCGCGGCCTCGGCGGCGGCGGCCGGGGTGGGGCTGACGGCCTGGGCGGGCAGGGCCAA
>NZ_QGKS01000058.1 GCF_003172935.1 Micromonospora sicca | reverse complement strand
GTCGGGAGCCCGGGGGGACCGCGCGGGGCGCGCAGGCCCCCGACACCGGCCTGTCTGGACGGCCGCCACCTGCGGCGGCGAGGGCGGAGGCCCTAGTGGACGCGGGTGGAGTCGGCCGGGTCGGCCGGCGCGTCCTCGTCGAGGCCTGCCTCGGCCTCGGCGTGCACGTTGATCCGGCGGGGCAGCCTGAACACCAGCAGGAAGGCGAGCAGGAAGACGCCGGCGTTGTACCAGGCGGTCAGCTTCATCGCGTCGCTGAACAACTCCCGCCGGGCGTCCGTGGCGGCTTCGGCGTACGCCCGGGTGACCGCCGCGGGCGCCGCCTGGTCGGTGTTCCGGCAGCTCACCGGGACGGCGGTCGGGTCCTCTTCCGCGGACCGGTCCACGAAGCACCGGACGAAGCCGTCCACCGCCTGGCGCTGGGCGTCCACCGGTGCGCCGGCGGACTGCAGCGCGGCGCGGATCGGCGCGGTGTTGGCCTCCGCGACGCCCTGCGCCCGGTCACCGAGGAGGCCGAAAAAGATCACACCGATCAGCGCGATGCCCAGCGCGCCCCCGACCTGCTGGACGGCGCTGAGCACGCCGGAGGCGGAGCCGGCCTCGTGGTGCGGTACGCCGGAGATGACGGCGTCCACCAGCAGCGGGGCGACCAGCCCCATGCCGACGCCGCCGACGAACATGCTGGGGACGAAGTGCCAGACCGAGACGTCGGTGCCGACGAACTGGATGGTCAGGATGATGGCGACCATCGACGCGGTCATCAGCGCGGTACCGATGTGCAACACGGTCCGGCCGAGCTTCGGGGCGAGCTGGAACGAGGCGCCGCTGGCCAGCGCGATGCCGACCGACCAGGGCAGGTTGGCCATCGCGGCGGCGAGCACCGACTTGTCGAGGCCGGCCTGGAGATAGATGATGAAGACCAGGAAGAAGGAGACGATTCCGGCGAAGAACACGAGGTTCACCAGGAGCCCGCCGACGAATGCCTTCTCCTTGAACAGCTCCATCGGCACCAGCGGCGAGCCGCCCTGGGCGGATCGCCGCCGCTGGTGGGCGGCGAACACCACCAGGCCCACCGCGGACGCGGCCATCATGGCGAAGATCCAGGTCGGCCAGTGCTTCTCCCGGCCCTGCATGAGCGGGTAGACCAGCAGCAGCATGGTGACGGTGATGATGCCGACCCCGGTGAGGTCCAGCCGCAGGGCGTGCGGGGTGCGCAGCTCCTTCATGAACACCAGCGCGCCGACGAGCGCGGCGAGTCCAATCGGGACGTTGATCAGGAAGATCGTCCGCCAGCCGAGGTCGAGGAGGTCCGCCTTGATCAGCAGGCCGCCCAGCAGCGGCCCGCTGACCGTGGCCAGGCCGGCGACGCCGCCGTAGACGCTGAACGCGGCCACCCGCTCCCTGGGCGAGAACATCACCTGGATCGAGGAGATGACCTGCGGCACCATCATGGCCGCCATGGCGCCCTGCAGCACCCGGGAGGCGATGAGCACCTCCGGGTTGGGGGCCAGGCCGCAGAGCGCCGACGCGAGCGTGAAGCCGGCCATGCCGAGCAGGAACATCCGCTTCCGGCCGACGATGTCACCGAGCCGCCCGCCGGTGATCAGCAGCAGCGCGAAGGCGAGCGAGTAACCCGCCAGCACCCACTGGGCGGCGGTGTACGTGGCGCTGATGTCCTGCTGGATCGACGGCACGGCGATCGCCACGATCGTCACGTCGAGCAGGTCCATGAAGGTGGCGACGAGCAGGATGACCAGCACCAGCCAGCGCCGGCGGTCGGGTGGCGCCTCGGGCCGCGTGCCGACCCGGGGTTGGGCGTTGTTGTCGGTCATGACGACTCCTTCGACGGGGATATCGCGATACAACTCTCTCGGCCAGTCACGCTATATCGCAACTGCGGAACAGGTCAAGACGGTTCCAGAGAGTGACGGAAAGTCGTTCGTCACCTGCGAAAACGCCGTCCGCGGCGACCGGTCGCGAGTGTCGCGAGACAGTCGCGACTGTGCCAGTCGGCGCTGAAGCCCCGGTCGACGCCCGCTCGAACACCCCCTGGATTGCGGGCCGAGCGGGACTCGAGCGACGCGCCCGAGGATCAGCCGGTCGGCGGCGGGCGACGCCACCCGCCGGCCCGCGCCCGCCGGGCGTCCGGCGTCCGGGCCGTCACCCGGGCGGCCCAACGAACTCAGGGGGAGCACGCGCATGTGTGGCATCGCCGGTCTCGTCGACTTCGAACGCACCCTGCCCACCCACCGGTCACCGGTGACCGCGATGTCCGGCACCCTCGCCTGCCGCGGCCCGGACGCCGACGGCCTCTGGACCGCACCGCACGCCCACCTGGCCCACCGCCGGCTGGCGGTCATCGACCTGGCCGCCAGCACCCAGCCGATGACGGCCCACGCCGACGGTCGGGAACTCGCCGTGCTCAGCTACAACGGCGAGCTCTACAACTACCGGCAGCTGCGCGCCGAACTGGCCGGGCGGGGCCACCGGTTCCACACCGACGGCGACACCGAGGTGGTGCTCCGCGCCTACCTGGAGTGGGGTGAGGACGTCGGCACCCACCTCAACGGCATCTTCGCCTTCGCCGTCTGGGACGTCCGCACCGAGAAGCTCGTCCTGGTCCGCGACCACCTCGGCGTCAAGCCGCTCTTCTACCACCGCACTCCGGACCGGCAGCTGCTGTTCGCCTCCGAGATCAAGGCGATCCTGGCCACCGGGCTGCTCGAGGCCCGCGCCGACACCGACAACCTGCGGGAGATCCTCACCCAGGTCTGGACCCCCGGCCGCACCGTCTTCGCCGGGGTCGAGGAGGTCCGTCCCGGGCACGTGGTCACCGTGGACGCCACCGGCGTCCGGCACCGCTGCTACTGGCGGCTGGCCTCGCGGCCGCACACCGACGACCTGCCGACCACCGTGGACACCATCCGCGGCAAGCTGGAGCAGGTGGTCGACGCCCAGCTCGTCGCCGACGTACCGGTCGGATCGCTGCTCTCCGGCGGCCTGGACTCCAGCGTGATGACCGCGCTCGCGGCGCAGGCCCGGGCCCGACGCGGCGCCGAGCCGATCCAGACCTTCTCGGTCACCTTCACCCGGTACACGGAGCGGTTCCGGGCCGACGAGGTCCGCGACACCCCGGACGCGCCGTTCGCCCGGATGGTCGCCGAGCACGTCGGCTCCCGGCACACCCCGGTGGTGATCACCCCGGAACGGCTCGCCGATCCCGAGATCCGCCGCCGCACCATCGCCGCCCAGGACCGCCCCACGCCGCTCGGCGACATGGACGCCTCACTCTGGGTGCTCTTCGACCAGGTACGCCGGCACGCCACCGTGGCGCTCTGCGGCGAGGCCGCCGACGAGGTCTTCGGTGGCTACCACTGGGCCTGGGTGCCCGAGCTGATCCACCGGGAGGCCTTCCCGTGGATCGCCTTCTACCAGCACTTCTGCGAGGGGCCGGGGCTCGGCAGCGGACTGTTCGACCCGGGGCTGCTCAAGCTGCTGGACCTGGAGACCTACAGCGTCGACCGGTACCGGGAGGCGCTGGCCGAGGTGCCGCAGCTGCCCGGGGAGACCGGCACCGAGAAGCGGATGCGCGAGATCACCCACCTGCACCTGTCCCGCTGGCTGCAGCACCTGCTCACCCGCGACGACCGGCTGAGCATGTCGGTCGGGCTCGAGGTACGCGTCCCGTACACCGACCCCGACCTGGTGGAGTACGTCTTCAACGCGCCCTGGGCGTTCAAGAGCCACGACGGCCGGGAGAAGGCGCTGCTGCGGGCGGCCGGGCTGGACCTGCTCCCCGCGGACGTGCTGGACCGGCAGAAGAGCCCCTTCCCGGTCACCCAGGACCCGCTCTACACCCGCTACCTGAGCGAGTCGCTGCGGGAGATCCTGGACGACCCGGGCCAGCCGGCGCACGCCCTGGTCGACGTCGCCGCCGCCCGGCGGCTGCTGGACTCCCCGGCCAAGCTGGCGAACGGCCCGATCGCCTGGGTCAACCGCACCCACATCGAGCAGGTGCTCACCCTCAACTCCTGGCTCGGCATGTACCGGGTCCGGCTCGACCTGGACGACTGACCGCGCACCGGAGTCCCGGCGGCCGGGCGAGCGCCGGCCGCGACCCGTACCGCTGTGAGAGGAACGAGATGTCATTTCGCAAGGAACTCTGGGCCGCTGGCGAGGCCAGCTTCGACGCGCTGCTGGCGCACCCCGTACCGGTCGGCATCTGCGACGGCACGCTGCCCAAGGCGGACCTCGCCCGGCTGATCCGGGCCGACATCGTCCACCTGGGCACCTTCGCCCGGGCGCAGGCCCTGCTCGCCGCCCGGGCGCCGGAGCTGGCAGGCCTGTCGCACTTCGCCGGCATCGCCATCGGCTCCAGCTACTCGGCGACCGGCAAGAGCGTGGCGGTGCTGCGGATGCTCGGCGGCAAGGCGGCCGAGCCGGGCGAGACCGTCGATCCCGCGTACGACGACTTCATCACCGCCGTCGCGCACACGGGCGCGTACGCCGACGTGGTGGTGGCGACGCTGCCCCGGATGTGGTTCCACGCCGAGTTCAGCAAGGAGCTGCGCCGGCGCGGCTCGCCGGACCGGACGTACCGCAAGTTCATCGACACGCTGCTGCACGACGCGTACCTGCCGATCGTGGAGGCCACGCTGGAACGGGCGGACGCGGTCGGGGCGGACGCCACGCCGGACGAGCGGGAGCGGCTCGCCGCCCTCTTCGCCCGGGCCGCGGAGTTCGAGCTGCGGCTCTGGGACGCCGGCCTGCCCCGGACCGCCTGAGCCGACCGCGGGGGGGCGCGTGGGTGGTCCCACGCGCCCCGTCGCCTTTGATGAGATATAGCGCGTCACACTATCGCGATAGTGGGTATGCTGGTTCCGGACAGGCGGTCGGCCCGAAGGAGTGTGGCGTGCAGGAGTGGCAGGTACGCGAGGGCGAGCGGCTCGAGCTGCCGCCGGCCCGACGGGTCCGGATCCGCGTCGTCGGCGGCGAGGTCGACCTCACCAGCGGCCCCCCGCTGCTGGAGTTGACCGACCTCAACGGCCCGCCGCTGCGGGTCAGCCTGACCGGCGACCTGCTGGAACTGCGCCACGACCAGGGGCTGCACCGGCCCTGGTGGCGGGACTTCCCGCCGGCCTTCCGACGCAGGTGCCGCCTGGCGCTGGCGCTGCCCGCCGGCACCGAGGTCGAGGTGGAGACCGTCGGCGCCGGCATCATCGCCGTCGGCCTCTCCGGCAGCACCCGGCTGACCAGCCTCAACGGCGAGATAGTGGTGGACCGCACCGGCCCGGAGCTGCGCGCCCGCACCGTCTCCGCCCGGATCCTCGCCCGCGGCTGCACCGGCCACGCGCACCTGGAGACGGTCTCCGGCGAGGTGACCGTGGTGACCGGCCGGGAGCCGGTCGCCCTCGACCTCGCCGCCGTCTCCGGCCCGCTGCTGGTCGGCGTGCCGGACGACGCCGGGGCCAGCCTCGACGTCGAGCTGACCACCGACGGCGGGTCGGTCGTCACCCAACTGCCCGACGGCACGCCGGGGCTGGAGAGCCACGCCTCCGGCGAGGGCGGCGCGACCGTCGGGCTGCGGCTGCGCCGCGGCACCGCGCCGCACGCCGTCCGCGTCCGCGGCACCACGGTCTCCGGTCAGGTCGCGCTGGTCCGGCAGGCCGGATCCGGCACGCCCACCCCGCCACCGGCGGCACCCGCACCGGCCATCGGGACCGAGGAGCAGCGATGAGGGCACCCACATCCCCGTTCGGCCACGGGCAGTTCAAGCTCTACCTGCTCGCCCTGCTGCGGGACCAGCCCCGGCACGGCTACGAAGTGATCAAGCTGATCGAGGAGACCTTCGCCGGCACGTACGCCCCCTCGGCCGGCGCCGTCTACCCGCGACTGTCCCGGCTGGAGACCGAGGGCCTGGTCTCCCGGGAGGTCGACGAGAGCGGCCGCAAGGTCTACCGGATCACCTCGGGCGGCGAGGAGGAACTCCGCCGCCGCGCACCCGAGCTGGACGAGCTGTCCCGCGAGATCGACCGCTCGATCGCCGACATCACCCGGGAGGCCGACGCCGACATCCGGGCCGAGGCGGCCGGGCTGCGCGCCGAGGCCCGGCGCGGCCGGCGGGTGCGGAGCCCGGAGAACCGGCGCGGCTGGTTCCGTCGGGGCGACGAGCCGGAGCCGACCGCCGGCGGGCCGGAACCCACCGGCACCGAGGCCGAGGCGTCCGACCGGACCGCGGCGGAGGACCGGACCGCGGCGGGCCTGGCCGACGCGGAGCGCGCACCGGCGGCGCCGGAGCCGGAGCGGCACGCGACGGGGCCGGAGGACTGGGGCCCCCGGGAGTGGCGCGAGGCGCTCTCCTGGGGCGCCGAGTGGCGCCACGAGTGGAGCGACTACTTCGCCTTCGGGCGCAACGCCCGCCAGGTCGAGAAGATGGTGGACCGGTTCCGGGAGGACGCCCGCCGGGCCCTCCAGGAGGGCAACGCCGCCGACGCGCACGCCATCGAGGAGTGCCGCCAGGCGCTCGGCGAGGCCCTGGTCCGCATCCGCCGGGCCGTCGGCGTCTGACCCACCGCCGCGCCCGCCGGGTCCGCGCGCGCCGGCCCTCCACCGCCGTCGAGCAGCCGTCCAGTCCCCGTCGAGTCGCCGGTGCGAGCCTTCCGCCGACAGGGGCGCGGGACGCCTCCCGCGCCGGACCGGCCACGGAGGACGCATCGATGACACGGATCCAACTGGCGCCACCGGCGCCGACGACCGCGCCGGGCCGCCTGGCCGGCCTGCCGCGCTGGTTCGTCACCCTCTTCCTCACCGACATGTGGGAACGCTTCAGCTTCTACGGCATGCAGGCGATCCTCTTCCTGTACGCGGTGGCGCCCCGCGCCGACGGCGGCCTCGGCCTCGGCGTCGGCACCGCGACCGCGCTGTTCGGGCTGTACATGGCGATGGTCTTCCTCGCCGCCGTACCGGGCGCGTGGATCGGGGACCGGCTGCTCGGCGCCCGGCGGGCCACCCTGTACGGCGGCCTCGTCATCGCCGCCGGGCACACCTGCATGGCGCTGCCCGGCGCCTGGTCGATCTGGGCCGGGCTCGGCCTGCTGATCGCCGGCACCGGGCTGCTCAAGCCCAACATGGGGGTCCTGCTCAGCGACTTCTACGGCAACGGCGAGGTGACCCGCCGGGAGGCGGCCTTCTCCATCTTCTACATGAGCATCCAGGTCAGCGCGCTGATCGCCCCGGTGGTCACCGGCTTCCTCGGCGAGACCGTGGACTGGCACCTCGGCTTCGCCGCCGCGGCCGTCGGCATGTACGCCGGGGTGCTCCAGTTCGCCCTCGGCCGCCGGCACTTCGGACAGGTCGGCGCCCACCCGGCGCACCCGATCGGAGCGGCCGCGCGCCGGCGGCTGTTCCGCCGGACCGGATACCTCGTGGCCGTGGTGGCCGCCCTGCTCGGCGCCGACGCGCTGGCCGGCACGCTGCGCGTCGAGCACGCCCTGATCCCGCTCGGGCTGACCGTGCTGGGCGTCCCGGTGGTGCTGTTCCGGCGGCTGCTGCGGCACCCGGCGATCACCCCGGTCGAGCGGCTGCGGGTGTACGGCTTCATCCGGCTCTTCCTCAGCTCGGCCGTGTTCTGGATGATCTTCACCCAGTCCGGCTCGGTGCTCAGCCAGTTCGCCCGGGAATCCGTCGACCGGGAGGTGTTCGGGTTCCTGGTGCCGGCGAGCTGGTTCCAGTCGCTGCACCCGCTGTTCATCCTCGCCGTGGCGCCGCTGGCCGCCTGGCTCTGGGTACGCCTCGGCGACCGGCTGGGCGTACCGGTGAAGTTCGCGCTCGGCCTCGGCCTGGTGGCGGCAAGCTACCTGGTGATGGCGGTGGTCGCGGTGCCGGCCGCCGAGGCGCCGGTGTCGCCGGTCTGGCTGCTGCTGGTCTTCCTGCTCCAGGCCGCCGGGGAGCTCGCGCTCGCCCCGGTCGGGATCAGCGCCGCCGGCACCGCCGCCCCGGCCTTCTACCGCAGCCAGATGATGGGGCTGTGGTGGCTGTCCGCGGCGGTGGGCGCCGCGGTCGGCGGCCGGATCGGGCAGCTCGCCCCCAGCCTGCCGCAGCCGCCGTACTACACGGCGCTGGCCGTGGTCGCGCTCGCCGCCGGCCTGGTGCTGGTCGCCCGCCGGGTCCGCATCGGCCGCCTGCTCACCGCCGGCGTCCCGGCAGCCTGATCCCCCGGGCGCTCCGCACGCCGCACGCCCGCGCGACCTCGCGCGGGCGTCGGCGCGCCCGGCCCCCGGGCCGGGACCGACCGGCGCGCTCCAGCCTGCTGGGCGGGCGTGATCGACTCCGTGTCCCCGAGGTGGCGGTGTCCGGGGGTGGTCATGCCGCTGTCTCGGCGATCTGGCGCGCGGCTGGTGGTGTGGGGGCGCCCGACGCGGCCACGGCAAGCCGCCCCGGCACCGGGGGGCGGTGCCGGGGCGGTGGGTGGTCCGACGAGGCCGACCGGACAGGAGCTAGGCGCCGCGGGCGGCGGCCGGCAGGCTGAGCACGGAGAGCTGGGAGATGCACCGCATCGGGGCGGGCAGGGCCACCACCGGACCCAGCACGTACGGCCGCAGCCGCTCCCACTCCAGCGCCCGCCCCGCCCAGCCGGTGATGTGCTCCAGCGCCGCCGCCAGCTCACCCTCGTACTGGTAGATCCGCACCAGCGTGCGGTCCCGGACGAAGGCCGCGGTGGCCAGCACCGGACCGTCCTCGGCGGAGATCGGCGGGGTGGTGGCCAGCGCGCCGCCGATCTCCGGCGCGGCGTCCGGCACGACCGGCCAGCGCAGCGCGAGCATCGCGGTGGCCACGTCGTCGCGGCGGACGTGCTGCTGCACCGGGCGCATCCTGGCCCGGCTGAAGTGGGCGGAGAAGCCCTCGACGGTGCCGGTGTCCCGGGCCTCCGCGAGGTACGGCGCGATCTGCTGCTCCGCCCGGTGCACGCCCGGCTGGGAGCCCATGTGCCGGGCGATCGCGGCGCCGTTCCCCTCGAACTGGATCACCCGGACCATGTCCGTGTCCTGGATGAACAGGCCGGTGGCGAGCAGGCGACCGACCACCGCGCCGGCCGGGTCGCGCAGGGTCGGCGAGGAGGCCCGCTGGAAGCTGCCGGCCGAGAAGATCGCCGCGATCTCGTCCTCGTGGCCGGGTTTCACTCCGTAGCTGATGGCACCGAACGGCATGGTCACTCCTTCAGGTCGTGGGTCGGACTGGTCAGATGCCACCGTCGACGTGGACGACGGTGCCGGTGACGTAGCCGGAGAGCCGGCCGGAGAGGAAGAGCACCACGTCGGCGACCTCCGCCGCGGTGGCCTGCCGGCCGAGCGCGGCCATCGCGCGCAGCCGGGCGGCGAGCGGCGGGGGCGGCTCCGCACCGGGCGACGCGACCGGGCCGGGCGCGACCGTGTTCACCCGGATCCCGGTCGGGCCCAGTTCCTTGGCCAGGGAGCGGGAGAGGCCGAGCAGCCCCGACTTCGCGGCGGCGTAGTGACTGCGGCCCGGGGCGCCGCGCAGCGCCAGCGCGGCGCCGACGGTGACCACCGAGGCGCCGGGACCGAGCAGCGGCAGGACCGCCCGGGTGGTGGCGGCGACCGCGGTCAGGTCCGCGTCGACGACCCGCCGCCACTCCTCGTCGGACATCCCCGCGAACGGCGTCCCACCGTCGACGGCGGCGTTGTTCACCAGCACGTCCAGGCCGCCGAACTCGTCGCGGCAGGCGGCGGCGAGCCGCTCCCGGTCCGCGCGCACGGTCAGGTCCGCCCGCACCACCCGCAACCGCTGCGGTACGTCGGTCGCCCCGGCCAGGGCGACGGCCGCCGCCGGGTCGCCCCGGTGGCAGGTGAGCACCGAGGCGCCGGCGTCGAGCAGTGCGTGCACCACCGCCCGGCCGATCCCCCGGGTGCCCCCGGTGACCAGGCACCGCCGCCCGGCCAGGCCCAGCAGGTCGACCGCATGGGCGGGGGCGCTCACAGCGTCACCACCGCGATCGCGTTGAGCACCAGCGCGCCGACGGCCAGTGAGGTACGGGTCCGGTGCAGCGCCTGCCACCGTGGCCGCGGATCCGACCAGTCGGCCGGTACGGCGTCCGGGTCGACCCGCTTGACCTGCCGGTTGATCGGCACGTTGCCGAGGTGCGAGACGAACTGGCTGGCGGCCAGGAGCAGCCCGGCGACCACGAACAGCAGACAGCTGCCGCTGTTCCGAACCAGCGCCACCGGGACCAGCAGGAAGTCCGCGACCATGCCGACGTTCACCACGATCGGCATCACCGGGTGGTAGCCCTTGCCCAGCAGCCGGTGCACCCGGATGTAGGTGCCCGCGGGAAGCGCGAAGAGCGTAGGCAGCACGCTCACCGCGACGGCGAACAGCACCCCGGCGGTGATCCCGCTGGCCACCAGCGCGGAGACCCCGAGCAGCCCCGATATCCAGGTCATATCGTCCTTCCCTCCCCGCCACGGCGGCCCGCCGCGGCTGCCGGCCGCCCGGACGTCCCGGCCGGGCGGATCGGCGACCATGCTCGGCCACCCCGGTGGAGCCGATCTGGAGGGCGACTGGAGCGCCGGGCACCACCGCGTCCTGACCGGTTCTCGAGCGCGTGGCGGCACCGTCGCCGGTGGCGGTCGGTGGCCGGGGCACCGGTCGGTCCGCCGGCACACACCCGGCGAGAACGGAGAACCCATGGACAGCAACTGGCGAGGGGCCCAGGCGGTGGCCGGGCTCGGCGACGCGCCGTTGCCGGCACCCGCCCGGCTCCTCCTGCTCACCAGCGGCAAGCGCATCTCCCAGGTCATCTACGCGCTGGCGGAGGTGGGGGTCGCCGACGCGCTGGCCGGCGGCCCGCTGCCGGTCGACGAGCTGGCCCGGCGTACCGACACCGACCCGGGGGCGCTGTACCGGCTGCTGCGCTGCGCCGCCGCCGTCGGCGTCTTCGCCGAGCGGGAGGGCCGGGAGTTCGCGCTCACCGAGCTGGCCGAGGCGATGCGCGCCGACGTGCCGCACAGCCAGCGGGACATGATCCTGTTCAACGGCGCCGAGGAGATGTGGGCGCCGTACGGGCGGATCGTCGACAGCCTGCGTACCGGCAAGCCGGTCTTCCCGGAGCTCTTCGGCGCCGGGTTCTTCGACCACCTGCGGGCGCACCCCGAGGTGAGCGCGGTCTTCGACCGGGCGATGACCCGGATGAGCGCGACCACCACCCGGCAGTTCCTCGACGCGTACGACTTCGGGCGCTTCGCCCGGGTGGCCGACATCGGCGGCGGCCGGGGCCACTTCCTGGCCGAGCTGCTGCACCGGCATCCCGCGGTGCATGGCGCGCTGGTCGACCAGCCGCACGTGGCCGAGGTGGCGGCCGGGGTGTTCGCCGCCCGGGGCGTGGCGGACCGGGCCGAGGTGCGGCCCGGCGACTTCTTCGGCGAGCTGCCCGGCGGCTTCGACGCGTACGTGCTCAAGGCGGTGCTGCACGACTGGGACGACGAGGACGCCCTGGCCATCCTGCGCCGGATCCGCGCCGCGATCGGCGCCGACGCCGAGGCGCGCCTGCTGGTGCTGGAGCACGTGCTGGCGCCGCTGAACGCGTGGGACCACGGCAAGCTCCTCGACATCGACATGCTGCTGCGCTTCGGCGGTCGGGAACGCGACCTGGCGCAGTGGCGGGAGCTGTTGCTGGCCGGCGGCTTCGAGCTGGTCGGCGAGCCGACGGCCGGGCGGTGGGCGGTGCTCGAATGCCGGCCGGCGTGAGCGCGGGCGGGCGGGCCGCGGCACGGCTGGACGGCCGGCGCGCCCTGGTCACCGGCGTGGACCGGGAGGTGGGCCGGGCCGTCGCGCTGGCCCTGGCCGAAGCCGGGGCGACGGTGGTGGCCGCGTACCGCGCGGAGGTCGCGAGCGTCGAGGATCTGCGGGTCCGACTCAAGGAGCGGGGCGGCCCGCACCACCTGGTCCGGGCCGATGTCACCGACCCGGACGAGGTGACCCAGCTGCTCGACCTGTGCCGGCGGCAGCTCTCCGGACTGGACGTGCTGGTCAACGCGGACACCGCGAGCGGGTCGGCCCGGCTGGCCGCGCTGACCGTGGCCGAGTGGCGGCGGGTGCTCGACGGCACGCTGACCGGGATGTTCCTGGTCACCCGGGAGGCGCTGCCGCTGCTCGGGACGGGCGCCTCGGTGGTCAACCTGACCTCGGCGGCGGCCCTGCGCGGCCGGCCGGCCCGGGCGCACGACCTGGCCGCGAAGGCGGGCGTGCTCGGGCTGACCCGGGCGCTGGCCCGGGAACTCGGACCGGACGGCATCCGGGTCAACGCGGTGGCCGTCGGGCGCATCGCCCTCGACCAGGCGAACGCTGGGACGCCCGCACCGCAGGCGCCGGTGGCCGCGCCGCAGGGCCACTGGCTGGGCAGCGCGACGCAGGGCCACTGGGTGGGGACCGCCATGCACGGCCTCGGTCCCGCCGCCGCGCCCACGCCGCCCGTCACGGCGGGTCGGGCGCCGGGGGCCGCCGACACCCACCCGCCGGTGGCGCTGGGCCGACCGGGCACCGCCGCGGAGGTGGCCGCCGCGGTGCTCTTCCTCGCCGGGGACCTCGCCCGCTGTGTCACCGGGGAGACCATCACCGTGGACGGGGGAATGTGATGAGCGTCCGGATCCTGCTCTGGCACCGGGTGGACGGCGACGGCGCGGCGGTGCGGGACGCGTACCACCGGGTCAGCCGGGCGCTGGCCGGGACGCCCGGGCTGCTCGGCAACCAGTTGCTGCGCTCCGCCGTCGACCCGGCGAGCTTCGTGGTGATGAGCGAGTGGACCAGCCTGGCCGCGTTCCAGGACTGGGAGGGCGGCGCCACCCACCGGGGCACCACCGCGCCGCTGCGCCCCTACCAGGACCCGCGCCGCCAGCCGCCGTACGAGATCCTGGAGACCGTCGCGGCGTACCCCTAGATCCTTGGGTTCGAGAATCTGAACAACTGAGTCAGGTTTTCAGGCTGCGGTTTTGAGTCGTGCGCGGGCGATGTAGTCGTCGACGTGGTGGTCGATGGCGGCGAGGGCTTGACGCAGGTCGGG
>NZ_QGKS01000415.1 GCF_003172935.1 Micromonospora sicca | reverse complement strand
TGGCGGGGCCACTCCTGTCGGGGCGGGCCGGCCGGGGGCCGGCACGGCGAGTCGGGGGATGAGGAACTGGGCGAGCGGTCCGATGCTCAGCGCATAGAGCAGGGTGCCGACGCCGACCGTGCCGCCGAGCAGCCAGCCGGCGGCGAGCACGCCCAGCTCGATCACGGTGCGGACACGACCGATCGGCAGGCCGCGGGCGGCCAGGCCGGTCATCAGCCCGTCGCGCGGGCCGGGGCCGAGCCGGGCGCCGAGGTAGAGGGCGGTGGCGACCCCGTTGAGCAGGACGCCGAGGAGCAGCAGGCCGACCCGGACGGGGAGCGCGTGCACCGGCGGGAGCACCGCCAGCACCGCGTCGAGTGCCACCCCGACCAGCCGCGACGTTGGCCACGGTGCCCACGCCGGGCCGCTGCCGCAGCGGCAGCCAGAGCAGCAACACCACCAGCGCCACGCCGTTGACCACCAAGCCCAGCGGCAGGCCGGTCCGGTCGGCCAGGCCCTGGTGCAGGACGTCCCAGGACGACAGCCCGAGGTCCGCGCGGACCATCAGCGCCACGCTGGCGCCGAACAGGGCCAGGCCGAGCAGGAGGCGGACCAGCCGTACGGGCAATCTGGTTGACATGTCACCGACCGTAGGGCGGTTTCAGTGACATGTCAACAACTGGGTTAGGATCGTCGGCATGGAGGCCCCACGATGGCTGGACGAGCGGGAGGAGCGGGCCTGGCGCGGCTACCGCCGGATGCGCCGCCTGCTCGACCTGGAACTGGCCCGCGAGCTGGCCCAGGACGCCGGGCTCTCCGAGCCGGACTACGACGTCCTGTCCGACCTCTCCGAGACGCCCGACCAGCGGCTGCGCCTCAGCGAACTGGCCGACCGGATGCTCTGGTCCCGCAGCCGGCTCTCCCATCACCTGACTCGGATGCAGCAGCGCGGGCTGGTCACCCGGGAGGAGTGCGCGTCCGACGGTCGCGGCTCGGTCGTCGCCCTCACCCCGGCCGGGCGGCAGGCCATCGAGGCGGCCGCCCCAGGGCACGTGGCGGCCGTCCGCCGGCACCTGATCGACCTGCTCACCCCCGAGGAGGTCGAGGCGCTCGGCGCGCTGACCCACCGGGTGGTGGACCACCTCACCGCGCCGATCGGGCCGGCTGGCGATCCGCCCCGCCGGGTCGCTCCGACATCCGCCGGTCCGGAGGTCTGACGTGGACCCCCGCATCCTCGACCGGCTGCGCTGCCCGGTCTGCGGCGACCCGCTGGCGGAGGTCACCGCGGGCACCGCCCGCGCGCTGCGCTGCCCGCGCCGGCACAGCTTCGACATCGCCCGCCAGGGGTACGTCAACCTGCTCGCCGGTCGCGCCCCGCACGCCGGGGACAGCGCCGAGATGGTCGCCGCCCGCGCCGACTTCCTCGCCGCCGGCCACTACGACACCGTCGCCGCCGCCCTCGCCGCCACCGCCGCCCACGTGGTCGACCGGATCAGCGCCGCCCGCGGCGCGCCGACCGCCCGCTCCGCACCCACCGACGCGCCGGCGATTGGCGACGAGCGCCGCGTGGGCGGGTGCACCGCAAAGGGGGCGGACGAGGAACTGCCGGCCGACCTCCCGGGGCCGGACGTCGGGGCGTACCCCCTGGTGGTGGATGCCGGCGCGGGCACCGGCCGGTACCTCGCGGCGGTGCTGGCGGCGCTGCCGAACGCCGCCGGTCTGGCCCTGGACGTCTCCAAGCCGGCGCTGCGCCGGGCGGCCCGGGCCCACCCGCGCGCGGCCGCGGCGCTCGCCGACACCTGGCAGCGGCTGCCGCTGGCCGACGCCTCCACCGCCGTGCTGCTGAACGTCTTCGCCCCGCGCAACGGCGCCGAGTTCCACCGGGTGCTCGACCCGGCGGGCGCGCTGCTGGTGGTCACCCCGACCGAGGACCACCTGGTCGAACTCGTCGACGCCCTGGGCCTGCTCAGGGTGGACCCGGCCAAGGCGGACCGGGTCGCCGGCAGCCTGGCCGGGAACTTCACCGAGGAGTCGACCGAGCTGCACCGCGCCCGGCTCGGGCTCACCCGCACAGAGGTGGCCACCCTGGTCGGGATGGGCCCGAGCGCCTGGCACACCGACCCGGCCCGGCTCGCCGAGCGGATCGCCGGCCTGCCGGAGCCGGCTCCGGTGACGCTCTCCGTCCGGCTGGGCGTATACCGGCCGCGCTGACCCCGGTCAGGTGGAGAGGTCGACCTCTTCCCAGCCGGGCGGCTCGTCGTGGTACGGGCCGCGGAGGACCACCGCCCACTCCAACGCCCACCGGCGCTGCCCGATCGCGTTCGCGTCGACCAGCCCCGGCAGCATCCGGCCGGCCCGCTCCGTCTCCAGGTACGCCCAGTCCAGGCAGTAGTGCAGGTCGAGCAGGGCGGCCGCGTCGGCGGGGTGCTGCGGCGCAGCCAGGATCCGGGACCGCCACTGGGCGAAGGTCTCCCCGCCGGCGACGTGCGGCATCCGCTCCACCAGCCGCTCGTCCACCGGCACCGTCGGGTCGAGCTCCTTGGTCAGCCCGAGCACCCAGGACAGCGAGAACAGCGCGTCGTGGTGCAGCACGAACGACCGGTGGTCACCCTTGCCGCCCATCACGAACTGCCACTCCGGCGGCGTCACCTGCTCCACCAGGTGCGAGGCGAGCAGCCAGCTCATCGCCGCCTGCGGGGGCATCCCGAAGCACCGGGCCAGGATCAGGTGCAGCACCGCGATCCGGGCCTCGATCTCGACGGTGGGGCGCAGCTCGATCTCGTCGCCCGGCTCCCACACCAGCGGGAACTGGGTCGGCGGAAGTGGCAGACCCAACCGGGACAGCTCGTCGAGGCTCGCCTCACGGACGGCCCGGGGATCGGGGGCGGGTACGCGCACGGCTCAGGTCCCTGTCTGCTCGCATCGGCTCATCGCCGGTCTGTCCCCCCTGGGCAGGGAGAATAGCGGCTCCAGGGGGCCGGCACCACGGCACCGCCGGCCGGAGTTGATCAGCCGATGCGCTCGATGACCAGCGGCGACACCGCCGGCGCCTCCGGCGCGATCCGGACCGCCCGCGCCGCCTCGGCGAGCGCCGCCGGGATCCGCTCCGCGTGCTCGGCACGCAACTCGTAGAGGGGGTCGCCGGCGCGTACCGGGTTGCCGGGGCGCTTGTGCAGCACCACCCCGGCCGGGATGCTCACCGGGTCCTCCTTGCGGGCCCGCCCGGCGCCGAGCCGCCACGCGGCCACCCCGATGGCATACGCGTCGACGGAGGCGACGAAGCCGTCCTCGGCGGCGCGGACCACCTCGACCTCGCTGGCGGTGGGCATCGGCGCGTCCGGGTCGCCGCCCTGCGCCCGGATCATCGCGCGCCAGACGTCCATCGCCCGGCCGTCGCGCAGCGCCGCCTCCGGATCTGCGTCCGGCAGGCCGGCCGCGGCCAGCATCTCCCGGGCCAGCGCCAGGGTCAGCTCCACCACGTCCGCCGGGCCGCCGCCGGCCAGCACCTCGACCGACTCGGTCACCTCGACCGCGTTGCCGATGGTCAGGCCGAGCGGGGTGGACATGTCGGTGAGCAGCGCGACCGTCCGCACGCCGTGCGCGCCGCCCAGCTCGACCATGGTCCGGGCCAGCTCGCGGGCGTCGTCCACGGACTTCATGAACGCGCCCGAGCCGACCTTCACGTCGAGCACCAGCGCGCCGGTGCCCTCGGCGATCTTCTTGCTCATGATGGAGCTGGCGATCAGCGGGATCGCCTCGACGGTGCCGGTGACATCGCGCAGCGCGTACAGCTTGCGGTCCGCCGGGGCCAGCCCCGGGCCGGCCGCGCAGATCGCCGCGCCGACGTCGCGGAGTTGGGCGATGAACTCGTCGTTGGTCAGCGCGGCCCGCCAGCCGGGGATCGACTCCAGCTTGTCCAGGGTGCCGCCGGTGTGGCCCAGCCCGCGCCCGGAGAGCTGCGGCACCGCGCCGCCGCAGGCGGCGACGAGCGGGGTGAGCGGCAGGGTGATCTTGTCGCCGACGCCGCCGGTGGAGTGCTTGTCCACGGTCGGCCGGGACACCGACGACAGGTCCAGCCGTTCGCCGCTGGCGATCATCGCGGCGGTCCACCGGGCGATCTCCGGCGCGCTCATGCCGCGCAGCAGGATCGCCATGGCCAGCGCGGACATCTGCTCGTCGGCCACCAGCCCCTTGGTGTACGCGTCGACCACCCAGTCGATCTGGCCGTCGCTCAGCACACCCCCGTCCCGCTTGGCCCGGATGACGTCAACCGCCCTAAAAGCACTCACCTTTGAGTTCCCATCATTGACTCGCGTCGGGTGCACTGAACCACGGCCGTGACCACCGAGGGCCGGGGCCGACCGTGACCGGCGGAGGGATCAAGCCGGATCGCCCGGAGCCGGGCACGGTCGGCCCCGGCCCCCAAGCTCAGCCACCCCAACGGACCGGAATCTCCATGGGAGGTTCACCCTCTCCAGCCCAGAAGATCGCGCCCGACGCGTCGACCACCACCACGCGGGGCGTACGGGCCAGCCCCCAGGTGACCGCCTCCGCCGGGTCCTCCCAGGTCGGGCCCTCCTCCAGCACACCGGTCTCGGCGCCCTCGGTGTCGCCGGCGGACCGCTCCCAGTACGCCGTCCAGACCTGCTGGCCGGCGGAGAGGTCCGGGTGGACGAAGACCGTGCCGCGCCCCCGCCAGGCGGCCAGCCGCTCCGGCACCACCGGCACCGGCGTCTCGCCGACCACGGCCTCCAGGTCCTCCACGCCGAAGGCGTGCGGCAGCAGCTCGGCCATCCGCAGCGGCCGGCCCTTCGTCTCGACCAGGCACTCCGGGCCGCCGTGCTCCCAGAGCAGCTGCCGGCACCGGCCGCACGGCATCAGCGGCTCACCGGTGGCGTCGACGCAGGACATCGCGACCAGCCGGCCACCGCCGGTGGCGTGCAGCGAGGAGACCACCCCGCACTCGGCGCAGAGGGTAACGCCGTACGCGGCGTTCTCCACGTTGCAGCCGACCACCACCCGGCCGTCGTCGACCAGGGCGGCCGCCCCCACGGGGAACTTCGAGTACGGCGCGTACGCGTGCCGCATCGCCTCGGTGGCCGCGGCCCGCAGCCGCTCCCAGTCGATCTCGGTCATCCCACCATTCTGCCCAAGTCACCCCGGTCGAACGCGGGAAGGGGTACCCCTGTGTCAGTCGACACCCGGAACGACCGTGCCCGGCCGGGAATCCCCCGCCGGGCACGGATCGATCAGGGGCTCAGCCCTTGATGTACGGCTTGCCGTCCGCGGCCGGCGCCCGCACTCGGCCGACCAGCCCGGCGACCGCCAGGATCGTCGCCAGGTACGGCAGCATCGCCAGGAACTGGCTGGGGATGCTGCTGCCGATCGCGCCGAGGTAGGTGGCGAGCTGGTCGGCGAAGCCGAAGAAGAGCGCCGCGAGCAGCGCGCCGGTCGGGCTCCACCGGCCGAAGATCAGCGCGGCCAGGGCGATGAAGCCCTTACCGCCGATCATGTTCTTGGTGAACGAGTAGAACGCCAGGGTGTACGAGGCGCCGCCGACGCCGGCGACCAGCCCGGCCATGATCACGTTGCGGTAGCGCAGGCGCAGCACCCGGACCCCCAGGGTGTCCGCGGCGGTCGGGTGCTCACCGACCGACCGGGTCCGCAGCCCCCACCGGGTCCGGAACAGCGCCAGGTGGATGACCAGCACCAGCAGCAGGCCGAGGTAGAGGAAGATGTTGCCGCGGAACAGCGCCGGGCCGATCAGCGGGATGTCTTTCAGCAGCGGGATCTCCCAGTTGCCGAACCGGGGGGCGGTGTTGTACTTCTCCGCGTTGATCTGCATCAGCCGCTCGTAGAGGAAACCGGTGACCCCGACCGCGAACAGGTTGAGCACGGTGCCCATGATGACCTGGTCGACCAGGTAGCGGATCGCGAAGACGGCGAGCAGCAGCGAGATGAGCGCGCCGCCGACCGCCGCGGCCAGCAGGCCGACCCATACGTTCTGGTAGATGCTGCCGAAGAGCGCCCCGCTGAACGCCCCCATCAGCAGCTGACCCTCAATCGCCACGTTGACCACGCCGGTCCGCTCGCAGAGCACGCCGGACAACGCACCGAAGATCAGCGGCAGGGCCAGGATGAACGTACCCCGGACGATGTTGACCAGCGGCATGAAGTTGCGCCCCTCGGGGGCGGCGGAGACCTGCCAGCACAGGAAGCTCAGCACGAAGGCGACCAGCCCGACGCCGAGCACGAGGGTGAACCAGCGCTTCGGCACCCCGGCCAGCAGGGCGCCGCCGGCCGCGGCGGCGACGAGTCCGAACAGGATGGCGCCGAAAGTGCCGGTGATCTCCAGGGCGGCACCGCCCTCGGTCTCGCTGAGGGTGAACCGCGCCTGCTGGCCGGTGGCGAGCGCGCCGAAGAGCACGGCGGCGAGCACGCCCAGCGCCAGCAGAACGGCGCCGGCCTTGCGGTTGCGCGTCCAGAAGCCCACGTCGACGGTGACGGCGACGTCGGGGACAGCGATGGTCGACATTGCCTTACCAGCCCTTCGCCAGGCTCGTCTGCAACCGGGCCGCGCGGGCGGCCCGCAGCTGGAAGATCGCCTTTACCAGGGCCGGCGCGGCGACGAAGATGACGATCAGCGCCTGGAGCACGGTGACCAACTCCAGCGAGATCCCCGAGTACGACTGCATCCGGTTGCCGCCGGCCTGCAGCGCGCCGAAGAGCAGCGCGGCGAGCAGCACGCCCCACGGCTTCAACCGCCCGAGCAGCGCGACCAAGATGCCGTCGAAGCCGATCTGCGCGACCACCTCCGGGGTGAGTGCGTTCGCGGTCGAGCCGAGCACCATGTTCGAGCCGCCGAGGCCGGCGAGCGCGCCGGAGATCACCATGACCAGCACGTACGCCTTCGTGACACTGATGCCGGCGGTCCGGGCGGCGTCCGGGTTCTCTCCGACCGCGCGCAGCTCGAAACCGACCGTCGAGCGGTTGAGCAGCCAGGCGGTGAACCAGGTGGCCAATACGGCCAGCAGGATGCCGGAATGCACCCGCAGGTCGCTGCCGAGCAGCCGGGGCAGCTGGGCGGAGGACTCGACCGGCTTGCTGATCGCGTCGGCGCGGGTCGGGCTGTGCACCCCGGGCTGGATGATGATCCAGGCGAGGAAGTAGACCGCGACGTAGTTGAGCATGATCGTGGTGATCACCTCGTGGGCGCCGGTGCGCGCCTTGAGGATGCCCGGGACGAAGCCCCAGATCGCGCCGCCGGCCGCGCCGGCGATCAGCGCGACGAGCAGGTGCAGCACCGGCGGCAGCGGCAGCGCGAAACCGGCGACCGCGGCGAGGATGACGCCGATGGTCGCCTGGCCCTGGGCACCGATGTTGAACAGGCCGCCGCGGAAGGCGAGGGCAACCGCGAGGCCGGTGAAGACCAGCGGCGCGGTGTAGGTGAGCGTCTCCGAGATCGGGCTGAGCGAAGCGGTGAAGCCGGACGCCTGCGGGTCGAAGATCGCGCCCTTGAACAGGTTCGCGTACGCCTCGCTGACCACCGTCCAGCTGGAGCTGATCGCGTCGGCCGGCCGGGCGGTGATGTAGCTGTAGGTGGCCAGCACCTCCGGGTCGGAGACGATGATCAGCACCGCGCCGACGAGCATCGCCAGGACCACCGCGAGCACGGTGACGGTGACGGTGTTGGCGGCCCAGAGGTTGTCCAGGAACAGCCGGCCCAGCGAGGGGCGGGGCTGCCCCTCGGGCCGCTTCGGGGCGGTGGCGGTCGTCGCCGCGCGGTCGGTGTTGCCGACCGCGTTCTGCGCCGCCTGCGACTCGGTCGCCGGCTCCTTGTCCGGGGAGCCCGACACCGGGTTCGGGTTGGTCATGCCTCGTCCTCGTTACCAGGGCCCTCGGGGGCCGGGGCCGCCGCGGCGTCGGTCGTCTCCGGGGTGATGCCGGCCATCAGCAGGCCGATCTCCTCGCGCGGGGTGTCCGGGCCGACGATGCCGATGATCCGGCCCCGGTACATCACCGCGATCCGGTCGGCGAGGCCGATCACCTCGTCCAGCTCGCTGGAGACGACCATGACCGCGGTGCCGATGTCCCGCTCGCGGATCACCCGGCTGTGGATGAACTCGATCGAGCCGACGTCCACGCCCCGGGTCGGCTGGGCGGCGATGAAGAGCTTCAGCGGCCGGGACAGCTCCCGGGCCACGATCACCTTCTGCTGGTTGCCGCCGGAGAGGGTGCCCACCGCGGCGTCCGCCGAGGGGGTACGCACGTCGAACTGCTCGATCCGCTCCTTGGCCGACTTCGCGATGGCGTCCGGCTTCAGCGACAGGCCCTTGCCGAACGGCGGCCGGTCGTAGATGTCCAGCACCAGGTTCTCCGCGACGGAGAACTCCTTGACCAGTCCGTCGACGCTCCGGTCCTCCGGCACGTAGCCGACCCCGGCGCGGAGCACCTTCTTGGTCGGCCAGCCGTGCACGGCCTCGCCGTCGAGGGTCACCGTGCCGGCGAGCACCGGCCGCAGGCCCATGATCGCCTCGATCAGCTCGGTCTGGCCGTTGCCCTGGACGCCCGCGACGCCGAGGACCTCGCCGGCGTGCACGGTCAGGTCGACGCCGTCGACCGCGCGGATCTGCCGGTCGTCGTCGACGACCAGGCCGGCGACCTCCAGGATCGGCCTGCCGGGGTTGGCGGGCTGCTTCTCCACGGTCAGCCGGACGCTGCGGCCGACCATCAGCGCGGCCAGCTCGTCCCGGCTTGCGGTCGGCGAGGCGGTGCCGACGGTCTTCCCGCGCCGGATGACGGTGATCCGGTCGGCGATGGCCTTCACCTCGCCCAGCTTGTGGGTGATGAAGACGATCGACTTGCCGCCGGCTTTGAGCGACCGCATCACCGTGAGCAGTTCCTCGGTCTCCTGCGGGGTGAGCACCGCGGTCGGCTCGTCCAGGATCAGCAGGTCGACGTCGCGGGTGAGCGCCTTGACGATCTCCACCCGCTGCTGGATGCCGACCGGCAGGTCCTCGATCACCGCGTCCGGGTCGACCCGGAGGTTGTACCGCTCGGAGACCTCGGCGACCTCGCGCCGGGCGCGCCGGCGATCCAGGAAACCGGCGATGCCGCCCTTGACCTGCTCGGCGCCGAGCATGACGTTCTCGGCGACGGTGAAGACCGGCACCAGCATGAAGTGCTGGTGCACCATGCCGATCCCGGCCGCGATGGCGTCCGACGGGCCCTTCAGCTTCAACGGCTTCCCGTCGACCAGGATCTCGCCCTCGTCGGGCTGGTAGAGCCCGTAGAGGACGTTCATCAGGGTCGACTTGCCGGCACCGTTCTCGCCGAGCAGGGCGTGGATCTCTCCAGGCTCCACCGTCAGGTCGATGTGGTCGTTGGCGACCAGATCACCGAACCGCTTGGTGATGCCGCGCAGTTCGAGTCTCAGCGCAACCTCCTGGAGTGCGAGCGATGGTGCAGCGTAGCCGCTGCCGCGTCGGGCGCCGAGCCGGCCCGGTCCCGGGGTGGAGCGGATCGGCCGCCCCGGCGGCGCGGGTGTCCCCGCGTACGCCGAGGCGGCCGGATCGTCATACCTGGTGCCCGCCGGCCTCCGCTGCCGATGATCTCACCGCGGCGGCCGGCGGACGGATCACTTGGTCGGCTGGGCCTTCGAGGTGACCGTGATGGTGCCGGCGGCGATGTCCGCCTTGATCTTGTCGACCTCGGCCTTGAGGTCCGCGGGGACCTTGCTGTCGAAGTCGTGGTACGGCGCGATGGAGACGCCGTTGTTGGCCAGGGTGCCCACGAAGCCCGGCTTGGCCTGGAGCTTCTCGCCACCGGCGGCCTTGAGCACGGCCTCCTTCACGGCGTCCGGGATGTTCTTGACCACGGTGGTCAGCAGCGCCGCGCAGTTCGGGGTGCTCTCGCAGCCGTCGACGTCGACCCAGACGACCGAGTACTTGCCGCCTGACTTCTGGGCCGCGTCGGTGGTGCCGAGGCCGGCTCCGCCGGCGACCGGCATGATGATGTCCGCGCCCTGGGCGACCAGCGCGTCGGAGACCTTCTTGCCCTCGTCCTGCTTGGTGAACGAGTTGGTGAAGGAGCCCTTCTGGGTCGCCTTGTCCCAGCCCAGGACCTGGACGTTCTTGCCCTTGGCCTTGTTGTAGTGGGCCACGCCGTCGGCGAAGCCGTCCATGAAGATGGTCACCGGCGGGATCGGCAGACCACCGTAGGCGCCGACCTTGCCGGTCTTGCTCATCCCGGCGGCCAGGTAGCCGGCCTGGAACCCGGCCTGCGCGGTGTCGAACTGCATCGGGTAGACGTTGTCCACGCCCGGGTTGGAGTCGACGATGCCGAACTGCTGGTTCGGGTTCGCGGTCGCGGCCTTCTTGGTGGCGTCCGACATCAGGCCGCCGACGGCCAGGATGAAGTCGCACTTCTGGTTGACGAACCCGGTCAGGTTGACCTCGTAGTCCGCCTCGGCCTTCGACGCGACGTACTTGATGTCGATGTTGTCGTTGGCCTTCTTGGCCTCCTGCAGGCCCTTCCACGCCGAGGTGTTGAAGGACTTGTCGTCGATGCCGCCGATGTCGGTCACCATGCAGGCGCTGTACTTCTTGGCGCCGTTGCCACCGGCGTTGTTGTCGTCCTTGGGGGCCTCACCACACGCGGCGGCGCCCAGCACGAGCCCACCCGCCACGAAGGCGGAGGCGATCCGCATCCCACGCACAGAGCGCAAGACGTCTCCTTCCCATTGCACACCGCATTTCCAGCGGTGGCAGCCCTTGAGCCGGCCTGCGCTTGCCGCCGGCGTCCCACGTTACGGACGGGAGCGTACGCCCGCGCCCACCCACCGGCCGACAATCGTGCACGAACGTTGAGTGCCTGTTATCCCTACGTAACCCGGGCGTGGGGCAGATCACCATTCGTGCCGCTACCGTGCCGCGGCGGGTGTCGCGAACGTCCGTTTTCCGTGGCCTTTCCGCTGCTGCCGACGCTACCGCCAGAAGACCGCCACCGCCGCGTTGACCAGGGTCAAGCCGATGATCGCGAGAAAATGGCCACGGTTGACCGACTCCCGCTTACGGGAGAAGAAGACCATGACAAAGATCAGCAGGGCGAGCACCAACTTGGTAACAAGTTTGGCGGGTGCCGGCTCGTCGCCGTCCCGCAGCGGGGCGGCGAGGCCCAGGCCGGTCAGCAGACCGATCACCGAGCCCCACAGCATGGCCGCGTTGATCCGCAGCCGGCCGCTGGCGTACTGGGCGATCGAGCCGCCGAGCAGCAGCGCGAACCCGATCAGATGGACGTAGAGAAGTACCAGCCGAAGAGCTTCCACGGCGGCCATCCTCCCCTATCAACGACGGTTTGTAGTAGGCGGCCCGCCGAGCCGAGCTCATACCGTGACCTCGGCCGGCCGCCGGCCCGGCACCGTCCCGCGGGCCGCCCGGACCGACCGGTGCCGACCGACCGCCACCAGGGCGACACCGAGCAGCGCATAGCCGGCCAGCACCGCGAGGGAGCGACCGGTGCCCGCCCCGTCGAAGAAGGCCGCCGAGCGGAGTAGCGTCCCGCCGGCCCCGACCGGCAGGAACTGCCCCACCGTGCCCCACGGCTGGGGCAGCAGCTCGGGTGCCGCGCCGACCGCGGAGAGCGGGTTGCCGACCAGGAAGACCAACAGCGCGCCGAGCCCGGTGCCGGGCGCGCCGAGCAGCGCGCCGAGGCCGGCCACGATGCCGGCGGCGGCCAGCGCGAAGAGGCCGATCGCCCCCGCCTCCCGCCACCAGGAGCCGTCGACCAGGCCGAGCCAGCCGTGCAGCACGGCGGCCCCGGCCAGGCCGGCGAGGACGCCGTAGCAGAGCAGCCCGACCAACCGGGCGCCCCGGCGGGTGACCAGGAAGGCGAGCAGGGCCCCGGCGAGCATGCTGGTCAGCGCGAGGGGCAGGAAGCCGGCGGCGAACCCGGCGCCGCGCGGGTCGTCCGGGTCGGCCGGGACGACCGGGACGACGGGCACCGGCCGGCCGGCGGAGAGCTGGGCCGAGGCCTCGGTGAGCAGCGCGGCGACCGTGGGGCTGGCCGCCGGGGCGGTGTGCAGGGCGATCCCGTCCGGCCCGGCGACGAAGGCCGCGTACACCTGACGATCGCGCAGCGCCCGGTCGGCCGCCGCCGCGTCCGGCAGCGTGGTGACGTGGAACGCGCCGGGGCGGGCGGCGGCGAGCCGGCCGGCCAGTTCGGCGGTCGCGGCCGCCGGCCCGGCGACGGCGACCGGCAGGTCGCGCGGCGCCAGGTGGGCCTGCGGCGCCGCGAAGAGGGGTACGAGCAGGGCCTGCGCCACCACCGCCAGGGCGGCGAGCAGGACGGCCAGCAACCAGGGCGACCGGGTACGGACGGCTTCCATGTCAACTCCTAAAACGAACGCTCGTTCTCTTTAATGGCAGACTGCCCCTTCTATCGCCCCGCCGTCAAGAACGAACGTTCGCTTTATACTTTGCTCGTGCCACGCGTATCGGACGAACACCTCGCCGCCCGCCGCCAGCAGATCCTCGACGCGGCCCGGCGCTGCTTCCTGCGCGACGGCTTCCACAACACCTCGATGCAGGACGTGATCGCCGAGGCCGGGCTCTCCGTCGGCGCCGTCTACCGCTACTTCCCCAGCAAGAACGACCTGATCACGTCGATCGCCCAGTCCGTGATCGGCGGGGCGGACGAGGTCTTCGCCGAGTTGGTCGCGGTCGAACCGCCGCTGCCGCTGGTGGAGGCGCTGGACCGCGCGCTGTCGTACGTCGACACCCAGGCCGGGCCCGACGGCGTGCTCCCGCTGGCCATCCAGGTATGGAGCGAGACGCAGCGCGACCCGGCCCTCGCCGAGTTCGTGAAGGCCACCTACGCCGGCTTCCGCCGGCACTTCGCCGCGCTGGTCCGGCGGGCCCAGCAGGTCGGCGAGGTGCCCGCCGACGCCGACCCGGAGGCGGTCGGCGCAGCCCTGTTCGCCCTGGTCCCCGGCTACTTCATGCAACGCATCCTGACCGGCGCCCCCGACCGCCACACCTACCTGGCCGGCGTCCGAACCCTCCTCGCCCGGCCCGCCCGCTGAGCCCCCGCGATCTTGCAGATTGCGCCCGGACGAAAGGCATGAAAGCCGCGGAACGTGGGCCCAAAGCGCAAGATCGCGGGAACGACCGGGGTCAGGTAAGGCGCCAGACCTGGAAGG
>NZ_QGKS01000106.1 GCF_003172935.1 Micromonospora sicca | reverse complement strand
GCCCACCCGGACTGAGGAGGAGACCTGATGAACCTGCGGGTGAACGGCAAGGTGGTGACCCCGAACGGCGTGATCCGGCAGGGCTGCGTGGAGATCGCCGGCGACCGCATCCGGGCGGTCGCCGAGTACCCGTCGGTGCGCGACGGGCACTGGATCGTGCCCGGCTTCGTGGACATGCACACCCACGGCGGCGGCGGGCACAGCTTCACCACCGGCGACGCGGACTCGGCCCGTGCGGCCGCCGCGTTCCACCTGCGGCACGGCACCACATCGCTGTTGGCCAGCCTGGTCAGCTCCCCCTTCGCGCTGATGCGGGACGCCACCGCCGCCTACCGCCCGCTGGTTGACGCGGGTGTGCTGGCCGGCATCCACTTCGAGGGGCCGTACCTGTCGGCGAACCGCTGCGGGGCGCAGAACCCGGAGTTCCTCCGCGACCCGTCCACCGACGAGCTGGCCGAGCTGATCGAGGTGGGCGCGGGCGCGGTCCGGATGGTCACGCTGGCGCCGGAGCGGGACGGCGCGCTCGACGCGATCAAGCTGCTCGTCTCGCACGGCGTGGTCGCCGCCGTCGGCCACACCGACGCCACCTGGGAGCAGACCCGGGCCGCCGTGTCGGCCGGGGCGAGCGTCGGCACGCACCTGTTCAACGGCATGCGCCCGGTGCACCACCGGGAGCCCGGGCCGGTGGTGGCCCTGCTCGACGCGCCGAACGTGGTCTGCGAGCTGGTCGCCGACGGTGTCCACCTGCACGACGGCATGCTCGGCTTCGCCGCCTCGGTCGCCGGCCCGGACCGGGCCGCCCTGATCACCGACGCGATGGCCGCCGCCGGCATGCCCGACGGCGAGTACGAGCTCGGTGGTCAGGAGGTCACCGTGGCCGACAGAGTGGCCCGGCTGGCCCGGGGCGGCGCGATCGCCGGCAGCACCCTGACCATGGACGCCGCCCTGCGGCACGCCGTGGCGGCCGGCGTCGCGCTGCCGGACGCCTGCCGGATGGTGGCCACCACCCCGGCCCGGGCCATCGGCCTCGGCGACCGGGTCGGCGCGCTCCAGCCGGGCCTCCGCGCGGACCTGGTGGTCCTCGACGACGACCTGAACGTGGTGCGGGTGATGCGCGCCGGCTCCTGGGTGGAGTGACCCGGGCCTCGCTCCGGGCACCGAGCGGGGAACCTACCGCTCGGACGCTACGAAGCTGATGTCGCAAGTGAATCACCGTCCGTTCCGGACCGGTCTGATCCATTCACGACATCAGCTTCGTAGGCACCGGACCGCCCACCTTCGGGTGGGCCGGGACGGACGGTCGATCCCGAGCTGGTCGCCGCGGGCGCGCGTCAGCCGGCGGCGGGGACCTCGACGCCGAGGACGGCCTGCTCGTCCGGGCGGTGCACCAGCACATCGGACAGGAAGGACTGCACCGCCGGGCCCATGCCGACGTCCCGGCCGGCCCGCTCGGAGAGCAGCCACTTGTGCTCGATGATCTGCGCGAAGAGCTCCTGCGGCTCCAGCTTCCGGCGCAGGTGGGCGGGCACCGCCCGGACCACGGGCTCGAAGACCTCGGTGAGCCAGCGGTGCGCCGCCTGCTGCTCGTCGGTCAGGTCGCTCTCCACCCGGTACGCGTCCAGGTCGTTGAGGAGCTTGCGGGCCTGGTTCTCCTCCGCGTCCAGGCCGGTCAGGCGGATCAGCCGCCGGGTGTGGTACCCGGCGTCGACCACCTTGGGACGGACCAGGTAGCGCCCGTTGTCGGCGGTCGACATGGCCACCTCGGCGACGTCGAAGCCCAGCTCGTTGAGGCGGCGGATCCGGCCCTCGATGTCGTGCCGGGCCTCCCGCTCGATCTGCTGCTCGTAGGTGATCTCGTGCCACAGCCGCTCGTAGCGCTGGACGACCTCGTCGCAGACCACCTCCGGGTCGATCGACTCGTGCAGCAGCCCGGCGGCCTCGAGGTCGAGGGCCTCACCGAAGATGTTCACCCGGGCGATCTCCAGGTCCTCACCGCGCTGACCGTTCGAGAGCGAGCTGTGCAGGGCGCCGGTCTCGGCGTCGACGAGGTACGCGGCGAACGCGCCGGCGTCCCGGCGGAACAGCGTGTTGGACAGCGAACAGTCGCCCCAGAAGAAGCCGGTCAGGTGCATCCGGACCAGCAGCACCGCCAACGCGTCGAGCAGCCGGTTCATCGTCTCCGGCCGCAGGGTGCGGGAGAACAGCGCCCGGTAGGGCAGCGAGAACTGCAGGTGCCGGGTGATCAGCACCGGGTCCAGCGGCTCGCCGTCGTCGGTCTGCCGGTCGGCCACGATCGCGATCGCCTCGACCGACGGGAAGTCGATCCGTTCCAGCGCGCGGAGCAGGTCGTACTCCCGCTCGGCCACCCGCTCGCCGGTCTCCTTCACCGCGTAGACGTACTCGCCGAGGCGGACGAAGCGCACGATGTGCCGCGAGATGCCCTGGGGCAGCGCGACCAGGTGCTCGGCAGGCCACTCCTCGAGCGGGGTCGACCAGGGGAGGTCGAGCAGCGCCGGGTCGACGAGGGCCGAGGTGATCCGCACGGGGACAAGTGTGCCGCCCGCCCCGCCCGAGCGCTTCCCTTCGTGGCTGGGCACACAGCCACCGACGCCCGCGCCGGTCCGGCGCCGTCCGCGGCCGGTAGCGTGGTCGCGTGCGGGAGACCACGGGGGTACGCGGCCAGGTGCGGCTCCGACCGGTCCGGCCGGCCGGTTGGTGGTGGGACGCGCTGCTGCTCGCCGCCCTGGTCGGGCTGACCGTCGCGCTCGCCGCCGGCCAGTTCCTCGGCCTCGACCGGGCGGTCGCCGACTGGGCTGACGCGCACCGGCCGGCGGCGGCGTATTGGATGGCGCGGGTGCTCAACTATCTCGGCCAGGGGACGCCGCTGACCCTGCTCGCGGCGGGGCTCGGCGTGCTGGTGGCCGTCCGCCTCCGGTCGATCCGGCCGGTGCTACCGCCGGTGGCGGCGTTCGTGCTGACGGTCCTGACCATCGGGCCGCTGAAGCTCTGGTCCGACCGGGCCGCACCCACCGCCAGCGTCAAGCCGCCCTACCTGCCGGAACCGGACACTGTCCAGATCTTCCACACCGACGGCCCGTACGGGGTGTCCTACCCGTCGGGGCACGTGGCCAACTCGATCGTCTGGTACGGGATCCTTGCCCTGCTGCTTCCCGCGCTGCTGCGCACCCTGCACCGCCCTGTACCGGACCACCTGATCACCGCGGTCCGCGTGCTGCCGCCGGTGATCGTGTTCTGCACCACCACCTACCTGGGTTGGCACTGGCTGACCGACTCGGTCGCCGGGCTGCTGCTCGGGCTCCTGCTGGACCGGCTGCTGCGCCGGGCGCCCTGGGACCACCTTCCGCTGCCCGGCCGGTTACGCACCTGGGACCGCCCGTTCACCTCGGTCCCCTAACCTGCGCCCATGGACGGACTGAGGCGGCGACTGGGCGTACCCGATGCGGTGGTCATCGGTCTGGGGTCGATGCTCGGCGCGGGCGTCTTCGTGGTCTTCGCCCCGGCCGCCGCGGCGGCCGGCGGCGCCGGGCTGCTGGTCGCCCTGGCGCTGGCCGGCTTCATCGCCTGGTGCAACGCGACCAGCTCGGCCCGGCTGGCCGCCCGCTACCCCGAATCCGGGGGGACGTACGTCTACGGCCGGGAACGGCTGCGCCCGTTCGCCGGCTTCGTGGCCGGCTGGGGGTTCGTGGTCGGCAAGACGGCGAGCTGCGCGGCGATGGCGCTGACCATCGGGGCATACCTGTGGCCGGGGCGGGCGCGGCTCGTCGCGGTCGCCGCGGTGGTGGCGGTGACCGCGGTGAACCTGCGCGGCATCGGCAAGACCGCGGCGGTGACCCGGGCCCTGGTCGGCCTCGTGCTGGCGGTGCTCGCCCTGGTCGCGGTGACCGGCGCGCCGCACGTCGCGGTGGACCGCCTGGACGGCTCCGCCGGCACCGGGGTGCCGGGCGTGCTGACCGCCGCCGGCCTGCTCTTCTTCGCCTTCGCCGGGTACGCCCGGATCGCCACCCTCGGCGAGGAGGTACGCGACCCGGAGCGGACCATCCCCCGCGCGGTGCCGCTGGCGCTCGGTGTCGTGCTGGCGATCTACCTGGCGCTGGCCGTGGTCGCGCTCGGGGTGCTCGGTGCGGGGCGGCTGGCCGCCTCCGCCGCGCCGCTGGCCGACGTGGTGACGGCCGCCGGGCTGCCCGGACTGGCCTGGCTGGTCCGGGCCGGCGCCACGGTGGCGGTGACCGGGGTGCTGCTCTCCCTGCTCGCCGGGGTGGGCCGGACGACGCTGGCGATGGCCCGCCGCCGCGACCTGCCCGCCGCGCTCGCCGCCGTCCACCCTCGCCACCGGGTGCCGCACCGCGCCGAACTGGCCGTCGCCGCCGTGGTGATCGTGGTGGTCGCGCTGGGCGACGTGCGCGGCGCGATCGGCTTCTCCAGCTGCACGGTGCTGGTCTACTACGCGATCGCCAACGCCGCCGCGCTCACCCTCGGCCGGGAGCCGGGCCGCAAGGTCCCGGTGCAGCTCCTCGCCGCCCTGGGGCTGGTCGGCTGCCTGGTGCTGGCGGTCAGCCTCCCGCCGGCCAGCGTGCTCGCCGGATTCGGCGTCCTCGCCCTCGGCGCCGCCTGGTACGCCCTCCGCCACGCCCGCGCCCCGCGCGCCTGACCCGGGCTCACTCGTCGGGCTGCCGCGGGACCGGCGCGCCCGCCGGGGCCGGCTCCGGAGGCGGGGCGGTCTCGCGGAGCAGCGCGCTCAGCCCGGCCCGCCGGGCCACCACCGTCAGCCGGTCCCCCGCGGAGATCACCATCCGGGGATCGGCGGTCCAGTCGGTCTTCTGCCCGTTCCGGGTGTGCCCGAGCAGGCGTACCTCGCCGGGGCGGGCCACCGCGGCGAGCGGGCGACCGTCCAGCGCGGAGCCGGCGACCACGGGCACCTCGGTGACCAGCAGCGCGTGCCGGCCGACGGGGATGGTGGCGATCACCGCCCGGTCCAGCAGGGCCGCCGCGAACGAGGGCGCGGCCAGGTACGACACGCTGCGCGAGATGCCGATGCCGAACGCCCTCTGGATCCGTTCGGCGAAGTCGCCGTCGAAGAGCCGGAGCACCACGCGCAGTTCGGCGCTGAGCGCCCGGCCGTTCAGCGCGGCGCGCAGGTTGGTCCCGTCGTCGGTGGAGACCACGACGAGCGCCTGGCAGGTGTCGACGGAGGCCGCCCGGAGGGTCTCCTCCAGCCCCGCGTCGCCGACGACCAGCGGCACGCCGAGCCGGTGCGCGAGGGCCCCGCCGCGGGCGTCGGGGACCTTGTCGATGGCCACCACCTCGACCCCGAAGTCGTGCAGCTGGGCCATCACCCGGGTGCCGATGTTGCCGAGCCCGACCACCACAACGTGCCCGGAGCGGTCCGGCTGGATCCGGCCGGCGTGCAGGGCCAGCCGGGCGTTGACGATGCCGTCCACCACCACCGCGGTGATCAACGGGATCAGCGCCAGCCCGGCGAGGTTGAGCACCACCTGCATGATCTGCGCGGCGGCCGGCTTGCCGACGTCCGGGTCCTGCCCGCTCAGCGTGGTGACCAGCGTCAGGTAGAGCGCCTCCGTCCAGCTCACGTCCACCGCGCGGCCGTTGAGCCAGCCGAGCAGGGCGATCACCGCCAGCAGCAGCATCACCGCGACGCCGATCTTGCGGGTGGCGAAGCTGCGGACCGCGCGGAGCAGCACCGCGACGGGCTGGCGCCGGCGCCGGGCCCGGACCAGCCGGCGGGCGGCGAGTTCGGTGCCCGGCGGCTGCCCGGTCGCCTCGGCCAGCACCACGTCGGCCGCCGCCTCGTCCGCCGGGAGGACCCGCACCAGGTCGGGGTCGGTGGTGACGGCCAGGCCGCAGACCACGTCCTCGGTGCGTACGTCGGCGCGCCGGGCCACGTAGAGGGTGCGCCCGGCGTGCCGGAAGTGGGTGGGGGCGAGTTCGCCGAGCGCGGCGGCCACGAAGGCCGGGGCGGCCATGGAGGCGTCGGAGAGCACCGCCGAGTCGGGGAAGATCTGCCGTACGCCGTTGGCGAGGCTGGTGTTGAACATCCGTACCACCAGCCGCAGCCGCGGCTCGACCTCCTGGGCGCAGAGCGCGGCGTGCATGTTGCCCACGTCGTCCTGATGCAGCAGGGCCAGCCCGGCCGCGCCGGCCAGCCCGGCCCGGCGGAAGGCCGTCTCGTCCAGCCGGTCGGCCCGGATCACCTGGACGCCCTCGATGTCGCGGCCGTCCGGCCCGTCGGAGCGGCGCCGCTCGGGCACCACCAGGGTGACCCGGACCCGCCCGGCGGGCGACTCGGTGGCGAGCAGTGACCTGACCACCCAGTAGGCGAGCGGGTCGGAGCCGCAGACCACGTAGTGCGGACGGTCGTCGCCGTTCATCCGGAGCCGCCAGCCGGTCGCGCGGCGGGCGCGGTCGCGCAGGGGCTCGGCCATGCCCGGATGGTAGTCAACCGCTCGCAGCGCGCGCAGCCCCGCGATCATGAAGGAATGGCGTACCCCGGGACGGGTAGAGCAGCGGCATGCAGACGTTCCTCCCGTACCCGGATTTCCTGGCCAGCGCCCGGACGCTGGACGTCAAGCGGCTGGGCAAGCAGCGGGTGGAGACGATCCAGGTGCTGCGCGGGCTGACCCGCCCGGACTACGGCTGGCGCAACCACCCGGCGGTGAAGATGTGGGCCGGCTACGAGGAGGCGCTCACCCGGTACGGCCTGGACATGTGCGCGGTCTGGTGCGAGCCGGGCCGGGCGGACACCTGCGCCGGCACCATGGTCACCGACCTCGCCACCGCCTGCGGCGTCACCACCGTCCGCACCCAGGCGGAGCTGGCCGAGGCCGGCGAGCTGCCGCCCTGGCTGGGCCGCGCCGACCTGCACCTGAGCCACCGCTCCTCGCTGCTGCGCAAGGACCCCGCGCACTACGCCCCGCGGTTCGGCGAGATCCCGCTCGACCTGGAGTACGTCTGGCCGACCTCGGACCGCGAGCGGCGCTGTCTGCTGCCGCCGGAGGCGTGACCGGGCAGACTGGACACACGCCGCCGTCGAAGAGGTGCCCATGCCATTGTCGCAAGTGGTCGGCCGGCTCATCGGCGTACGCGAGCACGTGGTCGACCCGGGCGGCGGCGGCGCGTCCCGCGTGCCGCGCCCGACGACGGCGGTGGTGGTCGGTGGCGGGATCGCCGGCATGTCGGCGGCGGTGGTGCTGGTCGAGCGCGGGGTGAAGGTGACGGTGCTGGAGGCCGCGCCGACTCTGGGCGGTCGGCTGGGCGCCTGGCCGGAGGCCCTGGCGGACGGGACGCAGCGCAACGAGCACGGCTTCCACGCGGTCTTCCGGCAGTACTACAACTGGCGGTCCATCCTCCGCCGGGTCGACCCGGGCCTGGGCTTCCTCAGGCCGGTCCCCGGTTACCCCATCCTGAGCGAGCAGTGGCCCACCGAGGAGTTCGGCAGGCTGCCGCCGGCCCCGCCGACGAACCTGCTCGCCCTGCTGCTGCGCAGTCCGAGCCTGCGCCTGGCCGACCTGCGCGCGATGGACCGGGACGCCGCGCTGCCGCTGCTCAGCTACGACCCGGTGCGCACCTACGCCGAGTTCGACCGGATGACGGCGGACGAACTGCTCGCCTCGCTGCGGCTGCCGGACCGGGCGCGGGCGATGCTCTTCGAGGTCTTCTCGCACTCGTTCTTCAACCACGAGGCGGAGATGTCGGCCGCCGAGATGATCGCCCAGTTCCACTTCTATCTGCTCGGCAACCCGGAGGGGCTGGCCTTCGACTGCCCGGACGAGGACTACGCCACGGCGATCTGGGAGCCGCTGACCCGGCACGTCGAGAAGCACGGCGGGCGGGTGGTCACCGGCGTCGCCGCCGCCCGACTGGACCGGCAGCCCGGGGGCTGGCGGGTGACCGCCGCGGACGGCTCGTCGTACCCCGCCGGGCACGTGGTGCTCGCCGTCGACCCGCCCGCGCTCGCCGCGCTGGTCGCGGGCTCCCCCGGCCTGACCGCGGCGGCGCCGCAGCTGGTGGCGCGGATGCCCGCCTTCGGCCCGCCCGGTCCGCCGTACGCGGTGGCGCGCTACTGGATGGACGGGGACGTCCACCCGGACCGGGCGGTGTTCAGCGGGGTGTCCCGGCAGCCCACGCTGGACTCGGTGACCCTCTACCACCGGCTGGAGCACGAGCCGCGCCGCTGGGCGGAGCGCACCGGCGGCTCGGTCGTCGAACTGCACGCGTACGCCTGCGAACCGGACGTGCCGGCCGACGAGCTGGCCGAGCGGATGCGGGTGGAGCTGACCCGGCTCTGGCCGGAGGCGGCCGGCCTGCGGGTCCGGGAGCTGCGTGCCCGGGTCGAGGCGCGGGCACCCGCGTTCACCCCGGGCGGTCATGCCCAGCGGCCCGGGGTACGCACCGACGCGGCCGGTCTCTACCTGGCCGGCGACGGCATCCGGACGGACTTCCCGAGCGCGTTGATGGAACGCTCGGCGGCCACCGGGATCATCGCCGCGAACCACATCCTGCGCTCCGAGGGCGGCGCGGCCGAGCCGGTCCGCTCGATCCGCCCCCGCGGCCTGCTCGCCGGCCGGCGCTGACCCGGAGCCACCGCCGGCCGGCCGACGGCGGATCGAAATGCGTTGCCCGCCGCACCGGTGCGGATCTACCGTGACCGGGCAAGGTCAACCACCGCTCCGGGAGCCGTCGATGTCGAAGCCGCACGTCACCACCGTGCCGTCGTGGCTGCCCAGCGACGGTTGCCGAGCGGAAGGTCCGATCGTCGGGTGGCCCGACTGACGCGTGCCCGCACGCGTGCCCGCCGCCCGTCCGATCGCCGGACCGGGCGGCTTTTCGCTGTCCGGACCGCCTACCACCGTCGTGAGAAGGGAGTGCCCGGTGGACGCCGTCCTCGTCGTCAACGCCGACCTCGGCCCGCTGCACCGGGTCACCGTCCAGCACGCGATCCGGATGCTCTGCCGGCGGGTCGCCGAGATCCACGAGGCCGAGCCGGACCAGCTGATCGGGGTCTTCCCGCTGCCCCGGGTGGTCCGCCTGGTCCGGTACGTGGTCACCCGCTGGCGGTTCAGCGCCGGCCCGGCCTGGTCCCGGGCGGGGGTGCTGCGCCGCGACGGCCGGCGCTGCGCGTACTGCGACGACCCGGCCAGCACCATCGACCACATCCTGCCCCGCTCGCGCGGCGGCCGGAACACCTGGAAGAACACCACCGCCGCCTGTTACGAGTGCAACCAGCGCAAGGGCGACCGGACCCCGGCCGAGGCGGGCATGCCGCTGCGGCGGGAACCGGTGACGCCGAGCTGGGCGGCGCTCGCCGGGCGGTGACGGACCGGCCGGCGGGCACAGGGGGCCGCGTCGGGGGGTACGCCCCCGGCGCGGCGCCCGCCGGCCCTCGGCCCGCCACTGCGGCGGGCCCACGTTGGCGGGCCCACGGCGGCCTGTCGAACTCCGCCCCCGGCCCACGGGCACCCGCCCCGCGGGCACATGACGCTCAGGCATATCGCTCAGCAACCACCCTGCCTCGGCGCGCCCGAGATGCCGGACGGTGGAAGGGACCGGGCACCGGCGAGGGCGAGCGGCAGCGCCGACGCGAGGCTGAGCCGCGAGGGTCAGCGGTCGGCGGGCGGCGCCCAGCCGAAGCGGGCCGGCCGGCGCTCGTTGGCCGCCGCAACCCCCTCGCGGGCCTCGCCGCTGGCCCGGACCTGCCCGTGCCACCAGGCGATCCGTTCCTCGTCGGCCCGGTCGTCGACGATCTCCTTGGCCGCCGCGACGGTCAGCCGGGAGCGCTGCGCGATGGCGGCGGTGAGCGCCGCGACCCGGGCTGCGAGGGCGTCGGGCGGCAGCACCTCGTCGACCAGGCCGACCCGCAGCGCCCGCTCGGCGTCGATCAGCTCGCTGGTGAAGAGGAGGTGCTTGGCGGCCGACGGCCCGACCAGCCGGGCCAGCCGGCGGGTGGTCGGCGCGGGATAGACCAGCCCCAACCGCGCCGGAGGTACGGCGAACCGGGCGTCGGTGGCGGCGATCCGCAGGTCACAGGCGACCGCGAGCTGGCAGCCACCGCCGACGCAGGCGCCCTGGATCCCGGCCACCGTCGGCTTGGCGAGGGTGGCCAGCCGCTCCTCGGCGGCGACCGCGATGCTGGCGTCCCCGGCGTCCAGCAGCTCGTCCAGGTCGCCGAGGTCGGCCCCGGCGCAGAACGTGCCGTCGGCGCCGGTGAGCACGAGCGCGTGCACCGCCGGGTCCGCCTCCAGCCCGTCCAGCAGCACCGGGAGCTGACGCCACATCGCCGCGGTCATCGCGTTGCGCCGGGCCGGGTTCCGGATCACCACCGTCGCCACCGGGCCGGTCACCTCGACGGTCAGCTCCGCGTCCGACATGTTCTCCCCCTCCGGGCCGACGGCGACCGGGGCCCGGCGACCGTCCGGCCGACCATAACGGCGCGGGCCCGACGACCACCCGCGTGGGGTGGCCGCCGGGCCCGCCGGGGCGACGGCTACGTCAGGAGACGTTGACCGCGGTGTCGTCCACCACGAAGGAGGTCTGGAGCGAGATGTCCTCCACGCCGGTGAACTTCAGGGTGACGGTCTGGCCGGCGTACGCGGCCAACGAGAACGACTTCTGGCTGTACCCGGCGGCCTTGTTCAGGTTCGAGTAGGTGGCCAGGGTCGCCAGCACCGTCCCGGACGAGTTGAGCACCTGCACCCGCAGCGTGTCGTACGCCGTGCCGGTGGTGGTCTCGGCCGAGTCGATGTGCAGCCAGAAGCTGAAGTTGTAGCTCGTGCAGCCGGCCGGCAGGCTCACCGACTGGGAGAGCGTGTCGGTGTGGCTGGTGCCGTAGCCGTCCAGCCAGGCGTTCCAGGTGCCGCCGTGGGTCGGCTGGCCGCTGGAGCCGTACTGGCCGATGACGCCGGAGGTGGACGCCCACACCGTGTTGCCGGACTCGAAGCCGGGGTTGCCCAGCTTCTGCCCGGGACTGGTGCAGCCGCCGCCGGTGCCGTTGACGGTCAGCGTGTAGCTCGCCGAGTGGCTCACCGCGCCGGTACCGGTGACGGTCACGGTGTACGTGCCGGCCGGGGTGCTCGCCGAGGTGGCGATGGTGAGGGTGGCCGAGCCGCCCGAGGTCACCGAGGTCGGGTTGAACGACGCGCTGGCACCGGTCGGCAGGCCGGACGCGGAGAACGTCACGGTCTGCGCGGTCCCGCTGGTGGTCGCGGTCGATACGGTGGTGGAGACGGAACCACCGGCGGTCACCGAGCCGGAGGTCGGCGAGAGCGCCACGGAGAAGTCGTTGCCGGTCGATGAGCAGGGCGCGTCGCTGCCGGCCACGTTCACCGCGGTCCACGCCGCCTGGACGGCCTTGTACTCGGTGGAGCAGTTGCCGTACAGGTCGGTCGCCGCCCGGAGGCTGTAGGCGCGGGCGGTGTTCGACGGGGTGGTGTTGTTGACGTACGCGGTGTTCGAGGTGAAGTAGACGTCGAGCGCGCGGAACCAGATCTTCTCCGCCTTGGCCCGGCCGATGCCGGTCACCGCCGGGGCGGAGCCGCAGACCGGCGAGGTGCCGTACGCGGTGGCGCCGGTGCCCTCGGCCAGGTTGAAGTAGAAGTGGTTGGCCGGACCGGACGAGTAGTGCACGTCCTTGTTCTTGGTGCTGGTCGACCAGCAGCTGTCGGACGAGCCGTCCAGCGACGGGTTGTACATGTAGCGCAGCGGCGTGCCGTTGCCGTTGATGTTGATCTTCTCGCCGATCTGGTAGTCGCCCGGGTCGGCGGTGGTGTTGGCGTAGAACTCGACCATCGTGCCGAAGATGTCGCTGGTGGCCTCGTTCAGGCCGCCGGACTCGCCGGAGTAGGTCAGGCCGCCGGGCACCACGTTCTCGGTCACGCCGTGGCTCATCTCGTGGCCGGCCACGTCGAGCGCCACCAGCGGACGGGAGTTGCTCGAGCCGTCGCCGTAGGTCATCTGGGAGCCGTCCCAGAAGGCGTTGACGTAGTTGCTGCCGTAGTGGACCCGGCTCGGCACGCCGGTGCCGTTGCCGAAGATGCCGTTGCGGCCGTGCACGTTCTTGTAGTAGTCGAAGGTCTTGGCGGCGCCGAAGTGGGCGTCGACCCCGGCGGACTGCCGGTTGGAGTTCGCGCCGGTGCCCCAGGTGTTGTCGGCGTCGGTGAAGGTGGTGCAGGTCAACGTGCCGTTGTTCATGTCGCAGGTGCGGCCGTTGCCGTGCGACGGATCGATCATCTGGTACGTGCTGCCGGAGAGCGTGGTGTCGATGCTGACGGTGCCGGAGTAGATGCTGTTGCCGGTGCCGGCGACCGTCTCGATCTCGTCGTACGAGCCGATCACCGCGCCGCTGGTGGCGTCGGTGATGACGTGCAGCTTCGACGGGGTCTGCTGGTCGGCCTGCCAGCCGGCGGCGACGGTCTCCCAGGCCAGCCGGCCCCGGCCGGAGCTGGCGTCGACGAAGAGCTCCGGGGCGCCGACGGAGGTGAGCGAGCCGGAGAAGGCCTTGCGTGCGCTCGCTCTGGCGGCGGCCGCGCCGACCTTGGCGGTGGTGCCCAGGGTCAGCGGCGCGGCGAGACCGACGGAGGTGCCGGCGTAGCTGCCGTCGGGGGCGGTGTGGATGACGAAGTCACCGCCGTACACGCGCAGGCCGTGGTAGGTCCGGGTGTACCTGGTGTGCGCGGCGCCGTTGGCATCCACCTTCGTACGGACCACCTGGTACGCCTCACCGCCGGCACTCTGCACGGTGCCGGGGTTGGCGCGCAGCAGGTTGTCCGCGCGGGCTGCGGCGGAGGATTCCGAGGCGGGGGCGCTGGGGGTTGCCGCGTGCGCCGTGGTGGCGACGCAGGTCAGCACGCCACTGGTGAGCAGAGCTGCGCCGACTGCGGCGAGGGGTCTTTTCACGGGCCCTCCTGACGGGGGAAAGTGTGACGGGGATAGTCACGCATGTAGATATAGAGATACATCGGGGAAAGGGGAAGAGGCCGAGCGCTTTCCTGCCGGGGACACTGGCCGTTCGGGTGAGGCGGCCCAGGTGACCGGAACCGGGCGGCACCCGCGCGCGTCCGACCGACATGAGATCGACCTCCGCCGCTGCGGCCGCCATCGCCGCCCTGCTCGCCGTCCTGGGCGGTTGCACGTCGACGGACCCGACCGTCGCCGGTCCCTCGTCCGCGGCCACCGACACGCCGACCGCCGCGGCCTCCCCCACC
>NZ_QGKS01000069.1 GCF_003172935.1 Micromonospora sicca | reverse complement strand
CTCTACCCGCGCGCGGCGCTGCCCGCGCCGGTAGGGGCCCGGCGCCGCCGACCGCCGATCTGGCTGGTGGTGGGGGTGGCGGCGGCGGTGCTGGCCGGCGTGGTCGGCGCGGCGGCCTGGACGGCCACCCAGCGGGTCGCCGCGATCGACACCAGCAAACAACCGACCAGCGGCGCGTGGATGGGGCGGAGCGTCAGCGGCCCGGTGGGCGTGCCGCTGCGCGAGTCGGCGTTCGAGTTCACCGTCTACCGGGTCGCCTGCGGGATGGCCGGCCAGCCCGCCGCCGGCGGCCGGCAGTGCCAGGCCACCGTCGGGGTGCGCAACCTCACTCCGGAGCAGCAGACCTGGCACGGCCAGTTGCAGCGGGCGTACCTGCCGGGAGGCAACTGGGTCAGCACCGACGAGACCGCCACCCGGGTGGCCAACCTCGGGCGGGACGTCTTCGCCCAGCCGGTCGCCGGGGGCAGCCGGGTGGTGCTGCCGCTGGTCTTCACGGTGAGCGGCAGTCAGCCGCCGAAGCAGTTGGAGCTGCGCAGCGGGGTCTTCTCCGCCGGGGTCCGGGTGGACGTGCCCTGACCGGCGGTCGGGCGGCGGTCGTAACCTGGGGTCCGTGACCGCCGCCCTCGCCCCCGCCGCCGCGCTCGACGCGGCCGACTGGCAGGCCCGCCGGCGGGCGCACGAGCAGCGGGTGGACGCCTGGCTCGCGCCGCACCTGGCCCGTCGGCGCGGCGGGGTGAAGCACCCGGTGGAGGACTTCCTCTTCACGTACTACTCGCACCGCCCCGCCCAGCTGCGCCGCTGGCACCCCGGCGCCGGCGTGGTGCTGCGCGACGCGGACCAGGCCGAGTTCGGCCGGGACTACCGGGCCACCGCCGCCGGCCTCACCCTCGACGCCGAGCGGGTACGCGCGCGGCGCGCCGAGTCGATCGACTGGATCCGGACGCTGCTCGCGGCGACCGCCGGCCGCCCGGCGCACCTCGGCTGCTTCGGCATGCACGAGTGGGCGATGGTCTACCGACAGACTCAGGACGAGGTACGCCACAACGCCTGGCCGCTGCGGCTGAGCCCGGCCGCGACCACCGCCGTCGTCGAGGAGCGGGGCGTGCGGTGCAGCCACTTCGACGCGTACCGGTTCTTCACCGCGCCGGCCCGGCCGCTGAACCTGCTCACCCCGACCCGGGAGAGCCAGCACGCGTTGGAGCAGCCGGGCTGTTTGCACGCCAACATGGACCTCTACAAGTGGGCGTACAAGCTCTCCCCGCTGGTCGCCTCGGAACTCGTCGCGGACTGCTTCGCGCTGGCCCGGGAGGTCCGCACGCTGGACATGCGGGCCAGCCCGTACGACCTCGCCGACCTGGGGTACCCGCCGGTGCGGGTGGAGACCCCGGAGGGGCGGGCGGAGTACGCCGCCGCCCAGCGCGGCTTCGCCGAGCGGGCCGGCACGCTGCGGGCCCGGCTGCTGGCCGCGCTCGACTGAGCGGCGGGCGGCTCAGCGCGCCCCGAGCCCGCGCAGCAGCACGTCGATCACCGCGGTGAGGTCGTCGTCGACGGCCGGGTCGGCCCACTCCGCGACGTGCGCCGGGTGGTGGAACCGGGCGGTGGCCTGGAGCACGGTCCGGCCGGCCCGGTCCGCGTCGACCACCGCCAGGTCGAGCCGGTCGGCCAGGTCGTCGTCGACGAACGGCCGCAGCAGCACACGTTCGCCGGTCAGGGTGGGCTTGACGGAGAAGTCGACGGGCCCGCCGCGAAATTGGCGGGCTGCCGGGGGCCACCCGCACGCGGCCTTCCGGTCAGTCGCCGTCAACGCGGCGGTCGCGTTTGCGCTGGGACCGGCGCTTCTTCTCGGCCAGTCGCCGCTCCTTGGCGCCCCGCGACGGGCGGGTCGGCCGGCGCGGCTTCGGCGGCGGGGCGATCGCCTCCCGCAACAGCGCGGCCATCCGCTCCCGGGCCGCCTCCCGGTTCGCCAGCTGCGCGCGGTGCTCGCTGGCGGCGACGGTCAGCACGCCGTCGACCAGCCGGCCCGCGAGCCGCTCCAGCGCGCGGTCGCGCAACGACTCGGGCAGGCTGGGCGAGGCCGCCACGTCGAAACTGAGCTCCACCCGCGAGTCGGTGGTGTTGACGCCCTGCCCGCCCGGGCCGGAGGAGCGGGAGAACCGCTCCCGGAGCTCGGCACCGGGGACCACCAGCCGGTCGGTCACCCGCAGTCCGTCGTCCATGCCCCGAGGCTAACGTCCCGCGGTGCGGGTCGGGGCGGGGGTGACGGTCGGTGTGGGCGCCGGGCCGGCCCGCTCGTGGTCCGAGTTCGTGGCCGCGTACGCCGCGGCGCCGACAAGCAGCAGCACGATCACGCCCACCTTGGTGACGACCGCGCGGACCGCCAGCCAGGCGGTACGTCGGGCGCCCGGCACCGAGTTCCTGATGGTCCGGTAGTCCGTCCAGCCGCGCTTCGCGCGGGCGTACGCCGCGCCGACTCCGCATCCGATCAACAGGCCCACCAGGAGGAGGGCCGCGATGACAGCTTGCTCCACCCACGCCAGTATCCATACTCAGCGTAATATTTCCATGGCCCGATGGTCCCAGGCCGGATATCCGACAGTTCTCCCGATCCGGGTATGCACCGTGGGCCCGGGCCGCGCGGCCGGTCAGCCGCCCCGGCCGATGATGGTGTCGGCGGTCTGCTGGACCTGGTCGATCGGGATGGCGAACCCGATGCCGATCGAGCCGTTGCCGTCGATGGTGGCGATGGCCGTGTTCACCCCGACCACCTCACCCCGGGCGTTGACCAGCGGTCCCCCCGAGTTCCCAGGGTTGATCGACGCGTCGGTCTGCACCGCGGTGTGCCGGCCCGAACCGATCCGCACCTGCCGGTTCAGCGCGCTGACGATGCCGGCGGTCACCGTGCCCGCCAGCCCCAACGGGGAACCCACCGCGAGCACCGGCTCGCCGACCCGGACGGAGTTCGGCTTCGCCAGCGGCAGCGGCGCCAGGCCCGCCGACGCGGGCACCTTCAGCACGGCCAGGTCGCTGCCCGGCTCCCGCCCGATGACCTCGGCGCTGAACCGCCGGCCGTCCGGCAACTCCACCGTCACCGGTCCCCCGCCGCCCCGCGCCAGGATGTGGTCGTTGGTGACGATGTGCTGCTGGTCGTCGATCGCGAAGCCGGAGCCGGTCGCGGACGACCCCGAGGCCCCGCCGGCCATCACCGAGACCACCCCCGGCACCGTCTTCTGGGCGGCGGTCACCAGCTCCGCCGGGACCGGCGCCGCCGAGGCCGCGGCGGGCCCGGGCGCGTCCCGGCCGGCGACCCATCCGCCCGCCGCCGCGCCGGAGACGCTGGACAGGGCCACCACCGCCAGCGCCGTCAGCCACCGGCCGGGCCGGCGCCGCCCCGGATCCCGGTCCGATCCCGGTACGTCCCAGCGGGCGCGCCCGTCCGGGTCGAGGTCCGGCGAGATGAACCAGGGACCACGTGGCTCCCCCAGTCCGGTCTGCACTGCCATCCGTGCGCTCCTCACGTGTCGTGCGGCTTGCGGTCAGCACGTGTCCGTGCCGCGGTCAGGGCAGGCGCGAGAACCACCGCAACGATCCGGCCGCGGCCCCCATGGCGAAGACCAGTCCCAGGCCGATGAAGCGGGCGGAGATGTCCTGCCGCTCCTTGCGGTAGCCGACCGAGGTGCCGATGTCCTCGTAGACGGCCCGCAGCTCGGCGTTGGTGGACGCCTCGTGGAATCCGCCGCCGGTCTCCTGGGCGACGGCCTTGAGGGTCTGCCCGTCGACCGGCACCTGGATGGCCCGGCCGCCCCGGTCGACCGAGCCGGACGGGGTGCCGAACGAGATGGTGTGAACCGGCACCTTGACCACGACCGCCTGCGCGGCCGCCTCCATCGGGTCCATGCCGGAGGTGTTCGCCCCGTCGGAGAGCAGGATGATCCGGGCCGGCGGGGGATCCTTGGCCGCGGTGCTGTCCAGGCTCTTGACCGCCCCCAGCGAGGTGCTGATCGCCTCCCCGATCGCGGTGCCCTGGACCCCGGTGATCCCCTCGTTCAACCGCTCGATCCCCTCGTGCAGCGCCTCCCGGTCGGTGCTCGGCGGCACCAGCACCGCCGCGCTGCCGGCGAAGGCCACCAGCCCCACGTTGAACTCGTCCGGCAGGCCGTCGACGAAGCGCCGGGCGGCCTGCTTCGCCGCGCTCAGCCGGTCGGGGTCGACGTCATTGGCGAGCATCGAGGTGGACACGTCCACCGCGACCATCACGGTGGCCCGTTCCCGGGGCACCCGCACCTCGGCACTGGGCCGGGCGAAACCGACCACCAGCAGCGCCAGCATGGCGAGGAAGAGCCCCGCCGGGACGTGCCGGCGCCAGGCCGGCCGCTGCGGCGCGACCCGGTCCAGCAGCCGCAGGTTGGTGAAGCGGACGGCGTACCGGCTGCGCCGGCGCTGCATCACCAGGTAGCCCACCACCAGGGCGAGCACGCCGAGCAGCAGCCAGAGCCGGGCGGGCGACTGCCAGGTCACGCGGCACCTCCCCGGGCCGCGGCCGGCGCGGCGACCAGCCGACGCTGGGCGTGCACGTGCCGGACGATGTCGGCGCTCCAGTCCCGGTCGGTACGCAGCGCCAGGTGGGTCGCTCCGGACCGGCGCAGCGCGTGGCGTAGCTGGTCGCGCTGGGCGGCGGCGGCCTCGGCGTACCGCTGCCGCAGGGCCCCGTCGCCGGTCCACACCTCGCGCCGCCGGCCGGTCTCCGGGTCGACCAGGGTGATCAGGCCGACGTCCGGCAGCTCCAGCTCGCGCGGGTCGGTCACCTCGACGGCGAGCACCTGGTGCCGGACGGCCAGCCGGCGCAGGGCCGCCTCCCACGGCGGGGCGTCGGCCGGGTCGTCGGGCAGTCCGTCGAGGAAGTCGGAGACCACCACGACCAGGCCGCGCCGGTTCGCCACGCGCTGCACCCCGTCGAGCCCGTCGATGAGCGTCGGCGGCACGAGCGGCGCCGTCTCCTCGTCGTACCCGCCGGCCCGTGGGGCGGCCAGCAGCGCGCGGAGCAGCGCGAGCAGGTGGGTACGACCGCTGCGTGGCGGGAACCGGCGCAGGCCGTCCGGGCCGAGCACCTGCGCGCCGAGGCGGTTGCCGACGCCGGCGGTGAGGAAGCCGACGGCGGCGACGGCGGCCACCGCGAGTTCCCGCTTGTCCAGCGCCGCGGTGCCGTACTCCATGCTGGGACTGGCGTCCACCAGCAGCCAGGTGGTCAGCTCCCGGTCGGCGTCGACCACGCGGACGTGCGGGACGGTGGTGCGGGCGGTGACCGCCCAGTCCATCCGGCGTACCTCGTCCTCCCCGGGGCGGTACTCCCGGCTGCCCGCGATCTCGCTGCCCGGCCCGGGCAGCAGGCCACGGTGCTGTCCGTGCAGCAGCCCGTCGAGCCGGCGGGTGACGGTCAGTTCCAGCCGGCGCAGCCGCTGGTCGGGAGCGAGGTCGGCCAGACCGGGTTCCGCCGGGCCGGGCGGGAGGGGGCGGCGCCTCATGCCGCCGCCAGGTCGGGCGCCACCTCGTGGTGACCGGTGGCGACCCGGGGCGGCGGCACCGCCTCGACCAGCCGGCGCACCACCGCCTCCGCGGAGACCCCGTCCGCCACCGCGTCGAAGGAGAGCACCAGCCGGTGCGCGAGCACGTCCACCGCCAACTCCCGGACGTCGTCCGGCAGCACGTACTCCCGGCCGCGCAGCAGCGCCTGGGCCCGGGCCGCGGCGACCAGGCCGAGGGTGGCGCGCGGACTCGCCCCGTACGCCAGCAGCGGTGCGAGCTCGGGCAGCCCGAACCGGCCGGGGTCCCGGGTGGCCAGGATGAGCCGGACCACGTACTCGGCCAGCGCGTGGTGCACGAAGACGTGGCCGGCGCGCCGCTGCAACTCGCGCAGCCGGGCCGGGTCGAGCACCTGCCGGGGCGTGGGCCGGTCGGCGCTCATCCGGTAGAGGATGGCCAGCTCGTCGGCCTCGCTCGGGTAGTCGACGACGACCTTCATCAGGAACCGGTCGCGCTGCGCCTCGGGGAGCTGGTAGACGCCCTCCGACTCGATCGGGTTCTGGGTGGCGAGCACCAGGAACGGGTCGGGCACCGGCCAGCTCCGCCCGCCGATCGAGACCTGCCGCTCGGCCATCGCCTCCAGCAGCGCCGACTGCACCTTCGCCGGAGCCCGGTTGATCTCGTCGGCGAGGACCAGGTTGGCCATGATCGGGCCGAGCTCGACGTCGAAGGTCTCGGTGGAGGCGCGGTAGATGCGGGTGCCGACGATGTCCGAGGGGACCAGGTCGGGGGTGAACTGGATTCGGGAGAAGCTGCCCCCGACGACCCGGGCGAGGGTCTGGGCAGCGAGCGTCTTCGCGACGCCGGGCACTCCCTCCAGGAGGCAGTGCCCCTCGGCGATCAGGGCCGTCAGCAGGCGTTCGACGAGTCGATCCTGCCCGACGATCACGCGTTTGACCTCGAAGAGGGTCTGTTCCAGCTCGACGCCGCTCGCGTCGGCATCGACCGGGCTGGGCACGCTGGCCAGGGTGTCCGAGATGTCCGTCACGGTGCTTGCTTCCCGTGCCGGCGGTACGGCAAACGTCGGATTATCAGCCCCTCAAGGACCCTTTGTCGCCCGGATCGGGACAACTCCCCCGAGCGGTCCGCAACGGCGCGGGCGGTACGGCCCGACGCAGGTGGGCCCAGACGGCACTGACCCCCGCCGCGGCGGAGGCCAGTACCTTCGGCGTCGCTCAGTTGGCGATGACGATGTGGAACGGCCGGTCCGCGAAGGCGCCGGACGAGCTGCGGGTCTGGACGAAGACGGCGTTGGGCGTCAGGGTCCGCGGGGCGACGGAGATCTCGCCACCGGGCGGGACGTTCAGCTGATCGTTGGTCCCGATGGTGGCCGAGTGGGCCTTGAGGTGCACGTCGTAGTCGAGCGTGACCTGGTACTGGCCCCGGTACTCACCCGCGTTGCAGCAGTGGAACCGGAAGGCGCCGGTGACGTTGCCGGAATGCTGCAGCAGCACGCCGTCGGACCGCACCACGGCCCAGGCGATCGTGCCGGGGGCCGGCGGGGCGAGGGTCGCCTTCATCGCCGCCCGGTCCGCGCGGGCCTGGGCGGCGGTGACCGGCGGCTGGGCGCCGGGCTGCCGGGCGCCGGGCTGGGCGACCTCGACCGGGGCCTTCGCCGCCGGCTGGGCCGCCGCGGCGATGCCCCCGCCGGCCAGGGTGAGGGTCAGGACGCCGAGCGCTGCCGCCGTCGCCTTGCGTCTGAGGAATGTGGTCATGGACAGGTCTCCCTTTTGTGACCGTGGTGATACGGCCGACCCGCGTGCCGCAGGCCGGGTGATTACCGCATGAGAACCGGGCGCGACAAAAAGCAGATCGTCGGGGAATCCGCTTGACCACGCACCTTGGATGTTGACCACTCAACATTTCGCACCCGGGTTGAGCTGGTCTTACTACGGAGAGTTGTGGCGCCTCAACCAGGTGGAAGGTAGCACCGTAAAAAGTGGGCGGTCAATAGCCCATTTGCCGTGTCGGGCAATTTCCAGAACTCCCGGAAATTGCGAAAGATGAGGGCCGGCCCATTCACGAAATTGTCCGGGGACCGGTTGCGGGGGCCCGCGGTGGCGCGTCGACCGGTACGGTGGACGCGGTGACCACGGGGACGCGTCAGCGGCGGCTCGACTGGCGGGGCCGGCGGGCGGCGACCGCGGCCTGCTGGCTGGGCGCCGGGCCCGGGGCGGCCTGGGCGGCGCTCCGACTCGCCGGACTGGAACGGGGACCGCTGGTACAGGCGGTCGCCTTCACGCCGTACGTCGCCGTCGGGACGCTGGTCCCGCTCGTGCTGGCGCTCGCCCTGCGGCGCCGCTGGCCCGCGGTCGTCGCGGCCGTCGCGGCGGTGGCGCTGGTCGGTGCGGTGACGCCCCGCGCGTTCGCCTCCGGGCAGCCGGCGGTCGGCGGACCCACCCTGCGGCTGCTCACCGCCAACCTGCTCAAGGGCGGCGCCGACCCGCGCGCCCTGGTCGACCTGGTCCGCTCGCGCCGGGTGGACGTGCTGGCCGTGCAGGAGTTCACCCCGGGGATCGCCGCCGAGCTGGACCGGCTGGGGCTGGCCGAACTGCTGCCCTACCGGCAGCTCAACCCCGAGGTGGGCACCACCGGCTCGGGCCTCTACGCGCGGTTCCCGATCAGCGAGGCGGGGGTGCGCCGCAACCAGGGCTTCTACTTCAGCCAGGCGTACGGGACCCTCACGCTGCCGGGTGCGCCGCCGCTCCGGGTCGAGTCGGCGCACCCGGCCGCCCCGTACGCGGTCGACGTGCTCCCGGACTGGTGGACCGACCTGCGGGCGCAGCCGCCAGCCACCCCGAACGGGAGGCTGAGCATCCTGGCCGGGGACTTCAACGCCACCCTCGACCACGCCCCGCTCCGCGACCTGATCCGCACCGGGTACGTCGACGCCGCCGATCAGGCCGGCGCCGGCCTGGCCGGCACCTGGGGCCCCTACGACGGTGACCCGATCCCGCCGGTCGCCATCGACCACGTCCTTGCCGACCGCCGGATCGCCGTCCGGTCGGTCACCGTGCACGCCCTCCCCGGCAGCGACCACCGCGCCGTCCTCGCCGAACTCCGGCTGCCCGCCACCTGACCGGCGTCACACCCGGGTGCGGTCGAGGCCGTAGGTGAGCGCGTCGACGAGGGCGTGCCAGGACGCCTCGACCACGTTGGGGTGCACGCCCACCGTGGTCCAGTCGCGGCCGGCACCGGCGGTCTCCACCAGCACCCGGGTCACCGCGCCGGTGCCGTGGCTGCCCTCCAGGATGCGCACCTTGTAGTCGGCCAGCTCGAACTCGCGCAGCTCCGGGTAGTGCCGGGCCAGCCCGACCCGCAGCGCCTCGTCCAGGGCGTTGACCGGGCCGTTCCCCTCGGCGGTGGCGATCACCCGCTCGCCGCGTACCCGGATCTTGACCGTCGCCTCGGAGACGACCGCGCCGTCCTCCCGGTGCTCGACGAGCACCCGGTAGGACTCCAGGGCGAACGGCCGCGGCGCGGCCCGGTCCGGCAGCTCGGAGCGGACCAGCAGCTCGAACGAGGCGTCGGCCGCCTCGAACGACCAGCCGCCCGCCTCCAGCTCCTTGACCCGCTTGGTCACCGACGTCAGCGCCTCCGGATGGCCGGCCAGGTCCAGGCCCAGCTCGCGGCTCTTGAGCTCGACGCTGGCCCGGCCGGCCATCTCGGTCACCAGGATCCGCATGTCGTTGCCCACCACCGACGGGTCCACGTGGTTGTAGAGCAACGGGTCGACCTTGATCGCGCTCGCGTGCAGCCCCGCCTTGTGGGCGAAGGCCGCGGCCCCGGCGTACGCCTGGTGGGTGTCGGGGGCGATGTTGGCGATCTCGGCGATGGCGTGCGAGACCCGCACCATCTGTTCCAGGCAGCCGTCCGGGAGGACGGGCAGCCCGAGCTTGAGCTGGAGGTTGGCGACGACCGCGAAGATGTCGGCGTTGCCGGGACGCTCGCCGTACCCGTTGGCGGTGCCCTGGAAGTGCCGGACCCCGGCCTCGACGGCGGCGATGGTGTTGGCCACCGCGCAGGCGGTGTCGTTCTGGCAGTGGATGCCGAGCAGTTCCGGGGCGACCCCGGTGCGCGCCGTCACGTCGGCGATGGCCGCCGTGATCTGGGACGGCAGCATCCCGCCGTTGGTGTCGCAGAGCACGAACCGCTCCGCCCCCGCGGCCAGCGCCGTCTCCACCACCGCGGCGGTGTACGCCGGGTCGTGCCGGTAACCGTCGAAGAAGTGCTCGCCGTCGACGAAGACGCGGCGCCCCTCGGCCGCCAGGTGGGTGACCGTGTCGTGGATCATCGCGAGGTTCTCGGCGGCCGTCGTGCGCAGCGCCCGCTCGACGTGCCGCAGGTCCGCCTTCGCCACCAGGGCGACCGCCGGGGTCTGCGCGTCCAGCAGGCCGCGCACCTGCGGGTCGGCGGCGACGGCGACGCCGGCCTTGCGGGTGGCGCCGAACGCGACCAGGATCGCGTGCCGCAGTTCCAGCTCGGTACGGGCCCGGCGGAAGAACTCGGTGTCCTTCGGCACCGCGCCCGGCCAGCCGCCCTCGATGAAGCCGACCCCGAAGTCGTCGAGCAGGCGGGCCACCGCCAGCTTGTCGACCACCGAGTAGCTGAGCCCCTCGCGCTGCGCGCCGTCGCGCAGCGTCGTGTCGTACACCTGGAAGGTCATGGAAGTCCTCGTCTCGAACCACGGCGGGAGCAACAAAAAGACCCCCCGCGGGATGCGGGAGGTCTGCGCGCTCGGCGAGAGGGAAAGCCGGCGCGCTAGCTGCCAATAATCAGGACGGAGCTGGTCACGGTCGCTACTTTGCCACCCCGACCTCGGTTTTGGGAGACACAATCCACATGTCGGGATGGTGACGCTGGGTGGCCGTACCGGATCGGTGGCCGGAAGCGGCGGCGAACCGGCCCCTCGTGATCAACTTCACAAGTCACCCGGCCGCCATCAGGCGGAAACATCGCTGCGGAAGTATCTGGAACTGATCCAGTTACCGGCTTCGCGCCGCTGACAAGCCGCTGCCAAGGAGGACCCGTGCTCACCGTCGGTGACCGCTTCCCCGAGTACGAACTCACCGCCTGCGTGTCGCTCGACGCGGACAAGGCGTTCGAGACGATCAACCACAAGTCCCACGAGGGCAAGTGGCGGGTGGTCTTCTTCTGGCCGAAGGACTTCACCTTCATCTGCCCGACGGAGATCGCCGAGTTCGGCCGCCTCAACGACGAGTTCGCCGACCGGGACGCCCAGGTGCTCGGCGTCTCGGTGGACAACGAGTTCGTCCACTACGCGTGGCGCAAGGACCACCCGGACCTGCGCGAGCTGCCCTTCCCGATGCTCAGCGACATCAAGCGCGAGCTGACCGCCGACTGCGGCGTGCTCGGCGAGGACGGCGTCGCCCAGCGCGCCACCTTCATCGTCGACCCGGACAACGAGATCCAGTTCGCCATGGTGACCGCCGGCTCGGTCGGCCGGAACGTCTCCGAGGTGCTGCGGGTGCTCGACGCGCTGCAGACCGACGAGCTCTGCCCGTGCAACTGGAACAAGGGCGGCGCCACCCTCGACGCCAACGCGCTGCTCGCCGGCGCCGGGGCCTGACATGGGCCTGGACGCGGTCAAGGCGGCCCTGCCCGAGTACGCCAAGGACATCAAGCTCAACCTCGGCTCCACCATCGGCACCTCGACGCTGACCCCGTTGCAGGCCTGGGGCACCGCCCTGGCCTGTGCGGTGGCGGCCCGCAACCCGGTGGTGCTGCGGGAGATCGCCGCGGAGGCGGCCACCCAACTCAAGCCGGAGGCGATCGAGGCGGCCAAGGGCGCGGCCACGATCATGGCGATGAACAACGTCTACTACCGGGCCAAGCACCTGATCGGCGACGAGCAGTACGCCTCGATGCCGGCCCGGCTGCGGATGCAGATCATCGCCCGGCCTGGGGTGGAGAAGGCCGACTTCGAGCTCTGGTGCCTCGCCGTCTCGGCGATCACCGGCTGCGGCGTCTGCCTTGAGTCGCACGAGAAGACCCTGCGTGGCACCGGGTTCACCCGGGAGCAGGTGCACGAGGGGCTGCGGATCGCCGCCGTCGTGCACGCCGCCGCGGTGGCCCTCGACGCGGAGGCCGCGCTGAGCTGATTCGGGCAAGGTGGTGTATGGATCGCCACACCGGGTAGGAAACCACCCCGACAGGGCAACATCCCCCGAGAAAGTCGAGAAGAGGAGTGAAAGCCATGGACCGGCTCGACCCTCGAACGACCCACGGGACGCCGGACCCGCTCACCTACGGTGGCGAGGGCGCTTTCGCGGGCGGCACGCCCGCCGGGCGCTTCGATCCGTGGAGCTACCGGGACGAGGCCGGGGTGACCGGCGCGGACCTGGTGGGCTACAAGGTGGAGGCGAGCGACGGCGGCATCGGCAAGGTGGACCGGGCCAGCCACGAGGTGAACTCCAGTTACCTCGTGGTCGACACCGGGCCGTGGATCTTCGGCAAGAAGGTCCTGCTGCCTGCCGGCACCGTCAACCACGTCGACCACGACGAGCAGAAGGTCTACGTCGACCGGAGCAAGGACCAGATCAAGGCCGCGCCCGAGTATGACGAGAGCTTCGGCACGGATCCGGCTTACCGGGACAAGCTCGGCGGTTACTACGACGACACGTACTCGTCGATCCCGCCGGGTACCGCCCGGTAACGGAGGAACCTGCACCGATGGCCGGTGGGGCGATGCCCCACCGGCCATTACCGTGTCAGGGTGGATACCACCGAGACCAGCCGGAGCCCGTTTCCCGCCCTCTTCAACTTCCGCGACGTCGGCGGACACACCGGCCACGACGGGCGTACCGTCCGCCGGGGCCGGCTCTACCGTTCCGACTCCCTGCACCGGATCGACGAGACCGACCGGGAGGCGTTCACCGCCCTCGGCATCCGGACCGTCATCGACCTGCGCCGCCCGGCCGAGGTGCAGCGGGACGGCCGGGTGCCCGCGTACGAGGGGCTCACCTACCGGCACATCCACCCGGAGCACCGGGACTGGGCCGAGATCCGGTACGACCCGGCGCAGAGCCTGGCCCGCTACCTGGCCGACCGGTACGCCGACCTGGCCGAGACCGGCACCGCCGGGCTGGCCGAGGCGGTCGGCCTGATCGCCGACAGCGCCAACGCGCCGGTGGTGGTGCACTGCGTCGCCGGCAAGGACCGGACCGGCCTCGTCTGCGCCCTCACCCTCGCCGTGCTCGGGGTCGCCGAGGCCGACATCGCCACCGACTACGCGCTGAGCACCGAGGCGTCGGCGCGGTTCAGCGCCTGGGTCGCCGCCACCACCCCGGCGGCCGAGGAACTGCCACCGCCGTTCCTCGCCTCCCCCGCCGAGGCGATGACGCTCTTCCTCGCGGAACTGCGCGCGGGGTACGGCTCGGCCGAGGGCTACCTGCGCCACGCCGGGGTGACCGACGGGCAGCTCGCCGCGCTCCGCGACCACCTGCTCGACTGAATCCCGACGCCGCACCGGCGACCGGCCCTGCCCCCGCCGGTGCGGGTGCCGGACTCGCCCCGCCCAGCCGCCCGGCCGGTGTCGGACGGGCCCCACATCACCGCCCGACCGATGGGCGGACGGCCCGGAAACAGCCCACGCCCGCGCGGAAGGTGGTGTCGGTACTCACTATGGAGCTGATGACGCAGAGGATTCAC
>NZ_QGKS01000294.1 GCF_003172935.1 Micromonospora sicca | reverse complement strand
GCCTTCAGCAAGTGTTCGGGCAGCTGCTGGCCACCGGCGCCCGGGGCGACCGGCCCGGACCGGGCATCGCGCAGCGGATCGGTGATGGCGGTGGTCGGGAAGGGCGGCGGGGTGCCGCCGAAGCTCGGGCAGTGCGCCTGGTGGCTGCACCAGTCACAGAGCCGGCTGGGCCGGGGCCGGAAATCCTGCCGCGCGGTGGCCTGCTCGATGGCCTGCCAGAGCGCCACCACCGTGCGCTCGAAGCGCAGCAGCTCCTCGGCGTCCGGGGTGTAGTCGCAGATCTCGGCGTCCTTGAGGTAGAGCAGCCGCAGCACCCGCGGCACCACCCCCCGGGTCCGCCACAGCACCAGGGCGTAGAACTTGAGCTGGAACAGCGCCCGTGCCTCGAAGGCCTCCCGCGGCGCGCCACCGGTCTTGTAGTCGACCACCCGCAGCGCCCCGTCCGGCGCGACGTCGAGCCGGTCCAGGTAGCCCCGGATCAGCAGCTCGTCGTCGACCACCGCGGAGATCAACGCCTCCCGCTCGGCGGGCTCCAACCGGCGCGGATCCTCCACCGCGAAGTAGCCCTGCAGCAGCGCGGCGGCCGAGCGGAGGAACTCGGCGGCGCCGGCGGCGTCGCCCTCGGCGAACAGGCCCGCCAGCTCCGGCTCCTCGGTGACCAGCCGGTCCCACTGCGGGGCCACCAGGTCACCCGCGGACTCCGGCGTGCGGGCCGCCGCCGGCAGGTCGAACAGCCGCTCCAGCACGGCGTGCACCAGCGTGCCCCGGGCCTGCTCCACGGTGGGCCGCTCGGGCAGCCGGTCGATGCTGCGGAACCGGTAGAGCAGGGGGCAGGTCTTGAAGTCCGCCGCCCGCGACGGCGACAGCGACGCCCGAACCGTGGGTGGCACCGCCGCCGGGGCGAGGCTGTCCTGTGCGTCGATCACCGGTTCCGCCGTCATGTCCGGAAGGTTAGGGCACCGGTGTGACAGGGCCGCCGTCGCCGCACCGGCGCATGATCCGCCCCCGTAGCATCGGTGCGGTGCAGCAGCCGTCCCCACCACCACGCCGGCGCGGGCGCCGTCCCGGCCTGACCGTGGGCCGGGTGTTCGGGGTGCCGCTGCACCTGGACGCCTCGATGCTCCTGCTCACCCTGGTGGTGACCGTCGCGTACGCGGCGCTCGCCCGCCGCCAGCTCGACCTCGGCCCGGTGGCCGGCTATCTGATCGGCGCCGGCTTCGTCGTCTCCCTGCTCGGCTCCGTCCTGCTGCACGAGCTGGGCCACGCGCTGACCGCCCGGCGCTACGGCATCGGTGTGAGCGGGATCACCCTGGAACTGCTGGGCGGGTACACCGAGCTGGACCGGGATGCGCCGAGCCCCCGGGTCGAGCTGCTGGTCTCGCTCGCCGGCCCGGCGGTCTCCGCGGTGCTCGGCGCCGCCGCCGTCGCGGCCACCCTGGCCCTGCCCGACGGCACCCTGGCCGACCAGCTCGCCTTCCAGGTCGCGGCGAGCAACGTGGTGGTGGCGATCTTCAACAGCCTGCCCGGGCTGCCGCTCGACGGCGGCCGCGCGCTGCGCGCGGCCGTGTGGGCGCTCACCCGGGACCGGCACCGGGGCACCGAGGTGGCCGGCTGGGTGGGCCGCGCGGTCGCCCTCGGCACCCTGGCCCTGGTCGTCCTGGTCACCCTGCGCCGGGCGCTGCCCCCGTTGCTGCTGCCGCTGCTGCTGCTGGTGGCGTTCACCCTGTGGCGGGGCGCCGGGCAGTCGATCCGGCTGGCCCGGATCAGCCGTCGATTCCCGCTGATCGACCTGGCCCGGCTGGCCCGACCGGTGCTGCCGGTGCCCAGCGGCACCCCGCTGGCCGAGGCGCAGCGCCGCCGCGCGCAGGGCCCCACCCCGCAGGCCGCGCTCGCGGTCGTCGACTCCGCCGGCCGGCCGGTCGCCCTGGTCGACCCGGCCCGGGCCGACGCCGTACCCCCGGAACGCCGGCCGTGGCTCGCGGTGGACGCGGTGTCCCGCGGCCTGGACACGGTCCCGACGCTGCCGGTCGGCGCGGACGGCGAGCGGGTGATGCAGACCGTGCAGACCCACCCGGGCGCGCAGTACCTCGTGACGGCAGGCGAAGATGTCGTCGGCGTTCTGCACATCGCGGATCTGGCGCAGCTCCTGGAACCCAAACGGAAGATGAACACGTGACCGCACAGCCCTCCACCGTCCCGGCCGACCCCGCCGCCCCTGCGACCGGGTGCAGCTGACCGACCCGAAGGGGCGGATGCACACCGTGACGCTGGAGCCCGGCAAGGAGTTCCACACCCACCGCGGCATCCTCAAGCACGACACCCTGATCGGGCTGCCCGACGGCAGCGTGGTCACCACCACCGGCGGCGGCACGGCCTTCCTGGCGCTGCGCCCGCTGCTGTCGGACTACGTGCTCTCCATGCCGCGCGGCGCCCAGGTGATCTACCCGAAGGACTCCGCGCAGATCGTCGCGATGGGCGACATCTTCCCCGGCGCGAAGGTCCTCGAGGCCGGCGCCGGCTCCGGGGCGCTCTCCTGCTCGCTGCTGCGCGCCGTCGGCACCGAGGGTGAGCTGCACTCCTTCGAGGTGCGCGAGGACTTCGCCCAGATCGCCAAGCGCAACGTCGGGGCGTTCTTCAACGGGCCGCACCCGGCCTGGCGGCTGCACGTCGGCGACGTCGCGCAGTGTCAGGAGACCGGATTCGACCGGATCATCCTGGACATGCTCACCCCGTGGGAGAACCTCGACATGGTCGAGCGGGCGCTGGTGCCCGGCGGCGTCTTCATCGGCTACGTGGCCACCACCCCGCAGCTGTCCGAGCTGGTGGAGGCGCTGCGCGAGCGCGGCGGCTGGACCGAGCCGCGCGCCTGGGAGTCGCTGGTCCGCGACTGGCACGCCGAGGGCCTGGCCGTCCGCCCGGACCACCGGATGATCGCGCACACCGCGTTCCTGGTCTCCGCGCGCAAGCTCGCCCCGGGCGTGACCGCGCCGCCGCGCCGCCGCAAACCGAGCAAGGGCACCGAGGCGTACGTCCAGCGGCGGCAGGCGCTGCGCGAGGCGGAGGCGGCCCGGCAGGCGGCCGCCGCCCAGGTCGACGGCGTCGAGACGGTCGTGCCGGCGGAGGAGCCGGACCAGCCGTGACTCCGGTGGGTCGGCCCGGCAGGGGACAGGCGATCATGTGTCCCGGCGCGGACGGGCGCCGGGACGACACCGAGCGGGTGGAGACGGTGGCATGAGCAGCCCGGGCTTCGGCAACGGTGACCTGCCCGCGGTCTTCCCGGACTGGTCGCCGTACACCGACCTCGAATCGGCGGCGCGGGCCTATCTGCGCGACCCGGACGTGGCCCTGGAGGCGCTCGGCGGGGTGCTGCGCGGCGCCTCCGTGCTCGGCTTCACCCTGGAACGCTTCGTGAACGAGGTCAACGGCGTGTGGCAGGAGGTCGTCGTCTGCGACGGCAGCCGGCTGGTGCTCTGGCACGGCGAGGACGTCCCGCCGGGGGAGGGGCCGCCCGGGTCGATGACCTCGTCGCTGCGGGTGGTGCCGGTCTCCACGGTGACCGAGGTCGGCTGCCGACGGCGGCTCACCCGGGCCGACACGGGCGAGATCCGGGTCGACAGCATCGACGTCTACCTGCTGCTGACCTCGCTGGACGAGGCGCCGCCCGGGGACGAGATGGCCGCCGGGCCGCGGCACGACGCGCTGCGCTTCGGCAAGACCCTCGACGACGGCGGCGCGGGGCAGATCGCCCGGCTGGAGGAGTTCGCCCGGCTGGTCGCCTCGGTGGTCGGCCGCCCGATGCTGTGAGCCGGTAGCCGCACGCGGCCACCGGCTCGGAAGCCTGCCGCCTCCACCCGGGGACCGGCAGGCGGGCGGGTCAGTCCTCCTCGGCGTCCGGGCCGGCCACCTCGACGCCGTCGCTGCCGCGCACCACGTGGATGCACTCGCCCGGGCACTCCTTCGCCGAGTCGATCACCTCGAGGCGCAGGTGCTCGGGCACGTCCACCCGGCTGCCCGGGGCCAGCCGCAGCTCACCGTCGGCGCCCTTGACGTACGCCAGGCCGTCGACGTCGAACTCGAAGACCTCCGGCGCGTACTGTACGCAGAGCCCGTCGCCCGTGCAGAGGTCCTGATCCACCCAGACCTGAAGCTGGTCCGTCGCGACCTGCGTCATCGTGCACCCCCCATGTTCTCCCGTCCCACGCTCCGACGGTACCCGAACGCCAGTACCCGCCCGACGACCAGCCCTTGGCGATCAAGCTTCGGTGACGAGCGCGTTGCGCGGGACCGAATCGGGCTCATAGCGGCTAGTGTTAGGTCAGAACGTTCAAGCCCCCCGGGGAGGTGGGACGTGGCACGCAGCGACGACGCGGACTCGCGCGCCGCACGGTGGGAGAAGGAGGCCCACGATCTCTCCACGCAGGTCGCGTTCCTTCAAGAGGAACTCGCTCTGGTGCGGCGCAAGTTGACCGAAAGCCCCCGACACGTCCGGCAGCTCGAAGAGCGGCTGGCGGCCACCCAGGCACAGTTGGCGCGGCTGACCGAGAACAACGAACGGCTCGTGAGCACCCTCAAGGAGGCTCGCGCGCAGATCGTGACGCTCAAGGAGGAGATCGACCGCCTCGCGCAGCCACCCAGTGGCTACGGTGTCTTCCTGGCCAAGCACGACGACGGCACGGTGGACGTGTTCACCGGCGGGCGCAAGCTCCGGGTCGCCGTCTCGCCCTCGCTGGAGGTCGACGAGCTCCGGCGCGGCCAGGAGGTCCTGCTCAACGACGCGCTCAACATCGTCGACGCGTTCGGCTACGAGCGGGTCGGTGAGGTCGTGATGCTCAAGGAGATCCTCGCGGGTCCCGACGGCGCCCCGGGCGACCGGGCGCTGGTGGTCTCGCACTCCGACGAGGAGCGGATCGTGCACCTCGCCGAGACCCTGATCGGCTCGCCGATCCGGGCCGGCGACTCGCTCATGATCGAGCCCCGCTCGGCGTACGCGTACGAGCGGATCCCGAAGAGCGAGGTCGAGGAGCTGGTCCTGGAGGAGGTGCCCGACGTCGACTACACCGACATCGGTGGCCTCCACGCGCAGATCGAGCAGATCCGCGACGCGGTGGAGCTGCCTTTCCTGCACGCCGACCTGTTCCGTGAGCACCAGCTCCGCCCGCCGAAGGGCATCCTGCTCTACGGCCCGCCCGGTTGCGGCAAGACGCTGATCGCCAAGGCGGTGGCCAACTCGCTGGCCAAGAAGATCGCCGAGCGGCGTGGCGAGGAGAAGCACACCAGCTTCTTCCTCAACATCAAGGGTCCCGAGCTGCTCAACAAGTACGTCGGCGAGACCGAGCGGCACATCCGGTTGATCTTCCAGCGCGCCCGGGAGAAGGCCGGCGAGGGCACCCCGGTGATCGTGTTCTTCGACGAGATGGACTCGGTGTTCCGCACCCGCGGCTCCGGCGTCTCCTCGGACGTGGAGAACACCATCGTCCCGCAGCTGCTCAGCGAGATCGACGGCGTGGAGGGCCTGGAGAACGTCATCGTCATCGGCGCCTCCAACCGGGAGGACATGATCGACCCGGCGATCCTGCGCCCCGGCCGGCTCGACGTGAAGATCAAGATCGAGCGGCCGGACGCCGAGGCGGCCAAGGACATCTTCTCCAAGTACATCCTCTCCGGGCTGCCCCTGCACCCGGACGACCTGGCCGAGCACGGCGGCGACCCGCAGGCCACCGTGGCCGCGATGATCGACGCGGTCGTCCTGCGGATGTACTCGGAGACCGAGGAGAACCGCTTCCTCGAAGTCACCTACGCCAACGGCGACAAGGAAGTCCTCTACTTCAAGGACTTCAACTCCGGCGCGATGATCCAGAACATTGTCGACCGGGGCAAGAAGATGGCCATCAAGGAGTTCCTCACCTCCGGGCGCAAGGGGCTGCGGCTGCAGCACCTGCTCGACGCCTGCGTCGACGAGTTCCGGGAGAACGAGGACCTGCCCAACACCACCAACCCCGACGACTGGGCCCGCATCTCCGGCAAGAAGGGCGAGCGGATCGTCTACATCCGGACCCTCGTTTCCGGCGGCAAGGGCGCGGAGGCCGGCAGGTCGATAGAGACCGCCAGCAACACCGGCCAGTACCTGTAGCCCGACCAGCACGACGGAGGCCCGTGGCGCGTCGCGCCGCGGGCCTCCGCGCGTCACCGCCCGACCCGGCCGCGCGCCGCCACACGGTACGCCGGGCCGCCGGCAAGCCCCCATCCCGCGTGATCGCGACTACGCTCGACGTGACGGGGGACCGGGACGGGCGAGCGGGAGCGGGCAGTCGATGAGCGTTAGACGGATCATGGGCACCGAGGTCGAGTACGGCATCTCCGTACCCGGCCAGGCCGGGGCCAACCCGATGGTCACCTCCTCCCAGGTGGTGAACGCCTACGGGGCGCGCCCCGAACTCAATCGCGGTGGCCGGGCCCGTTGGGACTACGAGGAGGAGTCGCCGCTGCGCGACGCCCGCGGCTTCACCTACTCCGGCGCGGCCTACGACCCCGCCGAGGCGCTCGCCGACGAGGACCTCGGGCTGGCCAACGTAATACTCACCAACGGCGCCCGGCTCTACGTCGACCACGCGCACCCCGAGTACTCCACCCCCGAGGTGACCAACCCGCTCGACGTGGTGCGCTGGGACAAGGCGGGGGAGCGGGTGATGGCCGAGGCGGCCCGCCGGGCCGCCACCATCCCGGGCACCCAGTGGATCCACCTCTACAAGAACAACACCGACAACAAGGGCGCCAGCTACGGCGCCCACGAGAACTACCTGATGCGGCGGCAGACCCCGTTCGCCGACATCGTGGCGTACCTGACGCCGTTCTTCGTCACCCGGCAGATCATCTGCGGGGCCGGCCGCGTCGGCATCGGCCAGGACGGCGGCCAGAGCGGCTTCCAGATCTCGCAGCGCGCCGACTTCTTCGAGGTCGAGGTCGGGCTGGAGACCACCCTCAAGCGGCCGATCATCAACACCCGCGACGAGCCGCACGCGGACGCCGACAAGTACCGCCGGCTGCACGTCATCATCGGCGACGCCAACCTCTCGGAGATCTCCACCTACCTGAAGGTCGGCACCACCGCGCTCATCCTCACCATGATCGAGGAGAAGGCGCTCAGCCCGGACCTGGGCATCGCCGACCCGGTCAGCGAGCTGCGCGCGGTCAGCCACGACCCGTCGCTGAAGCACCTGATGCGGCTGCGCGACGGCCGCAAGCTGACCGCCCTGGACGTGCAGTGGGCGTACCTGGATCGGGTCCGGTCCTTCGTGGACGACCGGTACGGCAGCGACGTGGACGAGCAGACCGCGGACGTGCTCGACCGCTGGGAGAGCGTGCTGGACCGGCTCGGCCGGGACGCGTTCCTCTGCGCCGACGAGCTGGACTGGGTGGCCAAGCTGCGGCTGCTGGAGGGGTACCGGGAGCGGGAGAAGCTCGCCTGGGGCTCGCACAAGCTCCAGCTGGTCGACCTGCAGTACTCCGACGTCCGCCCGGAGAAGGGGCTCTACCACCGGCTGGTCTCGCGCGGATCGATGAAGACGCTGCTGACCGACGAGCAGACCCGGACCGCGATGACCGAGCCGCCGGAGGACACCCGGGCCTACTTCCGCGGCCGCTGCCTGGCCCAGTACGCCTCCGAGGTGGTTGCGGCGAGCTGGGACTCGGTGATCTTCGACGTGGGCCGGGAGTCGCTGGTCCGGGTGCCGATGATGGAGCCGGAGCGGGGCACGCGCAAGCACGTCGGCGCCCTCTTCGACCGCTGCGACACCGCCAAGGATCTGCTGGAGACCCTGACCGGCGGCTGAGGCCGTGAAACGGGAGCCCGTCGTGCGTCGGAAGGCGGCGCGCGGCGGGCTTTTCGTCGCTCCAGCGAGGTAAGTTCATCGCAGGCGATCGTGGAGGAGGCACCTGATGGCTACGCAAGAAGGCGGCCAGACCCAGTCCGGCAAGTCGACCCAGGGCGAGGAGATCGAGGACGTCACCGCGCAGGCCAACCCCGAGGTTGCCGAGCGCCACGCCGAGATCACCGAGGACGTCGACGACCTGCTCGACGAGATCGACTCCGTCCTCGAGGAGAACGCAGAGGAATTCGTGCGTGGATATGTCCAGAAAGGGGGGCAGTGATACTATATGTCCGATTTGCCGAGCGGATCGGACAAGAAGTGCCCGCAGTGTGAGCCGCTCCTGCCGGCCACCGAGTTCCGGAATCGGCGACGGGCAGATGGCCTCGCCTACTACTGCAAGACCTGCGCGGCGGCCCGTTCTGAGGCGAGTCGCCGTCAGCGCGGGATCGGTGCGCTGAAAACGTCTCCGGTTCCGGTGCCCGCCGGTCTGAAGTGGTGTCCGGACTGTGGCGAAATCAAGCCGCTGGAGGATTTCCCGCGTACCAGGAAGGCCAGCGGCCGCCACTCGTACTGCAAGCCGTGCCACAACGCCCGCGGCAAGGAGACCGCCCAGCGGCTCTACGGGGGCACCAGGGAGTACCACCTACGGCGGCGGTACGGGATCGGGGAGAAGGAGTTCCGGGAGCTTCTCGCCGAGCAGGGCGGCGTCTGCGCGGTGTGCGGCGACCCCGATCCGGAACATGTGGACCACGATCATCGCACCGGGTGGGTGCGCGGGATACTCTGCTTCAACTGCAACGGTGGTCTTGGCCAGTTCCGTGACAGTCCCGCGAGGCTGGCCAGGGCGATCACGTACCTGAGAGGAACCACGTGGCAGCGGGTTTTGATCCATCCGGGCGTCTTCCAGATGTGTTCACCAACGCGGGGACGTCCTCCTTCACGGCGTTCCTGAGCAAGGTGGCCCCCGAGATGCTGCCCGGCCGTCGGCCGCTGCCGCCCGGCATGGCCGCCGACCTGGCGCCGCACGCGACCACGATCGTGGCGATCGCCGCCGCCGGCGGCGTGGTGATGGCCGGCGACCGGCGCGCCACGATGGGCAACCTGATCGCCCAGCGGGACATCGAGAAGGTGCACCCGGCGGACGCGTACTCGCTGGTCGGCATCGCGGGCACCGCGGGCATCGGCATCGAGCTGATGCGACTGTTCCAGGTGGAGCTGGAGCACTACGAGAAGATCGAGGGCGCGATGCTCTCGCTCGACGGCAAGGCCAACCGGCTGGCCTCGATGATCCGCGGGAACCTGGGCGCGGCGATGCAGGGCCTCGCGGTGATCCCGCTCTTCGCCGGCTTCGACCTGGCCGCCGGCGACCCGGCGCGGGCCGGCCGGATCTTCAGTTTCGACGTGACCGGCGGCCCGTACGAGGAGACCGGCTACGACGCGATCGGCTCCGGCTCGCTGTTCGCCAAGTCGGCGCTGAAGAAGCGCTTCCGGGCCGGCCTGTCGATCGACGACGCGGTGCGGCTGGCGGTCGAGGCGCTCTACGACGCGGCCGACGACGACACCGCGACCGGTGGCCCGGATCTGACCCGCCGGATCTACCCGGTGGTGATGATGGCGACGGCGGAGGGCACCCGCCGGCTCACCGACGCCGAGACGGCGACGATCGCGGAGGGCGTCGTCTCCGGCCGGATGGAGAACCCGGGCGGCTGACCCCGCTCCCCACCTGACCAGTCAGCAGTCCGCAGCACAGCGCCCGAAGGAGAACCGCCGCCGTGGCCATGCAGTTCTACGCCTCGCCCGAGCAGATCATGCGCGACCGCTCCGAGCTGGCCCGCAAGGGCATCGCCCGGGGTCGCAGCGCGTTGGTCCTGAGTTACGAGGGTGGGGTGCTCTTCGTCGCGGAGAACCTCTCCAGCACCCTGCACAAGGTCAGCGAGATCTACGACCGGATCGGCTTCGCCGCGGTGGGCCGGTACAACGAGTTCGAGAACCTGCGCCGCGCCGGGGTGCGGATGGCGGACCTGAACGGCCTGAGCTACGACCGGCGCGACGTCAACGGCCTGGCCCTGGCGAACGCGTACGCGCAGACCCTCGGCGCGATCTTCACCGAGCAGTCGAAGCCGTTCGAGGTGGAGATCTGCGTGGCCGAGGTGGGCGCGACGCCCGAGGACGACGCGCTCTACCGGCTGACCTACGACGGCTCGGTCAACGACGAGCCGGGCCGGATGGCGATGGGTGGCCAGGCCGAGTCGATCTCCGGGGTGCTCAAGTCACAGCACCGGCCGGACATGTCGCTCAGCGAGGCGGTCCGGGCGGCCGTGCAGGCGCTGAGCAGTGTCGGCGGGGAGGGCGGAGCGGCGCGGACGATCGCCGCGAACCAGCTGGAGGTGGCGGTCCTGGACCGGCGCCGGGTGGGGCGGACGTTCCGCCGGATCACCGGGGCGGCGCTGACCGGGCTGCTGGACGGCGACGCCGGCGCGGACAACGCGCCCGCTCCCGGGCGGGCGAAGACGCCGACGGTGCCGACGGAGGAAGCGAACAAGCCGACTACGTCGGCGGGCTCGGCCGACCTGGAGGGCCAGCAGACCGAGCAGCCGGAAGCGTAACGGGCGCGGTGGGCACCGATCCCGACCGGCGTCGGGGTCCGGCGGGGCGTCAGCGGTGCGGCTTGAGCGGCTCCCACCAGGCCCGGTTCCGGCGGTACCAGTCGACGGTGGCGGCGAGCCCCCGGTCCAGGTCGACGGTGGCGGACCAGCCCAGCTCCCGCCGGCTGGTGGTGCTGTCCAGCGAGTAGCGCCGGTCGTGGCCCTTGCGGTCGGCGACCGGCCGCACCCGCTCCCAGCCGACACCGCAGGCGGCGAGCAGCCGGCCGGTGAGCTCCCGGTTGGTCAGCTCGGCCGAGCCACCGAGGTGGTAGACGCCGCCGGCGCGTCCCCGGGTCTGGGCCAGCGCGACGCCATTGCAGTGGTCCTCGACGTGCAGCCACTCCCGGACGTTGCCGCCGTCGCCGTAGAGGGGCACGTCGTGCCCGTTCAGCAGGTTGGTGATGAACAGCGGCACGACCTTCTCGGGGTACTGGTAGGGGCCGTACGTGTTGGCGCCCCGGGTGACCACGACGTCCAGGCCGTGGGTGCGGTGGTAGGCGAGGGCGAGCAGGTCGGCGCCGGCCTTGGAGGCCGAGTACGGCGAGCTGGGGTCCATCGGCGTCCGCTCGGTCCACGACCCGGTGTCGATGGAGCCGTACACCTCGTCGGTGGAGACCTGCACGAAGCGGCCCACGCCGTGCCGGAGCGCGGCGTCGAGCAGGGTCTGGGTGCCCACCACGTTGGTGGTGACGAAGGCCGCGGCGCCGGTGATGGACCGGTCCACGTGCGACTCGGCGGCGAAGTGGACGACGACGTCGTGGCCGGCGACGGTGGCGTCGACCAGCGGCGCGTCGCGGATGTCGCCGCGGACCACCCGCAGCCGGGGGTCGGCGCGTACGGGGGCGAGGCTGCCCTCGGTGGCGGCGTAGGTGAACGCGTCGAGCACGGTGACCGTGTCGACGTCGACGGCCGGCTCGGCGCCGCCGAGCAGTCGCCGCACGTACGCCGATCCGATGAACCCGGCGCCGCCGGTGACGAGGATCCTCACGGCTGGGAACGTACCGGCTCGCCGGTCGGGGTGCGGCGGGACCGCCGGTGCCGGCAGGCGTGCGTGACGGCCGCCGATGAGACGGCTGGGTTGAGCGCTGCCCATCGGGGGCCCCGGGCGGCTAATGTCACATCATGGAGCGGCGAATCTTCGGCCTCGAGACCGAGTACGGCGTCACCTGCACCTACCGCGGGCAGCGCCGGTTGTCCCCCGACGAGGTCGCGCGGTACCTGTTCCGGCGGGTGGTGTCGTGGGGCCGGTCGAGCAACGTGTTCCTGCGCAACGGGGCCCGCCTCTACCTGGACGTGGGCTCGCACCCGGAGTACGCGACGCCGGAGTGCGATTCGGTCACCGATCTGGTCGCCCACGACCGGGCCGGTGAGCGGATCCTGGAGGGGCTGCTCGTCGACGCGGAGAAGCGGCTGCACGACGAGGGCATCGCGGGTGAGATCTACCTGTTCAAGAACAACACCGACTCGGCCGGCAACTCGTACGGCTGCCACGAGAACTACCTGGTCTCCCGGCACGGCGAGTTCGGCCGGCTCGCCGACGTGCTGATCCCGTTCCTGGTCACCCGGCAGTTGATCTGCGGGGCGGGGAAGGTGCTGCAGACTCCGCGCGGGGCGGTCTACTGCCTGTCGCAGCGGGCCGAGCACATCTGGGAGGGCGTCTCCTCGGCGACCACCCGGAGCCGACCGATCATCAACACCCGGGACGAGCCGCACGCCGACGCCGAGCGGTACCGGCGGCTGCACGTGATCGTGGGCGACTCGAACATGAACGAGGTGACCACGCTGCTGAAGGTGGGCACCGCCGACCTCGTGCTGCGGATGATCGAGGCCGGGGTGGTGATGCGGGACCTGTCGCTGGAGAACCCGATCCGGGCGATCCGCGAGGTGTCGCACGACATCACCGGCCGGCGCAAGGTGCGGCTGGCCTCCGGCAAGGAGGTCAGCGCCTTGGAGATCCAGCAGGAATACCTGGCCAAGGCGACCGAGTTCGTGGAGCGGCGCGGCGGTGACCAGACCGCGAAGCGGGTGGTGGAACTCTGGGGCCGGGTGCTGCGGGCGGTGGAGACGGGCGACCTGGACCCGGTGGCCCGGGAGATCGACTGGGTGACCAAGCTGCGGCTGATCGAGCGGTACCAGCGCAAGCACGACCTGCCGCTGTCGCATCCGCGGGTGGCGCAGATGGACCTGGCGTACCACGACCTGCGGCGCGGCCGTGGCCTGTACGGGCTGCTGGAGCGGCGCGGCGAGGTGGACCGGGTGGCCACCGACCCGGAGATCTTCGAGGCGAAGGAGACCCCGCCGCAGACCACCCGGGCGCGGCTGCGCGGCGAGTTCATCCGGCACGCGCAGGAGAAGCGGCGGGACTTCACCGTCGACTGGGTGCACCTGAAGCTCAACGACCAGGCGCAGCGGACCGTGCTCTGCAAGGACCCGTTCCGGGCGTACGACGAGCGGGTGGAGCGGCTGATCGCCAGCATGTGACGGCGGGCGGCCGGTGCTGCGGGCGCCGGCCGCCACCGCACCGGTACGCTGGCGACGCGATGAACACTTCCGAACCCTCCGGCCGTGACAGCGGCACCGAGAAGCTGAACTGGATCGACCGCCGCCGGGAGAAGATCCGCGACGAGATCGAGCGCAACCGCCGCGGCGAGTACACGGTGCCGACGTGGGTGTTGGCGGCGGTGCTGGTCCTGATCGTCGGCGCCTGGCTGGCGCTGATCTTCCTCGCCGGCTGACGCTCCTCAGGGTTCCCCGGGGACTGCGTTCGGGCGGGAGCGCGCGCCCCGCGCCGACCGGCGGATTCCTTGACAGGTCGCCGCCGCACATGATCGTCTATGTCTTTCGCCGGGCCGATCGTAGGTGGGGACATGCCGGTCGCGGAGCCGCCGTGCGGCGCCTGCTGCTACCTCTTCACCGACACGCCGTGCGGTTCCTGCTACTCCTCCTGCACGGACGGAGGGGCGGATCTCGGTGCCTGGCTGGCGCTGCCGGAGGTGATCGTCCGGGCGGTGCTGGGGCTGGCCGCCGGCGCCTCGTCGCACGGCTCGCCGGCCGCGAGCGCGTCGACCCGGTTGGCCATCAGGCTGATCAAGGGGCGGGACGCCCACGGACACGGGAGAGTGACGTCATCGCACACATCGATCTCGGCTTCGACGAGCGGCAGCACCCCGGCATCCGGGGGCTGACCCGGTTCCGTCCGGAGACGGCCGGGCCGCTCAACGCCCTGGCGGAGACGCTGCTGCGCGCCCCGCACCCCACCCTCAGCCCCGGCGAACGCGAGCTGATCGCCGCGTACGTGTCCGGCCTGAACGACTGCGGATTCTGCCGCGCGTCCCATTCGGCGACGGCGGCGGCCCAGTTGCCGGCGGGGATGTCCCTCGTCGAGCAGGTGCGCGCCGACCTGGACGCCGCGCCGGTGGGGGAGAAGCTGCGGGCGCTGCTGCGGATCGCCGCCGCCGTCCAGCGCGGTGGCCGGGAGGTGACCGCCGAGCTGGTCGACGCCGCCCGGGCCGCGGGCGCCACCGACCTGGAGCTGCACGACACGGTGCTGATCGCGGCGGCGTTCTGCATGTACAACCGGTACGTCGACGGGCTGGCCGCGTTCACCCCGGAGGACCCGCGGGCGTACGAGATGGGGGCCCGGCACCTCGTGGAGCGCGGCTACGCGGCGGGCTGACCCCGCCGCCGGTCAGCGGGTGAGCCGGGCGGCGTGCCGGCCGGCCGCGGCGGCGGCCAGGAAGTAGGCGTGGTCGGCGTCCAGGCCGCGGCCCATGGTGGACAGCGTGACCGGCGTGGCGCGCAGCGCGGCGTCGAGGCCGTCGGTGGGCACCCGGACGATGGGGTGCCGCGCCGCGAGGGGGGCGAGGGCCGCGTCCACCTGCGCGGCCAGCGGCGACGCCAGGTTGTCGGGCACGACCAGGTCCGCCGGGGCGAGCGCCACCCGGCCGTACGCGGTGAGGCTGTGGTGGGAGACGCCGCGGTGCCGGGGGCGGGGGTCCGCGTCGGAGATCCGCAGCGAGCCGACCGGGCGGCCGCCGAGCGTGGCGACGGCGTTGACGGCCTCGCCGACGGCCACGCCGGAGAAGCCCCACCGGGTGCCGGTGCCCAGGTTGCCGGGTCCCTGGGCGACGATGGCGACGTCGGCGCGGAGCACGTGCCGGGCGGCGAGCAGCCCGCTGTGCAGGGTGCTGGCCTCCAGGTCCCCGCCGAACGCCTGCCCGACGCTGACGGTGCCGGCGAGGTGGTCGGCGAGCCCGGCGAGGGTGCGGGAGAACCAGGCGGGCAGCGCCCCGCCGTCGGTGAGCAGGTACGCCACCCGGGCGTCCGGGGCGTCGGCGTGGATCCCGGCGAGGATCGCCGGCAGGGCGGAGTGCAGGTCGGCGGTGACCACCGGCATCCCGTCCAGGCTCTCCGCGGCGGCGAGCAGGTCGTGGTGCGGGGAGGTCTCCTCGTCCACGCCGAGCAGGATGGGTTGCAGCGGGGTGTAGCGGGCCTTCACCAGGTGGCCGGCGTCGCGGGTGTCGAGGGCCTGCGGCGGGTCCGGCGGCAGGCGGTCGGGCAGGGCGACGACCAGGGCGTACCCGCCGGTGCCGAGGCCCATCAGCAGGGCGCCGGCGTTCAGCAGCACCCGGTCACCGGGCTGCGGGTCGCCGACCAGCGCCGGGTAGGCCAGGGCGCGCATCGGAGCGCCGTCGGGCAGGTCGACGTCGAGTTCGGTGGCGCCGGCCCACCGCCGCCGCACCGCCGTGACCGTTCCGGACCGCCATCGCACCATGCCCGGCACGCTATCCGCCGTCCGCCGGGCCGGTCGTGCCCGGGTCAGGACTGGCCGCCGGGGCCGGGCTCCCGGTCCGCCGGACGATCCCCCTCGTCCTGGGTGCGGCGGGCGCGTCCACCCCCGGAGCCGGGCATCGACCGGGTCGGGTCGAGGAAGACGTACCCGATCTCCGGGTACCGGTCGGTGAGCCGGCGCTCGGCCTCGTCCGCGGCCGCCTCGATGTCGGCGCCGGTGGCGGCGTCGTGGAAGTCGACCTTGGCGGCGACCAGGATTTCCTCCGGGCCGAGCAGCATGGTCATCAGCGTGTCGACCCGGTCGACCGCCGGCAGTCCGGCCAGCTCGCGTTCGATCTGCCGGTGCACGCGTTCCGAGACGGCGCGGCCCACCAGCAGCGAGATGTTGCTCCGGGCCAGGATGGTGGCGACCGCCAGCAGCAGCACGCCGATGAGGATCGAGGCGACGCCGTCGTAGAGCTCGTCGCCGGTCAGGTGGGACAGCCCCAGGCCGGCGCCGGCGATCAGCAGACCGGTCAGGGCGGCGCTGTCCTCCAGGAAGACCGCCTTCACGGTGGTGTCGGCGGTCAGCCGGAGGTAGCGGCGCGGGCTGGCCCGCCAGCGGCGGGACTCCCGGCGGACCTGCCGGACCGCCCGGGCCAGGGAGACGGACTCGATCACGAAGGAGAGCGCCAGCACGATGTACGACGCCAGGTAGTCGCCGGTGTGTTCGTGCACGACGATCGTGGTCACGCCGTGGGTGATGGCGAAGCCGGCGCCGACGACGAAGGTGAACATCGCGGCGAGGAACGCCCAGACGTAGCTCTCCTTGCCGTACCCGAAGGGGTGCCGGGTGTCGGCGGGCCGCGCGCCCCGGCGCAGCGCCAGGTAGAGCAGCACCTCGGTGGTGGTGTCGGCGACGGAGTGGGCGGCCTCGGAGAGCATCGCGGCCGAGCCGGAGATCAGCCCGGCGACCAGCTTGGCGACGGCGATGGCGAGGTTGGCCGCGCCGGCGACGACGACCGTGCCGACGCTCTCGGACTTGGCTTCCGCTTCCGCCATGCGCTCACCCTATGGCCGGTTTCGGCCCCCCGCCCGGCGTGCGGAGCCGCTGCGGGAGGGTGTGGCGTGGCTCGCCCGGGCCGCGACGTTCCGCGCGCCGCCCCCGCGTGGGTGCGCGCCCACGCCGCGCGGGCTGCTAGCGTTCAGCACGTGTCGCGGACCCGCACCGAACGCCTGGTCAACCTGGTGATCTGCCTGCTGTCCACGCGACGGTTCCTGACCGCCGCGCAGATCGCCGCGACCGTGCCCGGTTACGAGCACGATCCGGACGACGCCAAGGACCACGAGGCGTTCCAGCGCAAGTTCGAACGGGACAAGGCGGAGCTGCGCGAGCTGGGTGTCCCGCTGGAGACCGGCACGGCGAGCGTCTTCGACGCCGAGCCGGGCTACCGGATCGCCCACCGCGAGTACGCGCTGCCCGACATCCCCCTGGAGCCGGACGAGGCCGCCGCCGTGGGCATCGCCGCCCGGCTGTGGCAGCACGCCGGCCTGGCCGCGGCCGCCTCCTCCGGGCTGGCCAAGCTGCGCGCCGCCGGGGTGGACGTGGACCCGCAGGCCACCCTGGGCATGGAGCCGATGGTGACGGTCGACCCGGCGTTCGCCCCGTTGACCGCCGCCGCCCGGGACCGGCGGGAGGTCAACTTCGACTACCGGGTGCCGGACCGGGACGCGTCGAGCCGTCGCCGGCTCCAGCCGTGGGGCGTGGTCTGCTGGCGCGGCCGGTGGTACGTGGTCGGCCACGACCTGGACCGGGAGGCCACCCGCTGCTTCCGTCTCTCCCGGGTGGTCGGCGCGGTCCGGGTCACCGGCCAGCCGGGGGCGTACGAGCCGCCTGCCGGGGTGGATCTGATCAGCCACGTCGCCCGCTGGTCGGGGCCGGTGGAGCGGACCGGGCGGGCCAGCGTGCTGGTCGTCCCGGGCCGGGCCGCCGGGCTGCGCCGCTGGGCGGTGGACAGCACCAGCGGGCCGGACGGCGACCGGCTGGTCCTGCCGTACGCCGACCCGGACTACCTCGCCGGCCAGCTCGTCGGGTACGGCCCGGACGTGCGGGTGCTGGACCCGCCGGAGGTCCGCGAGGCGGTCATCCAGCGGCTGAAGGAGATCGCCGCCCGGCACGACGAGCTGGCGGTCGCCGGGGGTGCCCGGTGACCCGGCCGGCGGCCCGTGCCGGCCGCGCCTCGGCGGACCGGCTGGCCCGGCTGCTCAACCTGGTGCCCTACCTGCTGGCCCGGCCCGGTATCGAGATCGCCGAGGCGGCCGGTGACCTGGGGGTGACCGAGCGGCAGCTGCGGGAGGACCTGGAGCTGCTCTGGGTGTGCGGGCTGCCCGGCTACGGTCCGGGTGACCTGATCGACATGGCGTTCGACGGTGACCGGGTCACCATCACCTACGACGCGGGGATCGACCGGCCGCTGCGGCTCACCCCGGACGAGGCCCTGGCCCTGGTGGTCGCGCTGCGGATGCTCGCGGAGACCCCGGGGGTGGCCAACCGGGAGGCCGTCGAGCGGGCCCTCGCCAAGATCGAGAACGCGGCGGGCGACCTGGTGGCCGCCCCGGTGGAGGTCCGGCTGCCCGGGGACAGCGCCCGCGTGCGGGAGCTGCGCGCCGCGGTCGAGCGTGGCCGCGCGTTGCGGATCACCTACTACACCCCGGCCCGGGACGAGACCACCGAGCGGACCATCGACCCGCTGCGGATGTTGATGGTGGGCGGCCGGGCGTACGTCGAGGCGTGGTGCCGGCGGGCCGAGGCGGTTCGGCTGTTCCGGGCCGACCGGATCGACGCGGTCACCGAGCTGGACGAGCGGGCCGTGGTGCCGCCGCAGGCCCGGCCGCACGACCTGTCCGACGGGGTGTTCCGTCCCTCGCCGGACCTGCCGCTGATCACCCTGCGGATCGGCCGGGGCGAGCGGTGGATCACCGAGTACTACCCGTGCGAACGGGTCGAGGCCGACGGCGAGCAGTGGCTGGTGTCGCTGCGGGTCACCGACCTGGGCTGGGCCCGCCGCTTCGTGCTCGGGCTGGGCCCGGACGTCGCGGTGGTCGCCCCGGCGGAGTTGGCCGAGCAGGTCCGCGCCCAGGCGGCGGCCGCGCTCGACGCGTACGCGACGCCGGCCCGGCCCGCCGACTCGGCGGGGGCCACTGTCACCCAGTAGGCTGACCGCCGTGGTGACCTGGATCGTGCTCGCGGTGGTGCTGTTCGCGCTCGTCGTGCTGGGCCTGGCGGTCCGGCCGGTGCTGGCGCGGCTGCCCCGGCTGCGCCGGGCGGCGGTGGCGCTGCAGGGGCGTCAGGCCGAGGCGGAGGCGCTGCGGTCCACCGCGGAGGCGCTCCAGCAGCGGGCCGAGGCGCTGCAGGCCCGGGCCGCCACCGCCCAGGAGCGGGTGGCGTTGATCAAGGCCAAGCGGGGAAAGTGATCGATCGGCGTCGGTCCCGGGCGCGGTAGCTGCGCGTTCGGCGGTCGTTGCGCGCAGAAACGCGCCGCCGCAGACGGTTGACGGGACACTCCGGGTTGGCCGAGACTTCACCGACCGGGCCCGCACCGACAGGCCCGGTGGGGTGGCAACCGCTCTCGGCGCACGTACGATGGGCTGCGTCCGCCCCTCAACGACACAGAGCGACTGGAGCTTCCCATGGGTGCCCTCAAGCCGTGGCACATCGCCGTACTCGTGGTCGTGCTGATCCTGCTCTTCGGCGCGAAGCGGCTCCCCGACGCGGCCCGCTCGCTGGGCCGCTCGCTGCGGATCATCAAGGCCGAGACCAAGAGCCTGCACGACGACGACCGTGACCTGGCCGAGAAGGCCGACGCGCAGGCCGGCTACCAGCCGCTCCCGCCGTACGCCGGTCAGCAGCCGCAGCAGGGTTACGCGCCGCAGCAGCCCCCGCAGCAGCAGCAGTACGCCCAGCCGCAGCAGCCGGTCGCCCCGCCGGTCGACCCGGTGCAGCGCGTCCGCGACAACTGACCGAAGGGCCCAGCACCGTGGCCTTCGCGCTCCGTAAGCGCGGCCCGAGCACCTTCGAGCGGGCCGCCGACGGCTCGATGACGCTCATGGAGCACATCCGTGAGCTGCGTAACCGCCTGTTCCGTGCCTCCCTGGCGATCGTGGTCGGCTTCGGCTTCGGCGTCTGGCTCTCCGGTCCGGTGCTGCACCTGCTGCAGAAGCCGTACTGCGACCTGCCGAAGGCGAGGCTCGTCAACGGCACGTGCAACTTCGTCCAGCTCGGGCCGGCCGACCTGTTCCTGCTGCAGATGAAGGTGGCCCTCTGGGTCGGGCTGATCATCGCGGCGCCGATCTGGCTGTACCAGCTCTGGGCGTTCATCGCGCCGGGCCTGCACAGGCACGAGCGGCGGTACGCGTACTTCTTCACCGGCCTGGCGGCGCCGTTGTTCGGCGGCGGCGCGGTGCTGGCCTACTTCGTCACCTCCAAGGGCCTTGAGTTCCTGCTCAACGTCTCCGGTGGCGGTGACATCACCACGACACTGGACATCACCCGGTACATCTCGTTCGTCACGAATCTCATCCTGCTCTTCGGGGTGGCGTTCGAGTTCCCGCTGATCGTGCTCATGCTCAACTTCGTGGGGCTGGCCAGCGCGAAGCGGCTGTTCGGCTGGTGGCGGGTGGCGATCTTCGTCTTCTTCGCCTTCTCCGCGGTGGTCACACCGACGCCCGATCCGTTCGGCATGACCGCGTTGGCCATCTGCCTCTCCGCGCTCTACTTCGGCGCGGTAGCGGTGGCCTTCCTCAACGACCGGCGGCGGGGGCGCGGTCGCGAGATCTACTCGGACCTCGGCGACGACGAGGTGTCGCCGCTGGACCTGACGCCCGAGCCGGTCGAGGCGGGGCAGCGGGTCGACACGGTCGCCCCGGTCGGGGCGCCGGAGCCGGTCGCCGCGCCCGCGCCGATCGAGCGCCGCTACGACGACATGACCTGACCGGGCTTCCCGGAGCACCGACGCGGACGCCGCCCCGGGTGGGCGGCGTCCGGCGTTTCCGGCGGCCCGGGGGGTGATCCGCGTCAGACGAGCGCCAGCAGGCGGTCGAGCGCCGGGGGCACCCGGCCGGGGTCGAGGGCGCCGGCGAGCAGACCCGCGTAGTGGCTCTTCCGGCCGGACCGGGTGCCGAGGAAGCGGTGCAGCTGCCGGGGGAGCGGGCGTGCCTGCTGGGCGGGCTGCCGTTGGAAGAGCCGGAGCGACCGGAGGTCCCCCGCCTCCTCGACGACCCGCTCCACCTCGCCCGTGCCGAGCGCGCGGATCAACTCCTCCTCCAGGTCCGCGACGCAGACCTGGAAGCCGAGGTCGGCCATCCGGTCCCGGGACAGGTCCGCGCCGAGGCCGGCCCGCTCCAGACCCCGTCGGATGTACCCCTCCTCGGCGGCGTCGTAGAGGCCGGCGAGCCTGCGGTCGAGGCCGCGCGGGCCGAACAGCTCGAGGAAATGGCCGACGTTGGTGGCCCCGCCCATCGGGACGATCGCCACCCCGTCGAGGGAGCGGCCGCGACGCTCGGCCACCGCCTGCAGGGCGCACCGGTCGCTGGCGCCCTCCACCAGCACCACCGTCGCGGCGTCCAGGCCCGCGACGAGGTCCAGCGCGGTTCGCAGATCCACCGCCCACCTCCGTGCCCGCCGACGGCGCCACCATGCCGGGTGCCCGTCCGGGAAGGCAAGCGAGTATTCGGCGCATCCGCTGCCGGGCGCCGGCATCCCGCACCTGCAGGTGATGTGACCGGGTCCCGGCCCGTGTCCGATCCGGACACCGGCCGGGCCGCGCCGTGCTCAGGCCACCCGACGGACGCGGTCCGGCGGCGGCGCCGGCACGGCGTCCGGGTGCAGGATCGCAGCGATCGCCTCGACCCCGTCGACCAGCCGGGGACCGGCCCGCACGATCAGCCCGTCCGCGTCGACGGCCCAGACCTCCGCGTCGGGGAAGTGCGGGGCCACCGCCGCGGCCTGGTCGGCGGCCCCGTCGAGGTGGAAGCCGCACGGGGTGACCAGCACGACCTCCGGCGCCGCGGCCCGCAGCGCGGCCCAGGTGGTGGGCGTCGAGCGGGCGCCGGGGTGGCCGGCCACCGGTTCGCCGCCGGCGGCCCGGACCTGGTCGGGAATCCAATGACCGGCGCCGAACGGCGGGTCCACCCACTCCACGACCGCGACCCGGCGCCGCGGCCGGTCGGCCACCGAGGCGGAGACCCCCGCCAGTCGCGCCCGCAGGCCGTCCACCAGGGCCTCCGCCCGATCCGGTACGCAGGCGGCCGTCCCCACCGCGAGGATGGTGCCGAACACGTCCTCCAGGGTGTACGGGTCGAGCGACAGCACGTCGGCCCGGCAGCCGAGGTGGTCCACGGCGTCGGCCACCCGCCCGGCGGGCAGGGCGCAGACCCGGCACAGGTCCTGGGTGAGGATCAGGTCGGGGTCGAGCCCGGCCAGCGCGCCCGCGTGCAGGGTGTAGAGGTCGGCCCCCGCGGCGAGCTGCCCCTTGACGTACGCGTCGATCTCGCCGGGACTCATGCCGCGGGTGTCCCGGCCGCCCACGACGACCGTCGTGCCGGCCCGGTCCGCCGCCGGCAGCTCGCATTCGAAGGTCACCCCGACCAGGTCCTCAGCGAGGCCGAGGGCGTAGACGATCTCGGTGGCGGACGGCAGCAGGGAGACCAGGCGCATCCCGCCATCCTGCCCGCCCACCGCACGGGCCCCGCACTGCCCCGGCAGTTGCCCGATCCCGACCTTTCGGTCCGGGCCCGGCGATAGGCTGGGTCGGCGCCGGAGAGCACGGACGCATCGGTCGTCGCCGCCGCACGGGTCGCCACAATCCACCTCGGGGCCGCCCGCCCCGACGGCGATCTCGCGGGAGGCGGTGCGGTGTCGGATCCCATCACGGTGTTCTTCGAGCGGCTCGCCGCCGGCGGCTGTGGGCGCCTGCTGCGCAAGACCGGCGGCACCGTCCGGTTCGAGCTGACGGGGGACGACGGGCTCGACCTCTGGCACCTGACCATCGCCGAAGGGCGGGTGGAGGTGTCCCGGGAGGCGCGGGACGCGGATGCGGTGATCCACACCGACCGGGCCTTCTTCCTTCGGATGGTGCGGGGCGAGGCGAAGCCACTGACGGCCTGGCTGCGCAACGACATCATTGCCGAGGGGCAGTTCCGCTTCGTCGTCCTGCTGGAGCGGCTCTTCGCCGCGCCGCCGCCGGTGACCCGGCAACCACGCGCCGTGGCCGGCGACGGCCGGGAGCGGGCATGAAGTCGAACCTGGTCCGGGTGCTGGACGGCAACATCTTCGTGCTCAGCGAGAACAACGGCGACATCGAGGCGGCCGTCGCCAACGTGTGCGGCTTCTTCGACTTCGACACCCGTTTCCTGTCGCTGTGGCGGCTCCGGCTGAACGGCGACCGGCTGAACCCGCTCTCCATCGCCGAACGGGACTACTTCACGCTGCGCTTCTTCCTGGTGCCGGGCGAGCCCACCCATTATGTGGACGCGAAGGCCTCGGTGATCCGGGAGCGGTCCATCACCGGCGGCGTCTTCGAGGAGCGGCTGACCGTGCTGAACCACGACCGGGGTCCGGTGGACTTCACCGTACGGCTGGACGTGGCCAGCGACTTCTCGCCGATCAGTCTGGTCGGCGCGGAGCGCGAGCCGGTGGGACAGCTCTACCGGCGCGTCGAGGACGGCGGCCTGCGGCTCGGCTACCGCCGGGAGAAGTTCCAGCGGGAGACGGTCATCTCCACCAGTGAGCCGGCGGCCGTCGACGAGGACGGGCTGACGTACACGGTGCAGGTGGAAGGGAACGGGGAGTGGACGACGACCCTGCGGGTCCGGGCGTTGGTGCTGCGGCCGGACGGCCGGGACGTTCGGGAGCAGCTGGACCGGCGCCCCCGGCGGACCACCGCGGAGCAGCGGGAGGACCTGGCGGACTGGCTGGCCCGGGCGCCGCAGCTGAGCTGTGACTGGGACGCGGTGACCACCACCTACCAGCGGAGTCTGGTCGACCTGGCCGCGCTGCGGTACTCCCCGCTCACCCTCCCGGACGAGACGATGCCCGCCGCCGGCCTGCCCTGGGTGGCCACCATCACCGGGCGGGACAGCATCCTGACCAGCTTCCAGGCGCTGCCGATCGCATCCGAGCTGGCGGTGGCGACCCTGCGGATGCTCGGCATCGACCAGGGCGCGGTGCTCGACGACTTCCGCGACGAGGAGCCGGGCAAGATCCTGCGCGAGTTCCGCTACAGCGAAATGGTGGCCTTCGAGGAGCGACCCGAATCGCCGTACTACGGCAGCGCCGACGTCACGCCGCTCTACGTGGTGCTGCTCGACGAGTACGAGCGGTGGACCGGCGACGCCGCCCTGGTGCGGGAGCTCGAGGAAGAGGCCCGGGCGGCGCTGAACTGGATCGACCAGTACGGCGACATCCTCGGCGACGGCTACGTCCGCTACCGGCGGCGCAACACGCGAACCGGGCCGGAGAACCAGGGCTGGAAGGACTCGCCGGCGGCGATCTGCTATGCCGACGGCCGGCTCCCGGAACCGCCCCGGGCCACCTGTGAGCTGCAGGGCTACGCGTACGACGCGAAGCTGCGCGGGGCCCGGCTGGCCCGCGAGTTCTGGGGCGACCCGGCGTACGGGGAACGGCTGGAACGGGAGGCGGCGGCCCTGCGGGAGCGCTTCGAGCGGGACTTCTGGATCGCCGACCGGGGCTACTACGCGCTCGCGCTGGACGCCGACGGCCGGCAGGTCGACGCGCTCGCCTCCAACATGGGACACCTGCTGTGGAGCGGCATCGTCGACGAGTCCCGGGCCGCACAGGTCGCCGCGCACCTGCTCGGCCCCCGGCTCTTCTCCGGCTGGGGAGTGCGGACGCTGGCCGAGGGGCAGGCGCGGTACAACCCGCTCGGATCCCACGTCGGGGCGGTCTGGCCGTTCGACAACGCGCTGATCGCCTGGGGGCTGCGCCAGTACGGCTTCGCCGAGGAGGCCGGCCGGATCGCCGAGGGGATCATCGACGCGGCGCGCCACTTCCACGGCCGCATGCCGGAGGCGTTCGCCGGCTATCCCCGAGAGCTGACCCGTTACCCGGTGCGCTATCCGACGGCGAACAGCCCGCAGGCGCTGGCCACCGGTGCGACGTTCCTGCTGCTGCGTGCCCTGCTGGGTCTGGACCCCGCCGGGGAGCACCTGATGATGGTGCCGCGGGTGCCGGCCCGGTTCGGCCGGGTGGAGTTGCTGGACGTCCGCGGGCGGTGGGGTCAGATCGACGTGATCGGCAGCGGGCTGGCCCGCCTGGACGGCGGGTGACCGGGGGCCGGGTTGGGCGGTGAGCCGGGCCACCCTCGTGGCCGGGCGGCTTGGCGGCCGCTCGGGGCCGGGTCTAGCGTTCGCCGGGGCGCTCCGCCCGCGCCCGACAGCCCACCACCGCCCACCCGGAGGACATCCCTTCATGCGTGCCACCGTGATCCACGCCCCGAACGACATCCGGGTCGAGGAGGTGCCGGACGCCGCCGTCCGCACCCCGACCGACGCCGTCGTACGCGTCGTGCTCGCCTGCATCTGCGGCAGTGACCTGTGGGCGTACCGGGGGGTGGCCAAGCGCCAGCCCGGGCAGCGGATCGGTCACGAGTTCCTCGGCGTGGTCGAGGCCGTCGGCGCCGAGGTGACCTCGGTCCGGGCGGGCGACCTGGTGGTGGCGCCGTTCGTCTGGTCCGACGGGGTCTGCGACTTCTGCCGGGAGGGCCTGCAGACGTCCTGCCCGCACGGCGGCTTCTGGGGCGAGCCCGGCTCCGACGGCGGCCAGGGCGAGGCCGTCCGTGTCCCGTACGCCGACGGGACCCTGGTCAAGCTCCCCGCCGAGGCGGCCGGCGACGAGCGGCTGCTCACCGCGATGCTGGCCCTGTCCGACGTGATGTCCACCGGCCACCACGCCGCCCTGGCCGCCCGGGTCCGGCCCGGCACCACCGTCGCGGTGGTCGGCGACGGCGCGGTCGGCCTGTGCGGGGTGCTCGCCGCCCGGCGGCTCGGCGCCGAGCAGATCATCGCGCTGGGCCGGCACACCGCCCGCACCGACATCGCCCGCTCCTTCGGCGCCACCGACGTGGTCGCCGAGCGGGGCGACGCCGCGATCGCCGCGGTCAAGGAGCTGACCAAGGGGCAGGGCGCGCACGCCGTGCTGGAGGCCGTCGGCACCGCGGAGTCGATGCGTACCGCGATCTCCATCGCCCGCGACGGCGGCGCGGTGGGCTACGTCGGGGTGCCGCACGGCGGCAGCGCCGGCGTGGACATCGGCCAGATGTTCGGCCGCAACGTCGCGCTCGGCGGCGGCGTCGCGCCGGCCCGGGCGTACATTCCGGAGCTGCTTGCCGACGTGCTGGACGGCGCCATCGACCCGTCGCCGGTCTTCGACCGGTCGGTGACCCTCGACCAGGTGCCGGACGGCTACCGGGCGATGGACGAGCGCACCGCGCTCAAGGTCCGCATCACCTTCTGACCAGGTCGGCACGACGAGGCGCCGGACCCGCGGCAACGCGGGTCGGGCGCCTCCGTCGTGGACAGATCGGGCGGCCGGTGGCCGGAAGACGGTCCGGTGCGGGCGCAGCCACGGGGTTGAGGGGCGTCTCCCCTGGTGGAGGCCGTGGGTCGTACCGTACGGTGCTCGCCGTGACCGCGCACGATCTTGTTCCGCCCGGCCCCGTCGCCGTGCTCGCCAACCCCACCGCCGGCCGGGGCCGGCACCGTGGCCTGCTGCCCCGGCTGCTCGAGCGGCTGAACGCCGGCGGCCGGCCGGTGCGGGTGCTGACGGCGGGAACCCCGGCGGAGGCGGAGGCGGCGTGCCACGCCGCGGTCGCGGACGGCGCCGGTGCGTTGGTCGCGGTGGGTGGCGACGGCACCGTCCACCGGGCGTTGCAGGCGGTCGCCGGTACGGCCGTGCCGTTCGGCCCCGTCCCCGCCGGCACCGGCAACGACTTCGCGGTCGACACCGGCTTCCCGGCCGACCCGCTCGCCGCGGTCGACGTGATCGCCGCCGCGCTGCGCGACGGCCGGACCCGCCCGGTCGACCTGGCCCGGATGACCGCCCCCGACGGTGGGCACCGCTGGTACGGGGCGGTGCTGGCCGCCGGATTCGACGCGATCGTCAACGAGCGGGCCAACCGGATGCGCTGGCCGCGCGGCCCGCGCCGCTACGACCTGGCGATCCTGGTGGAGCTGGCCCGGCTGCGCCCGCGCCGGTACACGCTGCGCCTCGACGGCGAGGAGCTGACGCCCGACGCCGTGCTGGTGGCGGTGGGCAACTGCCCGACCTACGGCGGGGGCATGCGGATCTGCCCGGACGCCGACCCGACCGACGGGCTGCTGGACGTGGTGGTCGGCGGACGGTTCGACCGGCGCACCCTGATGCGGGTGAAGCCGCGCATCTACCAGGGCACGCACGTCGACCATCCGCTGGTGCGCAGCTACCGGGCGCGGACCGTGGAGCTGAACGCCGAGGGCATCACCACGTACGCCGACGGGGAGCGGGCCCTCGACCTGCCGGTGCGGATCAGCGCCGTGCCGCAGGCGGTGCGGCTGCTGGGCTGAGCCGACCCTCGGGCCCCGGGTCGGCGGAGCCGTCCGGGCGCTCGGCTGCCGTCGTGCCGTCGCCGCCCTCGGTCGACGTGGCCGGCGCGCCGGCCCGGACCGCGCCGATGCTGGCGGCGATCACCAGACCGATCGCGAGGACCTCCGTCGCGCGCAGCGCCTGGTCCAGCACCAGCCAGCCGGCGAGGGCGGCGATGGCCGGGCCGAGGCTCATCAGCACGGCGAAGGTCGCGGTGGGCAGCCGGCGCAGCGCCAGCAGTTCCAGGGTGTACGGCAGCACCGAGGCGAGCAGGGCGAGCCCGGCGCCCAGCCCGAGCACGGCCGGATGCCCCAGCCGGGCGCCGGCCCCGACCAGCCCGATCGGCAGGGTGACCAGGGCGGCCACCGTCAGCGCCAGGGCCAGCCCGTCCGCGCGGGGGAACCGGCCGCCGACCCGCGCCGAGCAGAGGATGTACGCGGCCCACATCACCCCCGCGCCCAACGCCAGCGCGGCGCCGGCCGGGTCGAGCCGGTCGAAGCCGCCCTGGCCGAGCAGGGCCACCCCGGCCAGGGCCAGCCCGGCCCAGCACCAGGCGGCCAGCCGGCGGGCGGTGCACACCGACAGGGCCAGCGGTCCGAGCACCTCCAGGGTGACGGCCGGGCCGAGCGGGATCCGGTCGATGGCCTGGTAGAAGATCGAGTTCATGCCGGCCAGGGCCAGCCCGAAGGCCATCACCGAGGCCCAGTCGGCGCGGTCGTGGCCGCGCAGCCGCGGCCGGCACACCGCCAGCATCAGCAGCGCGCCGATGGTCAGCCGCAGGGTCACCGCCCCGGCCACCCCCGTGCGCGGGAAGAGCAGGGCGGCGACCGCCGACCCGAACTGCACCGACAGCGCCCCGCCGAGGACCAGCCCGACCGCCCCGAGCCGACCGCGGCGCGGGGCCTGCTCCGTCGACGGGCGCGGCCTGGTGGTCATGCCCGTGACGCTAGACGGGCACCTCGGAACCGGGCTCGCCGGGCCGGCTGCTCCCGAGGCGGGCCACGTCGCGCCCGCCGCTCAGCTCGGCCCGAGGGTGGTCGGCTCCGCACCCGCCCGGTAGTCCCGCGCCGGCACTCCGTACGCCTCCCGGAAGGCGCGGCTGAAGTGGGCGGGGTCCGGAAACCCCCATCGCGCCGCGATGACCCGGATGGGCTGGTCCCGCAGCAACGGGTTGCGCAGGTCGCGCCGGCACTGTTCCAGGCGGCGCCGGCGGATGAGCCCAGCGACCGTCTCCTCCTCGCCGGCGAAGAGCCGGTGCAGGGTGCGCAGCGACAGGTGGTGGGCCTGCGCCACGGCGCCGGGGTCGAGGCCCGGCCGGGCCAGGTGCCGCTCGATGAACTCGACCACCTGCAGCCGGGTGACCTGCTGACGCGTCTCCGGCGACAGGGAGTCCTCGCCGTCCGCGTACCGTGCCAGGGTCGCGCACACCAGGTCGAGCGTCACGCCGCCGAGCCCCTGCGCCTCGCTCGGCTCGTACTGCTCGGGGTGCGCCACCAGTTGCCGGAGGAACTGCGCCAGCAGGGCGCCCGTCCCCCGGTCGGCGGGCATGGCCGCGGCGAGCAGCCGGTTAACCCGACCGGCGGACAGCGGCAGCCGGGCGTGCGGGATGTGCACGCAGATCGTCGAGGTGTACCTCGTCTCGTCCACCTGGTGCTCCGCCTCGTACGGTCGGGAGCCGTCGAAGAAGGTGAACCCGGTCTGGTCGATGGTCGACTCGTTGCGGGCCTGGCTGATGGCGCTGAAGCCGGCGGTCGGCAGGGCCAGCTGGAACATCTCCGAGTCGGCCTGGCGGATCTGCCGGGCCGTCCGCCTGGTGCGCAGCGTCGGGTACCGGAACTCGGTCAGGTGCACCCCGCCCAGGTCGATCAGCTGGGCGAAGGCGTTGAACGGCGCCCGCCGGTCGGTCCAGATGCTGGCCGGCGTGCTGCCGACGGCGAAATCCGCCCAGAGGTCGAAGCGGTCGGCTTCCGGCACCAGCTGGGTGTCGAGCACCTGACGTGGCAGGATCGCGTCCTCCCCGAGGGCGTTGATGATCGAGGCAGCATCGTACCGGCAGCTCGCGGAGGTCCATGGGGCAGTGCGGCACCGCGGACGAGCTACCGGAGGCGCTGACCACCTCGGGTCAGCGCCGGAACCCGCAGCTCAGGAGCCCAGCGCCAGGTCGAGCACCGCGCCGAGCCCGTTGGCCCGGCCGGCGTCGGCGGCCGGCAGCACCAGCACGGCGCAGCCCGCGCCCACCGCGCCCGCGTCGGCCGGCGTGTCGCCGACCATCAACGCGCGCTCCGAGTCGACGCCGAGCATTCCGCAGGCCCGCAGGAAGATCCCCGGGTCCGGCTTGCAGCGCCCCACCTCGTAGGAGAGCGCGTACGCGTCGACCAGCCCGTCGAGGCCCCAGGCGGCGAAGAGCGGCCGGATGTCGAAGCCGATGTTGCTGACGACGGCCACCTTCACCCCGGCGCGCCGCAGCTCCTTGAGCACCGCCTCGGTGTCCGGGTACGGCACCCAGCCCTCGGGGACCCGTACCCGCTCGTAGAGCGCCTCGGGGAACCCGTCGATGCCCGCGTCCACCGTCTCCGCCAGCCCGGTGTACGCGCCCCGGTGGGCGTGCTCGTAGAGATCCCGGTCGGCCCAGAGCTCGGCCAGCCGGGGCGGCACCCGCGCGGGCACCGGCCCGCCGGCCCGCCCGGCGGTGAGCAGCCGGTCGGCCAGCGAGGTGGCGCGTACCCGGTCCAGCTCCACCCCACACGTCGCGGCGGCCGCCAGCACCCACTCGCGCGGCTCCTCCACCTGGGCGAGGGTGCCGTGGAAGTCGAAGAGCACCGCCTCCACGGGCCGGCGGGACGTGCTCGGGCGGACGGCATCGTCGGCGCCGCTCGAGGCGTGGGGCGGTTCGGCATGGTCCGGCACGTCGTGCACCCTACCGACCGCCTCCGACCGTACTGCCGGACGGCCTTGTCAGGTGGTGGTCGGTCCTAGCGATTAATCTTGGAGGCATGTCGAGTCCCGCCGAGCGGTACGCCGCGGCGCGCCGCCGGGCCGCGCAGGCCTCCACCTTCCCGGCCCTGGACGAGTTCGCCCGAGACCTCGGGTTCGACCTCGACGACTTCCAGCGGGAGGCGTGCCAGTCCCTGGAGCGGGGCAGCGGCGTGCTGGTGTGCGCTCCCACGGGCGCGGGCAAGACGGTGGTCGGCGAGTTCGCCGTACACCTGGCCCTGCGCGGCAAGCCAGGGCAGCCGGCGGCGGCCGACGCGGCCGAGGGGCCGACCACCCGGCGCAAGTGCTTCTATACGACGCCGATCAAGGCGCTGTCCAACCAGAAGTACCACGACCTGGTGGACCGCTACGGCGCCGAGCAGGTCGGCCTGCTCACCGGCGACAACGCGATCAACGGCGACGCCCCGGTGGTGGTGATGACCACCGAGGTGCTGCGCAACATGCTCTACGCCGGCTCCAGCACCCTGGAGGGCCTGGCCTACGTGGTGATGGACGAGGTGCACTACCTCGCCGACCGGTTCCGGGGCGGGGTGTGGGAAGAGGTGATCATCCACCTGCCCGCCTCGGTCACCCTGGTCTCCCTCTCCGCGACGGTCTCCAACGCGGAGGAGTTCGCCGACTGGCTGGTCACCGTGCGCGGCGAGACCGCGGTGGTGGTCAGCGAGCACCGGCCGGTGCCGCTCTGGCAGCACATGCTGGTCGGCAAGCGGATGTTCGACCTGTTCCACGACGCCGACGCGGCCCGCAAGCACGACGTGCACCCCGAGCTGCTGCGCTACACCCGCGACACGGTGCGCCGCCTGGAGCTGGGCGAGGGGCGCAGCGCCGGTCCCGGCGCCGGGCGCCGCGGCCCCCGCTGGCGCGGCCCGATGCGCCCCGACATCGTCAACCGGCTCGACCGGGACGGCCTGCTCCCGGCGATCCTGTTCATCTTCAGCCGGGCCGGCTGCGCCGCGGCCGTGCAGCAGTGCCTCGCCGCCGGGCTCCGGCTGACCTCGCCGGAGGAACGCACCGAGATCCGCCGGGTGGTCGAGTCCCGGGTCACCGCCATCCCCGGCGAGGACCTGTCGGTGCTCGGCTACTGGGAGTGGCTCGACGGGCTGGAGCGCGGCCTGGCCGCCCACCACGCCGGCATGCTTCCGGTGTTCAAGGAGGTCGTCGAGGAGCTGTTCGTCCGCGGCCTGGTCAAGGCGGTCTTCGCCACCGAGACCCTGGCGCTGGGCATCAACATGCCCGCCCGCTGCGTCGTCCTCGAACGCCTGGTCAAGTTCAACGGCGAGGCGCACGTCGACCTCACCCCGGGGGAGTACACGCAGCTCACCGGGCGGGCCGGCCGGCGCGGCATCGACGTCGAGGGGCACGCCGTGGTGGTCTGGTCGCCGGAGACCGACCCCCGGCACGTGGCCGGGCTCGCCTCCACCCGGACCTACCCGCTGCGGTCCAGCTTCCGGCCGTCGTACAACATGGCCGTCAACCTGGTCGGCACGGTCGGCGCGGACCCGGCCCGGGCGCTGCTGGAGTCGTCCTTCGCGCAGTTCCAGGCGGACCGCTCGGTGGTCGGCCTGGCCCGGCAGGTGCAGCGCAACACCGAGACCATCGAGGCGTACGGCGCCGAGGCGGCCTGCCACCACGGGGACTTCGACGAGTACTTCGCGCTGCGGGTGGCCATCGCCGACCGGGAACGGGCCATCGCCCGGCAGGGCCAGACCCAGCGCAAGGCGGCGGCCGTCGCGTCGCTGGAGCGGCTGCGGGTCGGCGACGTGATCCGGGTGCCGTCCGGGCGGCGGGCCGGGCTGGCCGTCGTCCTCGACCCGGCCACCGGCGGCTTCGGTGAGCCGCGCCCGCTGGTGCTCACCCAGGACCGCTGGGCCGGCCGGGTCAGTCCCGGCGACTTCACCACCCCGGCCGAGGTGCTCGCCCGGATCCGGGTGCCGAAGCACTTCAACCACCGGTCCCCGGCTGCGCGGCGGGACCTGGCCGCCGAGGTCAGCGGCACCGGGCTGGACCGGCACGACGGCCGCCGGGGCGGGCGGTCCCGGCAGGTCGCCGGCGAGGACCACCGGCTCAGCCAGCTCCGCACCGAGCTGCGCCGGCACCCCTGCCACGCCTGCCCGGAGCGGGAGGAGCACGCCCGCTGGGCCGAGCGGCGTCGCCGCCTCGAACGGGACACCGAGGAGCTGCGGCAGCGGGTCTCCGGCCGGACCGGCTCGCTGGCGCGGACCTTCGACCGGATCGTCGCGCTGCTCACCGCCCGCGGCTACCTCTCCGCCGACGGCGGGGTCACCGACGCGGGCCGGATGCTCGGCCGGATCTGGACCGAGGCGGACCTGCTGGTCGCCGAGTGCCTGCGCCGGGGCGTCTGGGACGGGCTCTCCCCGGCCGAGCTCGCCGCGGCCGTCTCCGTGGTGGTCTTCGAGGCCCGCCGCGACGTCGACGAGCGGGCCTCGCTGCCGCGCGGCCCGGTCGCCGACGCGGTCGACGAGACGCTCAAGCTGTGGAGCGACATCGAGGCGGACGAGGCTGCCCGGGGTCTCGCCGTCACCCGCGAGCCGGACCTGGGCTTCGCCTGGCCGATCTACCGGTGGGCCCGCGGGGAGGTGCTCGCCAAGGTGCTCGCCAGCGGCCACCAGATCGACGGCGAGATGCCCGCCGGGGACTTCGTGCGCTGGGCCCGCCAGGTCGTCGACCTGCTCGGCCAGCTCGCCGACTCCGGCGGCGCGTCGGCGGAGCTGCGCTCCACCGCCCGGCAGGCCATCGCGACCGTCAACCGGGGCGTGCTGGCCTACCACGCCGCGGCCTGATCGTCACCGTGCGGTCACCACGTCCGCACGATCAGGAACGGGCGGTGAGCGCGTCCACGAGCCGGCGGCACGAGCCGGCCAGGTTCCACCGCTGCGCCAGCTCCAACAGCCCCTCCGGCTCCGCGGGCGCCGTCGGCAGCGCGGTGGGCAGCTCCGGCAGCGGTATGTCCCGGGCCACCTCCACCACCTTCGGGGCGACCGCCAGGTAGTCCCGGGCCGCCGCCAGCTTGCTCCGCAGCCCCGGCGCGAAACCCGCGTCCCCGTCGTCCAGCGCGGCGAGGATGCCCGGCAGGCCGCCGTACCGCTCGATCAGCCGGGCGGCGGTCTTCTCGCCCACCCCGGGCACCCCGGGCAGCCCGTCGCTCGGGTCGCCGCGCAGCGCCGCGAAGTCCGCGTACCGGTCGGCGGGAACCCCGTACCGGGCGCGGATCGCCGCGTCGTCGCAGTCCTCCAGCTTGGCCACCCCGCGCCCGACGTAGAGCAGCCGGACCTGGCGGGCGTCGTCCACCAGCTGGAACAGGTCCCGGTCGCCGGAGACCACCTCCACCGGACCGGGCTGGGTCACCGAGAGCGTCCCCAGCACGTCGTCGGCCTCGTAGCCGGTGGCGCCGATGAACGGAATGCCGAACGCGGTCAGCACCTCCAGGATCATCGGCACCTGCGGGGAGAGGGTGTCCGGCACCACCTCGCCGCCCTCCGGCGCCACCCGGTGCGCCTTGTACGACGGCAGCAGCTCCACCCGCCACGCCGGCCGCCAGTCGTAGTCCAGTGCGCAGACCATCCGGTCCGGCCGGCGGGTGCGGACGAGCTGGGCGAGCATGTCGAGGAAGCCGCGCACGGCGTTGACCGGCTGGCCGTCCTCGGTCTTCGCGGCCGACTCCGGGATGCCGAAGTAGGCCCGGAAGTAGAGGCTGGGGGAGTCGATCAGCAGGATCGGGGGTCGCTGTGCCACCCGGACAGCCTGGCACAGCCGTACGACGAGGTGGGGGAGGGCCGGATCGTGCCGGGGCGGGCGCGGTTGGCCGTCGGGTGAGTCACGGGCGCGTCCGCCGGGGAGACTGACGGCATGACGTTCGTACCCGGGTTGTCGCTCGCCCGGCGGTTCCACGACGAGGTGGTGGCTCCCCTGCTGGCTCGGCGGCTGCCCGGGCTGCGCTACGCCGCCGGCCTGCTCGACGGCGGGTCGGAGCTGCTCGGCCTGGACACCGAGCGCTCCACCGACCACGACTGGGGTCCGCGGGCCCAGCTCTTCGTCGCCGGCCCGGACGACGTGGGGCCCGCCCGGGCGGTGCTCGACGCCGAACTGCCGGCGGAGTTCCTCGGCTGGCCGACCCGCTTCGTCGGCGGCCCCGACGTCCGCCTCGGCGTCGTCGACGCCGACGGGGACCGGCACGGGGTGAGCGTGGACGAGCTGACCGGCTGGCTGCGCGACAAGCTCGGCTTCGATCCGCGCACCGGCGTGGGGGTGGACGACTGGCTCGCCACGCCCACCCAGCGGCTGGCCGAGCTGACCGGAGGCGCGGTCTTCCACGACGGCCTCGACGGGGCGCTCACCGCCGCCCGGGCCCGGCTGGCCTGGTACCCGGACGACGTGTGGCGGCACGTCCTGGCGGCCGCCTGGAGCCGGATCGGCCAGGCCGAGCACCTGGCCGGGCGGTGTGCCGAGGTCGGCGACGAACTGGGCAGCCGGGTGGTGACCGCCGGGCTGGCCCGGGACCTGATGCGGCTCGGTCTGCTGGTGCACCGCCGCTGGCCCCCGTACGCGAAATGGCTCGGCACCGTCTTCGCCCGGCTGCCGGCGGCGGCCCCGGTGGTCGACGGGCTGACCCGCGCCCTCGGCCCCGACGGCTGGTCCGACCGCCAGGCCGGGCTGGTCGGCGCGCTGGAGACGGTGGCCGGCTGGACCAACGACCTGGGGCTGGCCGCGCCGGTCGACCCGACGGCCCGGCAGTTCCACGGGCGGCCGTTCCTGGTGCTCGACGCCGGCCGGTTCGCCGCCGCGCTGCGCGCCGCGATCGGTGACCCGGCGCTGCGCGCGCGGCCCTCGGTGGGCGCCGTCGACCAGTACCTGGACAACGTCGACGTCCTCGGCCACGCGCAGCAGGCCCGCCGGGTCGCGGAGGCGCTCCGACCGGACTGACCGGGCGGGTCAGCCGGTCCGAGTGAACCGGTGCTCGGGCGGAGCGGGCCGGGCGCTACCGCGCCGACTGGGGTTTGCCGGCAGCTACCGCGCCGACCGGGGCGGGCCGTCCTCGTGCCAGCGGGCGCGGTACGCGGCCTCGCTGGCCTCGTGCTCGGTGCGCTCCTCGAACACCGCTTGGCGCAGGGCACGCCGGGAGTCGGCCAGCACCACCAGCTCGATCGCGACGAGCGCGACGCAGATGGCGGACAACAGCCCGAGCGCGCCGAGCGCCGGCAGGTGTCGGCCCACGAACAGGCCGGCCCCCAGCGCGAGGAGCACGCCGACCCGGGTCCAGGTGACGGTGCGCAGGGTGCGCAGTTGGAACGCCATGTCGGCGGCCAGGTAGACGATCACCCCGCCGAACAGCATCGGCACGGCCGGGCCGGGCGCCCGCTCGGCCACCCCACCCGCCGGGTCGGTGATCGTCCGCACCAGCTCCTCGGCGCCGATGGCGAACAGCACGACTCCGGCGATCATCGGCAGGTAGAGGTAGGCGTAGGCGTCGCGGGCCATCGCCACCCGTGGGTGGCCCTGCGCGGCGTGCAGCGCGATCCGGGCGGCGGGCCCGATCATGTCGAAGTGCGCCCACCACAGCGCCGCGGTGAACAGGATCCCCAGCAAGGCCGCCGGGACCGCCGGCCAGGTCACCGGTTTGCCGATCAGGTTGCCGCCGACGCCGACCGAGATCACGGACTCACCCAGCGCGATGATGAGGATCAGGTCGTACCGCTCCGTCCAGTGTTCGGCGGACGTGACCTCCCAGCCCCTGGTGCCGGCCGCCAGCCCGCTGCCGTACTGCAGGACGACGACGGCGATCCACAGCCCGTCGCGCAGCCACACCCCGACGTCGGGATCCTCGATGTTCGGCGGCAGCAGCGCCGCGACCAGCAGCAGGACGGTGGTGATCACGATCTCCGGTGCGAACTGGAGCAGCTTGCCGCGGGCGTGCGGCCTGCCGCGCGTCGCGTGCACGTACAGCACCAGGTGCACGGCGCGGACCACCACGTAGCTGACCGTGACGAGCATGGGCCCGGCCGCGCCTTGATGCAAATCGCCGAAGGTCTGGGGCAGCGCCAGGGCGAAGGCGAACAGCGCCATCATGCCGACCACCATCAGCACCGGGACGAAGCCCTCGCCGAGGCGGAGCTGGCTGGCGACCACGCTGTGCACCACCCAGCACCACCACAGCACGGCCAGCACCAGCATCGCGTGCAGCAGCTGTCGCCCGCTGACGTTGGCGGCGGTGGCCCGGGTGATGATGAAGAACGACACGACGAAGACGAGGTCGAAGAACACCTCGAACTTGTCCACCCGCGCGGCCGGGGCGATCCGGATGGCAGGCCCCAGCCCCCCGGTCCGTCGCTTGCCGCCCACCGGTCGAGTCTGGCAGCGCCCGGCCCGTCGCGGGTCGGAATCGTCCTCGCCGGCCACCGTGCGAACCGCCGACGCCCCGGGTTGCCGAGGGCGGCCCCGTCGGTCGGGCGGCGCGGTCTACGGGTCGCCGATGCCGTGACCGCCTCGGGTCACCGGGGCGGTTCGACGCCGAAGGACACGTTCAAGCGGTATCGCTCGCCCGCATACCGCGACTCCGTCAGCTCCAGGGGATCGTCCCGGCCGTCGAGGATCAGGCGCTGCTCGACCAGCAACGCCGAACCCACGGGGACATCGAGCAGCCGCGCGTCGTTCCGGGTGGCCAGCCGGGCGGCCAGCGTCGCCACCCCTCTGGTCGGCGTACGACCCAGCGCGGTCAGCGCTTCGTGCAGCGATCCACCGGCCAGGTCACCGTCGAGGAGAGCCTTCAGGGACCCGGGAAAGGCGGCCTTCTCGACCACGACCGGTTCCCCGTCGGCCAGGCGGACACGCTCGATGTAGACGACGTCGGTCCCGGCGCGCAACCGCAAGCGGGCGGCCTCCTCTGTGGTCGCCGGTCGGGTCTGCGCCGTCACCACCCGCGACGACGGTTGTCTGCCCTGCCGCCGGACCTCGTCGCTGAACCGGACCAGGTTGTCGGCCCGGCGTGGCGACGCCGGAACGGCGACGAAGGTGCCCCGCCCGGGCACCCGGTACGCGAGCCCGTCGTCGACCAGCTTGGTGACCGCGGCCCGCGCCGTCATCCGACTCACCCCGTGCTCCCGCGCCAGGTCAGGCTCCGACGGCAGCGGATCGTGCGGCCGGGACACCGCGATCAGAGCGCGCAGCGCCTGCTCGATGCGGTAGTAGCGGGGCGCGAAGTCCAGGTCGGCAGTCACCTCCGAGACGCTACCGATGACCTGTCTAGACAGCAAGCTGTCTAGACAGATAGCGTGGCCGGACCCGACCGAGGAGACATCATGGCCACGTTCACGCCGGAGAGCGTCACCGTCGCGCAGATCGCGAAGCTGATCGACCACTCGCTGCTGCGCCCCGAGCTCACCGACGACGACGTACGCGAGGGCTGCGGGCTCGCCGCCCGCTACCACGTGGCCTCCGTCTGCGTCCGGCCCGGTGACGTCGTCCTCGCCGTGGACCTCCTGCGGGGAACCGACGTGCTCGTGGGCACGGTGGCCGGCTTCCCGCACGGCGGCACGACCACCCGGATCAAGGCCGCGGAGGCGGCGCTCGCCGTCGGCCAAGGCGCCGCCGAGGTCGACATGGTGATCAACATCGGCTGCCTCCGGTCCGGGAAGCTGGCCGAGGTCGAGGCCGACATCCGTGCCGTCGTGGCAGCCGCGGACGGCGCGACCGTGAAGGTGATCCTGGAGAACGCCTACCTGACCGCCGAACAGATCGTGGCCGGCTGCCAGGCGGCCGAGCGGGCGGGCGCCCACTTCGTCAAGACCTCGACCGGCTTCGCCAACGGAGGCGCCACGATGGACGACCTGGCCCTCATGCGCTCCGCGGTCTCACCGGCCATCGAGGTGAAGGCCGCCGGCGGCGTCCCCACCCTCGACACCCTGCTCGCGATGGCCGCCATCGGCGTCACCCGGTTCGGCGCCATCGCCACCGCCGCCATCCTCGACGACCTGGCCCACCGGCAGGAGCACGGCCGGCCCGCCGCCGGGGCCGTGGCGAGCGGCGGCGCCTACTGACATCCGTAGGTATCTTTCCTTGACCCACCGCCTTCATGTAGCTAAGTTTCGATGAGCTGAGCTGCTTGGAGGCACCCGATGGAGCGCAGAACCTTCCTCACCGGCGCCGGAGCGGTCACCGCCGGCGCCCTCGCCACGACCGTGACCGCCGCACCCGGCAGTGCCGACCCGGGCATTCGCCTTGTCGAGACCGGCCTGGACGCGCTGGTGCGCTCCGACTTCGCCGAGCTCCGCGGGCAGCGGGTGGGCGTGATCTCCAACCCGACCGGCGTCGACTCCGCCTACCGGCACCTGGTCGACGTGATGCACGCCTCGGGCCAGGTGAACGTGGTCGCGGCGTTCGGTCCCGAGCACGGCTTCCGGGGCTCGGCCCAGGCGGGCGGCAGCGAGGGCACCGGCACGGACGCCCGGACCGGCATCACCGTCTACGACGCGTACGGCGCCTCGCAGGCCAAGTGGGAGGCCATGTTCACGCAGTCCGGAATGGACACCGTGGTCTTCGACATCCAGGACGTGGGGGCGCGTTTCTACACCTACATCTGGACGATGTACACCTCGATGCTCGCCGCCGCCCGGCTCGGCAAGCGGTACGTCGTACTCGATCGGCCGAACCCGGTCGGCGGCCGGGCGTACGGCCCGATGATGACCGCCGGATACACCTCCGGGGTGGGTCTCAAGGAGATCGTGCAGCAGCACGGCATGACCGTCGGTGAACTCGCGGGCTTCTTCAACGCCGAGTTCCTGCCCGCCGAGGCGGGACGGCCGGTCGAGCTGCACGTGGTGCAGTGCCGGCACTGGAAGCGGGACCGGCTCGCCGCCGACACCGATCTGCCCTGGGTGATGCCCAGCCCGAACATGCCGACCACGGACACCGCGCTGGTCTACCCGGGCACCTGCCTCTTCGAGGGCGTCGCGTCGATCACCGAGGGGCGCGGCACCTGCCGTCCGTTCGAGCTGATCGGCGGCCTGGCGACGGACTTCGACTACCACTGGGGTGACCGGCTCAACGCCCGGAACCTGCCGGGGGTGCGGTTCCGGGAGGCGTACTTCTCGCCGACCTCGGCCGGGCAGAAGCCGGCGCTGCTCAACAAGCCCTGCGCGGGGGTCGAGGTCAAGATCGTGGACCGGGGCGCGTACGACCCGATCCGTACCGGGGTCGCGATGCTGGTGGAGGCGCGGAAGTACCCGGCGTTCGCGTGGCGGCAGGACGCCTGGGACCAACTGCGGCCGTACTGGATCGACAAGCTCACCGGATCGCCCCGGCTGCGCACGATGATCGACGCGGGTGCCGACGTGGCCGACGTGGTCGGCGCCTGGGCCGACGAGTTGGCCGCGTTCGACCGGCAGCGCCAGCCCTACCTGCTCTACTGACCGCCGCGGCCGGGCGGCGCGACCATGGGCCCCGTCCGGCCCCGGCCCCGGTCCACCCGCGTTACCCGGGTGACCACCCAGGCCGTTGCCCGGCCGTCCGCATGCCGAGCGGGTCCGGGCGGCTGGGTAGCAGGTCGGGGCGGTCCTGCGGCGGCGGGCGGGCGGCGGGACGGTGTTCCAGCTTCATCCGGTAGAGGCGCTGGTCGGCCACCTGCATCAGGGCTTCGAGGGTGTTGCCGTCCTGCGGCGCGGTGGCCGAGCCGATGCTGACGCGGGCGTCCGGGCGGACGGCCGCGTCGATCCGGGTCAGCACCGTCCGCGCGGTGACGTCGTCGGCGTCCACCAGCACGACCACGAACTCGTCACCGCCGACCCGGGCGATGGCGTCCCCGGCGCGCAGCACCTCCCGGGTCGCGGCCACCGTCCGCTGCAGCAGCCGGTCGCCGGCGGCGTGTCCGAGGCGGTCGTTGACCAGCTTGAAGTCGTCGAGATCCAGACACAGCAGGGACGGGCCCGGGCGACAGCCGCTCCGGAACAGGTGCTTGGTGAACTCGGCCAGGCCGCGCCGGTTGAGGGCGCCGGTGAGCGGGTCGAGCTCCGCGAGCGAACGGAGCTGGGATCGCTGCCGCGCCAGGATCCGTGCCTGCGCGGAGCACACCGAGATCAGCACCACCATCGCCGCGACGTAAAGGAAGACGTGCCCGGGGGGCGCCGGTCGTCCGGTGGCGGCGACCGCGAGGTAGGCCCCGACGGTGAGCGCCGCGAGCGCCGTCATCAGCGGCAGGCGCGGGGTGTGGCTGGCGACGAACACGGCCGTGGTCACGAAACCCAGGGCGGCCGGTGCGGCTGCACCACCGTCCCAGTACGCGCCGAGCGTCGCCACGACGAGCGTGATCAGCAGGATGGTGAACGAGACGCGGTACCCCGAGGCCTTCGTGGTCACCTTCTGGGCTGCCCACAGGCCGACGAGGCCGGACGCCATTCCGCAGCCGTAGGCCGCGAGCATGACGGACCGATGTGGCTGGTGCAACGTCATGAGGCAGTAGCTGACGGCGATTCCGTGCGAGACGACGTGCAACGCCGCGGTGAGCAGCATCCTTCGCCGGCGCTCGTTCACCCGACTGTCCACCGCGCCCACGGCAACCTGACGACGGATCCCGATGATCCGGCCGCGAAATCGATCGCAGCGGCCGTGACCGTGATCCGGGTCGAGGCCGCTCCGACGTGTCCCACCACTCCGACATTCAACGATGTGCGTGAGGTGACGTCAATATTTCGACACGGTTACGTCTGCCCTGCGTACGTCCGTCGTGGCTCAGCGCAACCTCGCCTGCCTCGCCGTGCCCCTGCACGGCCGGCGACCTACTTCCCGCGGGCCGGCCGGAGCGCCGGCCGTGCCCTGCCCACTAGTCGAGACCGAGGTGCGCCGGCGACGAGGCGAGCGAACGGAACCGCTCCGCCGGATCGGCCACCAGCCGTCGCGTGTGCAGGTCCAGCATTCCGCCGACCCCGGTCAGCTGGGCGACCGGAGTGCCGTCCACGCGTACGTACTCCTGCTCCAGCCGGAACGTCTTGCCGCCGCGCCAGACGAAGCCGCAACTGACGTCGACCTCGTCGCCCGCCCGCAGTTCGCGCAGGTAGCGGATGGTGCACTCAAGCTGGACCGGCCCGACGCCGGCCGCACGCAGCGCGTCCGGGTGCAGGCCCGCGGCGCGCAGGCACTCCCACCGGGCGTGCTCGGCGTACTGCAGGTATACGGCCTGGTTGACGTGCCCCTGGACGTCCAGCTCGTACCCTCGGACGGCGATGCGCACACGAAACGGCTGACTCATGGACAGATCTTGACACGGGCGTCCCGGGGGAGCGGGGGCGTGCGGGTCAGAGGCGACCACCGGCAGCGGTGTCGGAGACTCGCTGGGCGAGATAGATCGGCACGATCGAGAGCACGATCAGCACCGCCGCGACGACGTTGATGACGGGCGCCTGGTTGGGCCGGAAGAGGTTGTTGAAGATCCAGATGGGCAGGGTCTGAACGCCCGGCCCGGCCGTGAAGGTCGTCACGATGATCTCGTCGAAGGAGAGCGCGAAGGCGAGCAGCCCACCGGCGAACAGCGCCGAGCGCAGCAGCGGGAACGTCACGTAGCGGAACGTCTGGAAGGTGTCCGCGCCGAGGTCCGCGCTCGCCTCCTCCAGGTTGCCCCCGAGTCGGCGCAGCCGGGCCAGCACGTTGTTGTAGACCACCACGACGCAGAACGTCGCGTGCCCGACGATCACCGAGAACAGCCCCTTGCCCACCCCGAGCGGCTCGATCAGCGAGCGGAAGGCGGTGTCCAGCGCGATGCCCGTGACGATGCCGGGCAGCGCGATCGGCAGCACCACGAGCAGCGACACGGCGTCCCGCCCGAAGAACCGGTAGCGCTGCACCGCGAACGCGACCAGCGTGCCGAGCAGGAGCGCGACGGCCGTCGCGCCGAGGCCGGCCGTCGTCGAGGTCCACAGCGCCTCGCGGGCGCCCGCGTTCTCCCACGCCCGCACCCACCAGTCGGTGGTCCAGCGCGGCGGTGGCCAGGCGAAGGTGCGGTCGGCGTTGAACGAGTTGACCAGCACGAGGGCCAGCGGCACGTAGACGAAGGCCAGGCCCACCGCCATGGCCCCGCGCAGCAACCAGCGCGCTCCGCGCGACAGCGTCACAGCTCCTCCAACGCGCCGGACCGGCGCACCGCGACCAGATAGCCGACCATGATGAGTACGGGGATCGTGGCGAGCGCCGCCGAGAACGGCAGGTTGTTCGCCGCGCCGATGTTGGCGTACACCAGGTTGCCGATGAGCTGCGTCTTGCCGCCCACGATCTGCACGGTGATGTAGTCGCCGAGGGACAGGGAGAACGTGAAGATCGAGCCGGCGATCACCGACGGCACGATCATCGGCAGCACCACCGAGCGGACGGTGCGCCCGCCCCGGGCGCCGAGGTCCGCCGACGCCTCCAGCAGCGAGTCCGGCAGCCGCTCCAGCCCGGCGTAGATGGGCAGGATCATGTACGGCAGCCACAGGTAGCTCAGCACGAGCACGGTCGCGAGCAGCCCGTAGCCGGGGCCGTTGCCGGCGCCCCCGAAGAGCCAGTCCACCGGGCCGTCGTTGGCGAGCATCACCCGCCAGGCGTACGCCTTGACCAGGTAGCTCGCCCACAGTGGGGTGAGGATCGCGATGACCAGCAAGCGGCGGCTGCGCGGGGAGGCGACCTTCGCCATGAAGAACGCCATCGGCAGCGCGATGAGCACGTCGATCACGGTGACCGCAGCGGCGACGCCGAGGCTGCGCAGGGTGACGGTGCGGTAGACCTCTTCGGTCAGGATGGTGCGGAAGTTGGCGAACGTCGGCTGGCGGACCAGGTCGCCGGTGAAGCTGTTGACCGTCCACAGCGCGGAGACGAAGAGCACGGCCAGCGAGCCGAGGTACGCCACGAGCAGCCAGAGCAGCGGCGCCGAGAGCAGCCCGGCGAGGCGTGCTCCGCGGTGTCGGTGCAGCCAGGAGGAGAGCCGGCGGACCGGCCCGCGGGCGGCGATCGTGTCATCGCCCGCCGGCCGGTCCACCGTGGAGAGAGCTGTCACCTGTCTCAGCCCTTGATCGTGGTCCAGGCCTGGGTCCAGGCCGCGTAGTCCTTGCACTTGACGTCGGTGCGGCCGTCGAGGCATTGCTCCACCGGGGTGCTCCAGAACCAGACCTGGTCGAAGTACGCCTCGTCGGCGGCGTGGAACGTGGTGCAGTGGTTCTTGTCGGCCGTCTTGTCGCAGGCGAGCTTGTTCGCCGGGGCCTCGCCGAACCACTCCGCCACGGCGCCGTTCGCCGCCGGGTCGATGATGTGGTTCATCCAGAGGTAGCCGCAGTTCGGGTGCTTGGCCTTGGCGGAGATCATCCAGGTGTCGGACCAGCCGGTCGCGCCCTCGGAGGGCAGGACCGCCTCGACGGGGGCGCCGTCGGCCTTGGCCAGGTTGACGATGACCTGCCACGCGGTGCCGACCACGGAGTTGCCGGACTTGAAGGCCTGCACCTCCTTGGTGTAGTCCGACCAGTACTCACCGATCAGCTCGTTCTGCTTCTTGAGCAGGTCCACGGCGGCGGCGAACTGCTTGTCGTCCAACGCGTACGGGTTCTTGATGCCCAGCTCCGGCTGGTGCTTCATCAGGTAGAGCGCCGCGTCGGCGAGGTAGATGGGCGAGTCGTACGCCGTCACCTTCCCCTTGTACGGCGAGTTGGGGTCGAACACCGCGCTCCAGGACGTCGGCGCCGGGGTGACCTTGTCGGTGCGGTACATGAGCACGTTCGCGCCGCGGCCGTGCGGGATGCCGTACGCCACCCCGTCGACCGAGTTCCACTGCTTGAGCTTCAGGCCGTCGAAGACGTCCTTGTAGTTGGCGACCAGGTCGGTGTTGACCGGAGCGACCTCCCCGCCGTAGATCAGGCGCAGCGAGGCGTCGCCGGAGGCCGAGACCACGTCGTAGTCGCCGGTCTTCATCAGCGTCACCATCTCGTCGGAGGTGCCGGCGACCTTCACGTTGACCTTGCAGCCGGTCTCCTTCTCGAAGCCGGTGACCCAGTCGACCTTCGGGTCCGTGGAGCCGTTCTCGACGTACCCGGCCCAGGCGACGATGTTGACCTGGCCCTCCCCGGCGCCGAGCGACGCCAGTTTGTCGATCTTCGGCGGTTTGATGCCGCCGGGACCGGAGCCGCCGGTGGCGCCGCCGCCGTCGCCGCATCCGGTCAGCGCGAGCAGGCCGGCCGCGGCGACCGCGGTGAAGACTCGGGTGGTGCGCATCTGCGCTCTCCTTCTGGTTGTCGACGGGGGTCGGGTTGGGTCAACGGGGGTTCACGGGAACCGCGACGACGTGCTCGGCCCGCCAGGTCAGCCGGATCGGCTTGCCGCGCAAAGCCGCCACGTCGGCGGGGGAGGTCTGCTGGTTCTGCTGCATCGCGACGACGCGCGGCCCGGCGTCGAGGTCGACCACGAAACGGGTCGCCGCTCCCGCGTAGATCACCTCGACGACCTGGCCCGCCGCGCTGATCTCCTCGGTGGACGCGGGCGCGCCGCCGAGGCGGATCTTCTCCGGGCGTACGGAGAACACGCCCTCGCGGCCGAGCACCGCGCGGGCGGTCTCGCCCTCGAACAGGTTGGAGGTGCCCACGAAGCCGGCGACGAACGGGGTGGCCGGGCGCTCGTACACCTCGGCGGGCGTGTCGACCTGCTCGATCCGGCCCTGCTTGAACACCGCCACCCGGTCGCTCATCGTCAGCGCCTCCTGCTGGTCGTGCGTGACGAAGACGAAGGTGATGCCCACCTCGCGCTGGATGGCCTTCAACTCGACCTGCATCTCCTCGCGCAGCTTCAGGTCCAGCGCGCCGAACGGTTCGTCGAGCAGCAACACCGCCGGCCGGTTGACCAGGGCGCGGGCCAGCGCGACCCGCTGGCGCTGCCCGCCGGACAGCGCGCCGGGACGGCGCTCGCCGTACCCCTCGAGGCGGACCGCCCGCAGCGCCGCCGCCGCGCGCTCCCGGCGCTCGGCGCGCGCCACCTTGCGCACCCGCAGGCCGTACTCCACGTTCTGCTGGACGGTCATGTGCGGGAAGAGGGCGTAGTCCTGGAAGACGGTGTTGACGTCCCGGTCGAACGGGGCGAGCCGGGTGACGTCGCGGCCGGCGAGCGTGACGGTGCCGGCGGTCGGCAGTTCGAATCCGGCGATCATCCGCAGCACCGTCGTCTTGCCGGACCCGGAGGGCCCGAGCATGGAGAAGAACTCCCCATCGGCGATGTCCAGGTCGACGCCGGCGACGGCCTCCACGGCATCGAACGACTTGCGCAGACCGGTCAGGCGGATCGCGGGTTCCGACACGGCGACAGGCTCCAACTCTTCAACGAATCATGAGACCCGAGCAGGCACTGGCTACGGATTCTCCAGCGGAAGAATAGGACCGCAACGGATACCGTAGTCAAGGGTTGTTTTCGGATCGTTCGGTCGCCGCCCGGTCGCCGGGCCGCCGACCAGGGCCGGGACACCCGGTGAGAGTTTCCGCCGGCCCTGCGGCAAGGGCGGCCGCAGCCGCAGGAGGCCGAGCACGGCACGCGACCGCCGCGTCGCACCGTCCGGCGCGGTGGATCCGATCAGACCAGCGCCCGGGCCGCGTCCGGGCTCAGGTCGTGCCCGGCGGCGACCAGCGTGTCGAACCGCTCCCGCCCGAGCGCGGCGACCAGGCGCCCGCCGATCCGGTCCAGTTCGTCCCGCTCGGCGGGCGCCGCGGCGAACTCGGCGGCCCGCCGGGCGGCGGCCGCCGCGCCGAGCAGCCGGGCGGCGACCTCCGGCTCGGACCAGGCAGTGGCCGAGGCGATGCCCTCGAGGGCGCCGATCGCGTCGCGCGGGGCACCCATCGCCTGCGCCACGTCGAACGCCTCGACGTGCCGGGCCAGCCCGGTCGCCGGGTCGCCCCCGTGTTCGGCCGCGTATCCCAGCTCGACCAGCACCATCGGCAGGAACAGCGCCGGCTGGGCTTCCCGGCGGGCCAGCTCCACCAGGTGCTCGAGGTGAGTGGTGGCGACGTCCAGTTTGCCGTCCCGGCGGGCCGCGAAGCCCAGGCTCAGCTCGGCGAACACCAGGGCGCTCCCGGAGTCCTGCTCGGCCGCCAGCCGGTACGCCCGCTCGGCCAGCTCCCGGGCCTGCACGTAGTCGCGGGTCTGCACCGCGAGCCAGGCCAGCCAGGACAGTTTGCTGCTCACCTCGGGCCACAGCGACAGCTCCTCGGCCCAGCCCAGGCCCTCGCGGTGCAGGGCGGCGGCCCGGTCGTACTCCCCGGTCAGCTCGGCCAGCCCACCCACCCAGTCGCTGGCCTGCAGCCGGCCCCAGCGGTCACCCAGCTCGGCGAAGAGCTGCGCGCAGCGGGTGCCGTCCCGATCGAGGGCGGCCAGGTCACCGGCGGCGTGCGCCAGTTTGGCCCGGCTGCTCAGCACGGCCGCCTCGGTCCACCGGTCGGCGGATCCTTCCGCGGCGGCCAGCAGCTCGGCCGCCCGGGTCAGCTCGCTGCGGTGGATCAGCGCGGCGGCCACGAACCAGGTGCCGCGACTGTCGTCGTACGCGGAGATGTCGGCGGTCTCCAGCCGGTCGCCCTGCAGCAGCGCGAACCCGACCCGCCAGGCCGCGGCCCGGGCCTGCGCCGAGCTGTCGCCGTCGAGCGTCAGCGCCCGGCGGGCCTCGCTGAACCGGCCACGCAGGAACCAGTACCAGGTCAGCGCGACCGCGAGGCGCAGCCCGCCGCCATGCGCCAGCGCCGATCGCAGGTTGGCGTTCTCGGCGTCCAGCGTGACCAGCCACTCGGCCTGGCCGGGGCCGCGCAGCTCCGGGTCGGCGCGTTCGGCCAGGCTCGTGTAGTACGCGGCGTGCCGGGCCCGCACCGCGGCGGCCTCTCCCGGGCGGTCGGTGTCGAGGCGGTCGAGGCAGAACGCGGCGACCGACTCGAGCAGCCGGTAGCGCGGGCCGGTCCCGGTGTCGTCCATCACCACCAGGGACCGGTCGACCAGCCGGGTCAGCACCTCCACATCGGCGTCGCAGACCACCTCGGCCGCGTCCAGCGTGCAGCCGCCGCTGAACACGGCGAGCCGGGCCAGGACCGGGCGGTCCGGGTCGTCGAGCAGGTCCCAGCTCCAGCCGATCACCGCGGCCAGGGTCCGGTGCCGGGCCGGCACGTCCCGCTGCTGGGTGGCGAGCACCTTGAACCGGTCGTCGAGGCGCTCCACCACGCCGGTGACGCCGAGCGCGCGGACCCGGGTCGCGGCCAGTTCCAGCGCCAGCGGCATGCCGTCCAACCGGCGGCAGAGCTGCGCGACGACGGGCGCGGTGCGGTCGTCCAGCCGGAACCCCCGCTGCTGGGCGGCGGCGCGGGCGGCGAACAGCCGGGCCGCGGCGGACCGGCGGACCGCGTCCGGGTCGCGGTCGTCGTCCGGTACGGCCAGCGGCGGCACCTCCCACACCAGTTCGCCGGTGAGACCGAGGGGTTCCCGGCTGGTCGCCAGCACGGTGACGTCGGGAGCGTCCCGCAGCAGCCGGGCCACCAGGCCGGCGGCCGGCTCGATGACGTGCTCGCAGTTGTCCAGCACGAGCAGCAGCCGCCGTTGCCGGATCGCGGCGAGCAGCCGGTCGGCGGCCGGGACGCTGACGCCGGCCGCCTCGTGGACGTCCAGGACGGCCAGGATCCGGTCGGCGACGCCGGGATCGCCGGGCGGGAGTGCGGCGAGTTCGACGAGGTGGACCCTGTCCGGGCGGGCCTGTTCGCGGGCCGCCTCGGTGGCCAGCCGGGTCTTGCCGACACCGCCGGGGCCGGTGAGGGTGACCAGCCGCTGCTGCGGGATCAGCGTGCGCAGTTCGGTGAGCGCCTCGGCCCGGCCGACGAGCTCGTTCAGCCGGGCCGGGATGCTGTTGCGGATCCGCGCCGCCCGGGGTGGCCCGGTCAGGTCGGCGTCCTGCGCCAGGATCCGCCGATGCAGCGCGACCAGCTCCGGGCCGGGGTCGAGGCCGAGTTCGTCGGCGAGGCGGTCGCGCAGGTCGGCGTAGCTCTCCAGGGCCTCGGTCTGCCGGCCGGCCGCGTACAGGGCGCGCAGGTGCAGGGCGCGCAGGCCCTCGCGGAGCGGGTGTCGGGCGACCAGCTCGGCCAGGTCGGCGGCGACCAGATCGTGTTCGCCGCGGGCCAGGCGGGCGTCGGCGAGGCGCTCGAGCACGGCAAGTCGCTGCTCGGTGAGCCGGATGGTCTCGGCGCGGACGTACTCGGAGTCGGCGAAGTCCGCGTACGGCTCGCCCCGCCACAGCCCGAGGGCCTCGGTCAGCCGGGCCACGTCCCCGGCCGCGGCCAGTTCGGCGAACCGGTCCGCGTCGGCGGTCGCCCGCAGGAGGTAACCGGGCGGGCGGGACTCCACCAGGTCGCGGGCGCCGGGTTCGGCGTCGTTGAGCGCCTTGCGGAGCTGGGAGACCCGGACCTGCAGGGCGCCGGCCGGGTTTGCCGGCGGGTCGTCGCCCCAGAGGTCGTCGATCAGCCGGTCCGCCGAGACCACCTGGTTGCGGTTGGCGAGCAGGTCGGCGAGGAGCGCGCGGACCTTGACGCCCGGCACGGTGACCGGCTCGCCGGCGTCGGTGGTGACGGCGAGCGGGCCCAGGACCCCGAACCGCATGCCGGCCACCTTACAAGCCGTAAGCCGGTCGGAAGTCGACCGTAAGCGGGGCGGCGCACGGTGTGGGTGTCAGCGAGTCCGAGAAGGGATCATCGTCATGAGCTACGCACCGGTCAACGGCCTGGACCTGTACTACGAGGAGCACGGCACCGGCAGCGGCCGGCCCCTCGTCCTGATCCACGGGGCGCTCTCCGGGATCGGCACGTCGTTCGGCACGATCCTGCCGTTCCTGACGAAGACCCGCCGGGTGGTCGCGGTGGAACTGCAGGCGCACGGGCACACGCCGGACATCGACCGCGACCTGACCGTGGAGGACTTCGCCGCCGACGTGGTGGCGCTGCTCGACCACCTCGGCATCGACCGGGCGGACGTGTTCGGCTGGAGCATGGGCGCCGCGGTCGGGCTGCGGCTGGCCACCGATCACGCCGACCGGGTCGGCCGGCTCGTCCTGGCGTCGGTGTGCTTCACCCTCGACGGCATGTACCCGGGCCTGCTGGACGGCATCCAGGACCTGCGGCCGGAGCACCTGCACGGCTCGGAGTTCCACGAGGAGTACCTGCGCACCGCCCCGGACCCGGCCGGCTTCGCCAACCTCGTGGCCAAGGTGAAGCGGCTCGACGGTGACCTGCCGGAGTGGACGGCCGACCAGGTCCGGGCGGTCGCCGCGCCCGTGCTGCTCGTGCTGGGCGATTCGGACATCGTCCGGCCCGAGCATGCGGTGGAGATGTTCAAGCTGCTCGGCGGCGGGGTGCCGGGCGACCTGACCGGGCTGCCGCGGTGCCGGCTGGCGATCCTGCCGGGCACCACGCACACCTCGATCCCGCAGCGGGCCGAGTGGCTGGCGCCGATGGTCGACGAGTTCCTGGACGCCTAGGGGATCGGCCGACGCCGCCGACGGACCGGTCGCTTCGCAGGTCGGAGGGCAGCAGCGACGCCCGGACTCACACCGTCCGGGGCGTCGCTCCACCTCACGGTTTCAGGAGTTTCCGCCGGCGCTGCGGCAGCGCTCGACCTCCGACCACACGGCGGACATCCCGGCGAGCCAGCGGTCGAACAGGGGGAGCCGCCAGTGCCGGCCGGCTACCGCGACTGGCCGGTCGGCGTCGTGGCGAGTCCGGTGCAGGCGCGCAGGTTCGCGTACTCGTGGGAGATCCGGGCCGCCTCCTCCCCGTCGGCGAGCCGGGGCTGGCCGGTACGCCGAGAGATCAGCGCCGGGACGAACTCGGTCTTCACGATCGCCGACCCGTGCAGGGTCACCCGCAGCACCCCCGTGTCGTTGCTGTAGGCGTCGTCCCGCCACCACAGGAAGTTGCCCAGTCCGTACTGGACGAAGGTCCTGCCCAGCCAGCCGTCGCCGAGCAGCAGATGGGCGTGGGTGCCGACAACGAGGTGGGCGCCGGCCTCGGCCATCGCGCCGGCGAACTCGCGCGCCTCGGCTGATGGGCACGATTCGCCCTCCACGCCCCAGTGGACGTAGACGACGATCACGTCGGCCCGCTGCCGGGCGGCCCGCACCGCCGCGACAGCGCGGCTCAGGTCCCGCGTCATCGCGATGCCGGCCTCGGTGTCCGTGGCCTTCCACGACGACCACAGCTCGGCGACCTGGCTGAAGGCGAGGAACGCCACGGTCGTACCGCGTATCTCGGTGATCCACGGCGCGTACGCCGCCGCCGCGTCGGCGCCCGCCCCGACGGCCGGGACCCCACTGGCCCTGGCCGCGTCCAGGGTGTCGCTCAGCCCCACCCGCCCGTAGTCCAGCGTGTGATTGTTCGCGATCGACACGACGTCGATGCCGGCCGCCTTCACCGCTCCGTACGTGCTCGCCGGCGCCCGGAAGTGGAACTCCTTCGGCTCCGGGGTGCCCCGCGTGGTCACCGCGGTCTCCAGGTTGACCATCGTGAGGTCCGCGCTGGACAGGGTGGCGGAGATCGACCCGAAAGCGGTTGCCGGGTTGCTCAGCAGCCCGGCCGTACGGTCGGCGAAATGCACGTCGCCCGCGAAGGCCAACGTGATCTCGGCGGGTCCAGCCTGCGACGGGGATGCCGCCACGGAGGCGGATCGGGCGGGCCCACCCGCCGGCCGGGTCGGTGCCGCGTCGCACGCGGCCAGGGTCAGGGTCGCCACCACCGCGACGAGGGATCGTGCCCATTTCACTCGCCGCATCGTACGGCGGAAGCCCCTGACGCTCGGCCCACTTGGGCAGAACTGGTCGAGCGGACCTGACGGGCATGACGGGCGCGCTGGGGCCCCGTAGATCGACGCCAACCGCGGTCGGCGCTGCGGAGGACCGCCGGTGCCGATCGGGTCAACCGTTGACATGCCGTCACCACGACCTGCACGGAGTGCGTTCGCGTGATCGCATCGCTACCATGGGTCAGCGTTCTCGGTGGAAGGAGGTCGTCTCCGCGTGCGATGTCCCGCCAGGCCACCCGCTCCCGCGGCCGCGCCGGGGCGATCTGCGCCGCCTCCGTCCGACGGACTGGCCCGGTTCGTCCGGCGGGTCGTCCTGATCGCGGCCGCCGTGGGCGCCGGCTTCCTGGTGGCTGCGCTGTTCGACGGGCCGGCCGTCGCGAGCGCGGCTGACCGCACCGGTTCCGGTGAGCACCACCAGCACATCCGCGTCGCGCTCGACTCGAGCGGATCGCTCGCTCGCCAAGAACGTCCGGCCCGGCGGGATCACCCGGCGGGGGGCGGCGCGGCCCGGCCCGTGACCCTGCTGCGCGCTGTCGTCGGTGGCCTGGCCGCCGCACCTGACCGGACACACCCGACCCGGACACCGTCGTCTGGGGACGCGTCGTCCGTGGTCGCGCCCCGGACCCGGACCCCGCTCTCATTCGGTGTAGACGGTGGCAGGCCGGCCGGCCGGCCTGCCGAACGCCGTGCGGATCGGCGTCAGAATTCCGCCGGCGGCCTCGGGCGGCGGTCCGCCGATCGTCAGGGGCCGCGAGTTCCCGCCAGGTCGCCGACACCGCTGGCGGGGCCGAGCGTGGCCCGACCGGCTGTGGTGGCGCTGGTTGTCGCCCCGCTTCCGCACGTCGTGCGTGCCGTGGACACCGTGCCGATTCCGTCCCTCGTCACGACGCTCATCCGGGCCGCCGGAGCCGTTCTCTCGCCCGTCCTCGGCCTGGTCAGCGGTCCGGCAGTCCCGCCCTCGCCCGGCCCGACCGCTCCGCCCCCGGCGCCGGCGGCCGAGTCGGGCTCCGGTAGGGCGAGCGGCCCGACAGCCCGTCCGCTCACCGCCTCGGAGCCGCCCCGGGGCCCGAGGCCCGCGCCCGCGCTTGCGAGGGCTGCGCCGACCATGGCGAAACCGCCGTCGGCGTCCGTCGTCGGACCGGTGGGTCCGGCCGCGCCGATCGGGCGGGGCGCCGCGCGGCCGTGCCCGGAGTCGGCGTCGTCCGGACAACCCGGCCGGCCCGTCCCACCCGCCGACAAGGCTGCCGTGGGTGTCCAGGACGGACCGGGGCCCGGGCCAGGACTGCTCCGCGCGCCCGGCTGGCCGTCGCGGTGCCGGCCCGGCCAGTTCCAGGACCTGGTGCCGGTCCTCGTCGGGGGACGATCTCCCTCAGCGGTCGCCCGTCCCGGCTGAGCCGGACGACCCGCCCGCGGTCGCCGGCCCGAAGGCCGTGCCGGCCCCGCTGGCGTGGTCCAACGGCGCCCGCGCCCCGTCCACCGCGGCGGTGCGGCGGGACGAGGGCTGCCCGTCTGTCGCGCCCGATCCGGCCGTGCCGCCCCGTCGAGAGTTGCGGGGCCGATGGCCGTCGTGACGCGTACCCGAGATCGGAGAAACGTGGTGATCCACGTTGTCGTGGCCGAGGACATGGGTCTGCTGCGCGGTGCGCTCTGCGCCGCGCTGTCGAGTGAGGAGGACATGAATGTGGTCGCCGACGTGGAGGGTGCCGGTGAGCTGTTGACGGTGGTCCGGCGCTGCCGGCCGGACGTGGTGGTGCTGGCTCTGGCGCCGGAGCTGCCGGACCCGGTCGAAGTGCTGGCCAGGATCGGCGCCGAGGCGCCGGGCAGCGCCGTGCTGGCGATGAGTCACCGGTGGAGTCCCGCCCTGGCCGAGGCGGCGCTGGCGGCCGGGGCGCGGGGTCTCCTCGGCAAGGACGGATCGCTGCCGGACCTGGTCCGGGCGATCCGCGCACTCGCCGCGGGGGAGCGGGCCATCGACCCGGCCGCCGCGGTGGCGGTGCTCTGCCCCCCGGAGACTCCGCTGACCCCACGGGAGCTGGACGTGCTGCGGGTGGCTGCCGAGGGCCTTCCGGTGAAGGAGATGGCCCGTCGGCTCTATCTGGCGCATGGGACGGTGCGCAACCACCTGTCGGCGATTCTGCGCAAGACGGGGGCCCGCAACCGGATGGAGGCGGTGTGGCGCGCGCGGCGTGACGGCTGGTTCTAGTGGTCGGTGGGCGGGTCCGCCGGCCATGTCCCGGGCCCGCCCCGTAGCCGTGCAGGACCCCAAGGTGCGTGTTTGAATGCTGACGTTGAGTGATCGATGCTGAAGATGCGCAGGAAGGTCCACCGTGATCCGTACCCTGCTCGCCCTGGAGGGTGCCCTGGTTCGGGGCGCGCTGTCCTGCGTCCTCGCCGCGGAGGAGGACATCAGCGTGGTCGCGGAGGTGGATCGCGGCGACGCGGTCCGCCCGGCGGTACAGGCACAACGCCCTGACGTGGTGGTGGCCGATCTGGACCTCATCGCCGAGGACGTGCCCGGCCCGGTCGGCCCGTGTCCCCTCCTGGTGCTCGCCCACCCCCGCAGGGCGCGGGGGCTGCGCGGCATGCTGTCCGCGACGCGGATGGTCGGCATCCTCGGCAGCGACGTGGGCCCGCAGCGGGTGGTGGAGGGGATCCGGCGGTTGTTCCGCCGCGAGCCCGTGCTCGACGCGGACCTCGTCGTCGCCGCGCTGCGCCCGGACGGGCCGCTGACCAGCCGCGAGATCGAGGTCCTCAGGTTGACCGCGGCGGGGGCGCCGGTGGCGGAGGTCGCCGCGTCGCTGGGGCTCGCCCGCGGCACCGTCCGCAACCACCTCGCTCGGATCGCCCGTAAGGCGGGCGCGCGTACCCGGGTGGAAGCCGTGCGTGTCGCCCGGGAGGCGGGCTGGATCTGAGCACCCGGCGGCGGTGGCTCACACCCGCCCGGCGGGCGCCGCGCCGGGCGGCACCGGGACGTCGTCCCAACAACCGACGAGTAGTCGGTAGGTCGCCGAGCGGGCCAGTAGTTGCTCGTGCGTACCGACGACCGGCTTGTCGCCGTCGAGCACCAGCACCCGACGGGCCCGGATCGCGGAGCTGATCCGGTGCGCGATTACCACCAGGGTGCCTGCCCGCTGCGCGAAGGCGCCCTCGACCGTCGACTCCAACGCCGGGTCCAGGTGGCAGGTCGCCTCGTCGAGGATGGTCAGTGGGGCGGCCGTCAGCCAGGCCCGGACGGCGGCGATGAGCTGCCGTTCGCCGGCGGAGAGCAGGGCGGGCGCGACGGGCGCGGCCAGCCCGCCCAGGCGGGTGGCGAGCGCGCGGGCGCCGAGCGCGTCGAGGCCGGCCTCCAGGGCGGCGTCGTCGGCGTCGGGCCGCAGGTAGCGGAGGTTGTCGGCGAGCGAGCCGGTGAAGACGTACGCCTCCTGCGGCACCAGCACCCGCATCCGGGCGAGCACCTCCGGTTCGGCGCCGGCGACCGCCGCGCCGGCCAGGTGGACGGTGCCGGCCTGCGGGGGCACCAGTCCGGCCATCAGCGCGGCCAGGGTGGACTTGCCCGCGCCGCTCGGCCCGACCACGGCGAGGTGGTCACCGTCGGCCAGGGTCAGCGAGAAGTCCTCCAGTACCGGCTGGGCGAGCAGGCCGTAGCGGAAGGTCAGTCCGCGGATCCGCACCGCGGGCACCGGACCGGCCGGTCCCGTCGACCGGCCGGGGCTCGGTGCCCGGACGGCCGGGGCCGGCGGGCGGTGGTCGTCGGGCGTCGGGCAGGTGCGCAGGATGTTCTCCAGGGTGACCGCGTACCGCAGGCCGCCACCGCCGACGCCCTGCACCAGGGTGTGCAGGGCGGGTTGCAACCCGGTGGCGACGTAGATGAGCGCGCCGAGCACGGCGCCGGCGCTCAGGCCGCGCTCGACCAGCCACGGCGCGGCCAGGAGCAGCACCACCAGCGGCAGCCAGCCGCCGATGCCCAGGCTGAGACTGCGTACCGCGGCCATCCGGGCCACGGTCCGTTCGGCGTGGGCCTGTGCCGACACCCGTACCTCCACGTCGGCCACGACGCGAGCCTGCGCCCCGCAGGCGAGCACGTCCCGGTGCCCGGTCAGGGCGGCCGCGGCCGACTGGCCGAGCTGTTCACCGGCTCGGACGTACGCGCGCTGGTGCCCGACCATCGCCGGCAGCGCGGTGACGAACACGGCCAGACCGACGACCAGCGGCGCGGCGGCCAGCGCCGCCACCACCGGGGCCAGGGCGAACAGGCCGAGCAGGGCCGCGCCGGCGGCGAACAGGAAGCCGCGGGTCACCATCAGCAGGCCACCGAAGGTGTCCCGGACGATCTCCACCTGGTGGGTCAGCCGGGCCAGCGCCGCGCTGTCCGGACGACCGCCGGCCCGGGTGGCCTCGCGGAGCGCGGCGTGGACCACCCGCCCGGCCAGCTCGTCGCGGAACGGCTCGACCACGGCGCCGAGGCTCCGGTACGCCCGACCCGTGGCGGCCGCGCCGACGAGTACGGCCACGGCGAGGGCACCCAACCAGGCCAGGCCGGTGAGGAGGCGTCCGGCCAGGAAACCCTCGTCGACGGCGCGGGCGACCAGATAGCCGGACAGCAGCGCGGGCAGCGCCTCCACCAGTGACCAGCCGCAGAGCCGGGTGAGGTCCCGTCCTCGGGCACGCAGCGCCCGCCAGGTCACCCGGCGTACGCCGCTCACGAGCCGTCACCGGCCGGCAGGAAGACCGCCCGGTAGGCCGGGTCCACCCAGAGCCGCCGGTGCGGAGCCAGGCCGCGCAGCCGGCCGCCGTCGAGCCAGGCGACGAGGTCGGCCGCTTCGGCGGTCGCGGCCCGATGGGTGACCACCAGGCGGGTACGCTCGCCGGCTCGCCCGGCCACCGCCTGCGCGATCCGGTGTTCGGTCGCGGTGTCCAGGCTGGACGTGGCGTCGTCCAGGATGAGCAGGCGCTCCGCGGCGAGGGCGCGGGCCAGTCCGAGTCGCTGGGCCTCACCGCCGGAGAGCGGCGTGTCCTCCAGCGGGGTGCGGAAGCCGTCGGGCAGTCGGGCGACGACGTCGGCGACCGCCGCCGTACGGGCCGCGCTCAGGACCGGTGGCGTGGCCGGGCTGCCGTCGGCCGGCGGTGACGCCGAGCCGGCCGGCAGCGCCAGCCCGATCGCGTCGTGGACCGTCGCACCGATCAGCACCGGCCGGCCGAAGGCGTAGCCCACCGCCCGGCGCAGTGCCGCCCGGTCCAGCTCGCGCAGCGGCACCCCGTCCAGCCGCACCTCACCGACGTCCGGGTCGTGCAGCCGTCCCGCCACCGCGGCGAGCGTGGACTTGCCCGCGCCCGACGTCCCGACGACGGCGACGGTCGCGCCGGCCGGGACATCCAGGTCGACGCCCGCCAGGATCGGCCGGCCGTCATCGCCGTGCACGCTCACCCCGCGCAGCCGGAGCCCGCCGCGGCCCGGCGGAAGCGTCCGGTCGCCGTCGGCCACGACGGGTCGGGCCAGCAGTTCGGCGACCCGGTCTGCGCCCGCCCGGCTGCGGACCAGATGGTTCAGCGTGGCGAGCACCCCGCCCAGTCCGGCGCCCATGGCCGCGTACCGGACCGCGGAGACCAGCTGCCCCGGGGTGAGCCAGCCGGCGGTCAGGGCGTACCCGCCGACCGCGATCACGGTGAGCTGCAACAGCGGCGCCACCGCCGAGGTACGCGCGCTGGCCCGGGCCAGCAGCTCCCAGCCGCGGCGGCCGTGCCGGCCGAGCTCCGGCAGGGCGGCCAGCACCCGGTCCTCCTCGCGGCGGGTGGTCGCCGCGGCGGCGATGGTCCGGGCCCCGGTCAGCGACTCCAGCAGTCGGCCGGCGATCGCGCCCAGGGCCTGTTGGTATCCGGCGGTGGCGGCCGAGGCGTCGGTGACGAAGGCGCGCATCAGCACGGCGAGCAGGCCGAGACCGGCGAGCAGGGTGGCGCCCAGCACCGGCTCCAGGACGGTGAGCGCGACGACGCTGCCGAGCGGCGGCAGCACCGTCACCACCGCCAGCACCACCGAGTTGCCGGCCTGTCCCGCGTCGGCTGCCTGGCCGACCAGCCGGCCGACGAGATCACCCACCGGGTGACGGCGGGTGGCGCGCACGTCCAGCGCGAACAGGTGCCGGAGCAGGTGCCGGCGGAGCCGGGCGGTGGCCCGCGCGGCACCGTATCCGCCGGCCAGGTCGCTGAGGGTGTCGGTGCAGACGAGGACGACGACCAGGCCGCAGGCCGACACCGCCCACCAGCGGGAGTCGCCGGCAAGGGCGGCGTCGACGGCGCGGCCGAGGGCCGCGGGTAGCAGCAGTTCGGCGGCCGCGCCGGTCAGCGCGACCGCCGCGAGCACGGCCGTCCAGCCGCCGCCCTCCCGGACCGTCCGCCGGAGCAACCCGTCTCCCGCGGCCAACGTCTGCATCGGTCCTCCCGGTGTGGCGGCGGTTGCCCCGGGTGGGCACGTCTACCCACCCAGGGCCCCGCGTGGTGCCCGCGATCAGTTGCAGGTCGTGACGGAGAGCGAGCTGTCGCCGCAGAGCAGCAGGCTCGCCCGGCTACCGCCACCCGTACGGTCGGCCGGAGCCATCTCCAGGCCCTGAAGGTCCAGAAGCGCCATGTCGTGTCACCCCCTTTCCGCTGGTCGGTCGATCCGGTCGCCCCCGCTGCCGCGGGGGAGTCTCTGCGCGCCCGGCAACGGCGCGAGGAAGGGCAGCACCGGCGGCTGGTCGTGCTGCGCGCAGGCCAGCGCGTACAGCACTCCGGCGGTGCCGGTGCCGAGGTCCATGGACAGCCGCAGCAGCTGCTCGCCGGGGAAGGCAACCCCGTCCCGGTACGGCAGAGCGTGCCAGGCCAGTCGTTCCCGCTGCGCGGCGAGCTCCCGCCGCTGGTCGGCGTCGTCCGCCGAGGCGGCGAGGTACGCGATGATGCCGGCCCGCCCGGCGAACAGCCCGGCCTGCGCGTAGAACGGTGACCGCGCCGCGCGGCGAATCCCGGCGCTCGCCTCGGTGAACCGTTCCTCGGCGCGGTGGCGCAGGTACTGGTCGAGGACCAGCCCGATGCCGACGCTGCCGTGCGCCAGGTACGGCATGGTCCGCCAGCCCTCGTTGACCTCAAGCGCGCCGTCGGGGCGTACCACGCACCGGCGCAGGTCCTGGCGCAGCGCCGTGGCGGCGTGCTCCAGCAGCGTCTCGTCGCCGCTCAGCTCGTGCAGCCGCAGCAGCATCAGCGCCGCGCCGGTCCGGCCGCGCAGCAGCCCGGCGTACGGGTGCCGCCCGCCGCTGACGTCGGGGCCCGGGTCGTCGGCGAGCCGGTCGACGACCTGCTCGGCGGCCCGCCACGCGGCGTCGCGCAGCGACGTCTCCCCGGTGCGCCCGGCCAGCTCGGCCAGGTTGAGGGCGATCCCGGACAGGCCGCTCGCCAGGCTGTGGTCCAGCCCGTCCCAGGGCTGCCGGAGGCAGATGTCGAGCACGTCCAGCGCGTCCTGTCGGCGCCCGAGGTGTTCCAGCGCGTACGCGACACCGTGCAGCCCGTCGTAGAAGCCGCAGCGGGTCCCGGACGGGGGCGAGCTCGCCCGCCGCACCAGCCAGTCCTCGTGTTCCGGCCAGCGCCCGGCGCCACTGGCGGCCAGTGCGTACAGGACCCCGGCGGCTCCGTGGCCGAGGTTGAGGCCGCCGCTGCGGAACTGCTCGATGTCGCCGGGGAAGAGCCGGTCGTCCCGCTGGGGTGTGGCGCTGGCCAGGATCGCCGTGGTCAACCGCTGCCGCACCGCCGGCCAGTCGCCCGGATCGAGCGCCGGCTGCGGGTCGTGCGCGCCACCGCGGGTGGAGCCGGTGATCTCCTCGACGGCCGGGTCCAGGAAGGACCGGGGCACCGGGAGGTTGGCGGTGACGATGTCGGCCAGGTGCGCCGCCTTCGCCGGGGCGAGCCGGACGAGCTGGGTCAGCGGCAGGAACAGCGCCAGCCGCAGGCAGGCCAGGGCGTACCGGTCCACCGCCGGCCCGGTCCGGTCCCGCGGGGCCGCGAAGCCCTGGTTGCGCAGGCCGGGCCGGCGGTGTCCGGCGATGGGCGCGGCGACCTCGAAGTCGACCAGGGCGACCCGGTCGTCGGGGCGGACCATGATGTTGAACAGGTGCAGGTCGCCGTAGACCAGGCCCCGGTCGTGGATCGCCGCGATCAGCGACTCGACCTGTTCGTGGATGTGCCGGGCCCATCGGACGTACGCCGCCCGGTCCTCGTCGGTCGCGTCGGCGTCGATCAGTGGGTACCGGTCGACCAGCACCTTGTTGAGCGGGCGGCCCTCGATGAACTCCAGCGCCAGGAACCGGTGCTCGCCGAGGGTGAACTCGTCGTGCACCCGCGGCACCTGCGGCAGGTCGGCGAGCTGGCGCAGGGCGGCCGCCTCCCGGGCCAGCCGGGCGACGGCGTCGGTGGCGTCGGCGTCCAGGCCGGTGTGCGGCCGGGCCTCCTTCAGCACCACCTCCGTGTCGGTACGCAGGTCGCGGCCCACGTACAGCCCGCCGCCGTTGGAGAAGTGGATCACCCGCTCGATCCGGTAGGGCACCTCGTCGGTGCTGGTCGCGCTCCGGGCGGCCAGGTGCGGGCCGAGGAAGTCGGGCAGGGTGATCCAGTCCGGCACGTGGAAGACCGGGTCCCGGCGGTCGGGCACCAGCGCCCCGGAGCCGTCCTCGATGGCCGGTACCACCTGGCCGTCGGGGGAGTGGCAGTAGCGGGCGGCGAAGCCGCCGTAGCGCACGTACACCGGGCCGGCGCCGTAGCGCAGGTCGCTGAGGATGTACGGCCCGGACTCGCCGGCGAGCAGTTCGTCGAGTTCCTTGCAGGCCAGCTCCAGCTCCGCGTCGTCGCGGGGGTAAACCGTGATGAACTTGCCGCTGGCGGCGCGGGCGGCGTACTTGGAGTTGCGCAGCAGCAGCGTGCGGGGGCCGCGCAGGAACTTGAAGGACAGGCCACGGGGGACGCAGTACGCCCAGACGGCGTCCAGCACCCGCTCGGCGTTCGCCAGGCCCGCGGACACGTGGATCTTCCAGCCCTGCTGCGGCAGCGAGCCGCCCTCGGGCGCGTAGATCAGCCAGTCGTCGAGCGGCTCGCGTCGCCAGCCGGTCGGGACCGGCCGCTCGGCGGCCGGGAAGGCCGGCTGCGCGACCGCGCTGCCGAGCGAGTCGTAGAACAGCCGATCCGCGGCGCAGTAGCTGTCGTAGCGCTCGTCCACCGTCACGACTCCCCTCGCGAACTCGGCCGGCTGCCTCCTCCGGCGACGGATTCGAGTCTCATCGACGGAACAGGCCCGGCCACAGTGCGCTTGGTCATGACGCTCGATGCGTCACGCACGGGTACTCATGACAAAAGTCAGACCCCACCCGTGCGGTGGCGACCGGGGCGGCGCGTCCGCCGATTGCGCGACGCGCGGCGCCCGGCCCACCCACGTCGACCAGGTCGAGGTCGGTGCGGCCGCTCAGCGCCGCCGACAACGCTGCGGACAGCCCGTACGCCCCGACGGGGATCCCGCCGCCGATGGCCTTGCCGATGGTCACGACGTCGGGATCCAGTCCCCACGCGGCGGTCGCGCCACCCGGGCCGGCGGAGAAGGTGTGGGTCTCCGTTGATGAGGTAGGTGCCGTGCGCACGGGTCAGCTCCCGAACCCCGGCCAGGTAGCCCGGCTCGGGCAGGACGATGCCGATGTTGGTCAACGCCGGCTCCATCAGCACGACGGCGACGTCGCCGTGGGCGAGTTTCCGGGCCAGGCCCTCGAGGGCGGGCGAGGCCGCGCCGGTCGTGCTGCCACGACGCCTGACTCGGCGTGTCGGAGGCTCATCGACTGACCGCTTTGGGCAACAATCGACGATTGTGGTGGGCGTTGTGGGACGACTCGGGAGGGTGCCCGTGCAGCGGCGTGGCGGCCGACGATTCGCCCGCGCGGCGGTACGTGGGATGCTCCTGCTCGGTGGCGTCGTCGCCGTCTGGGGCGCCTACGACGCCGTCAGGCACGACACCGCGTACGCCGTCGACGAACCGGGCTCGGGCATCGTCGGGGACCTCCTCGGCGGCGCCGGGGCGATGGTCGACAGTGTCCTCTCCGGCCCGCCCGCCCCCGTGTCCGGCCGGGCGACGGTCGACCACAGCCGCGCGAGGACCGGCGCGACGCGCGAGCCGGGGCCCGTGACCGCGGGGAGAGCGGTCACCCGCGAGCCTGCCAGCGAGTCCGACCCGGCGGTGCGGGTCCCGCCCGCCGACCTGTCGGCGGCGGTGGCGCCGGTGCGTCGCCTCGTGGGCCGGTCGACCGGCGCGGGGTCGGCGGGAGCCGTCGAGGTCGTCGCGCCCGTGACGCGTCCGGTCGTGGCCGCCGCGGCTCCGGTGGTGCAGGCGGTCGCCGGCACGGGAATTCTCGAACCCGTTGACGCCGTTCTCCGGCCGGTGACCGAGCCGATCGTCCGGACACTGCATCCCGTCCTCGCCCCGGTGCTGGGGCTGACCGGGCCGATCCTCGGCCAACCGGCGGTTCCACCCGGCGACCCGGCCGACCCGCGGCCCCAGCCTGCCGGCGCGGTGCCCACCACCACTCCAGGCGACACCGGCCACGCCATCCGGATGCCCGCTGTCATCCCGACGGACCCGGCAGCTGCGCCGGCCATCCCGTCCCGGGACGTGACGGTGCCGTGTCGAAGCGGCGGCGAACGGGCCGCGGGTGCTGCTGACGTGGGTCGTGGCCCCGGGCGCGCCGAGGGGCGCGGCACGGGCGGCCTGACGACGCTCTCGTCCGGCAGCGCGACCGGTTCGGCTGCCGCAGCCGCCGGTACGCCCACGGCAGCCGACACCTCACCGCACCCGTGGACGCCGGAGCTGGCATCCCGGCGCTGCGCTTCGTCCCGGTGCGACATGTCCGCCCAGCGATCGCCCCAGCCCGGCACCAGACCTGCCTGATCGACGCCTCGGCGTCACCACGCCCGGCCACGGCTGCCCCCGAGCACGAACCGGCCGGCGACAGCGGCGCGGTCACGGCCGCACCCAGATATTCGCCGGTCCCGGGCGCCGGGGTGCTGATCCGCCGGCGGCGAACGGCAGCACCCGGCGCGCCGCGCCCCACGTACCTCCACCGCGCGGCCCTCGTGCGGCGACCCAGGACCGTCCCGCACGTCCGATCAGCTGGTTGCACGCCCGCGCTGATCGGTCACGCGACGCCGGTCCGTACCGGCACGCCCGCTCCAGGGGCGGGCGACCTCGCCCGACCACACACCCTCGCCTCGTGTGGCGGCCGGCCCGCCCTCGGGCAACAACGCCTGATCCACAGGAGATCGTCCATGGCAGCCATTCCGCCCGCGGTTCCCGCCCGCTGGTGCGACACCACCCACATTGCGGGCCTCGTCGCCGACGCCCTGCACTCCTCGGCGATCGGCGCGTGGCTCGTGCCCGACGACGACCGGCGACGCCAGGTCCTCACCGCCATCTCCGCAGTCTGGGTCGAACACGCCCTGCTCTTCGGTGAGGTCTACCTGCTCGTCGACCGCTCCGCCACCGCCGTCTGGTTCCACCGCCACCGTCCCATTCCGCCACCGGCCGGCTACCGCGAACGGCTCGCCCATGCCTGCGGGGACCACCTGGACCGCTTCCGGGCCCTGGACCGAGTCCTCAAAGCTCACCGTCCCGCCGACGCCCACAACCATCTCGCCTTCCTCGCGGTCCCGTCGGCCACCTGGCGTCACGCCCGCGCCACCGCCCTGCTCGCCCGCAGCCTCGTCCGGATGGATCGCCTCGTGCCTTCCTACGTGGAGGCCACCACTCTCGCCGAGGCTGCCCTCTACGTTCGCCACGGCTTCACCGCCTGCGATCCGTTCGTGCTCCCCGACGGCACGACGGTCCACGCACTGTGGCGTCGACCGGCGGGACGCTGCGTTGCCCCGGCGGTGCGATCGCCGACCAGCCGACCCGGATGGACCTGGGGCAGATGCGAGTAACGACATCGCGAACGGGGCAAGCCGGGACGCCCTCCTGCCGGCCGATCCTCGCGGCGCCCGGGCCGCGCCTCGATGCCGGTTCAGCAGCGAGGGCGCCCGCCCTCCCCGCGCAGCTGATCATTCCCGCTCGCCCGGCCGTCGATAGTTGATCAGGAGAGAAGGCATGGACAACGCGGTGATCTGGATACCCGCCGACATCGACCCCGTCGAGCCCGCCGTCGCGAAGTGCCTGGACTACAGCCGCCGGCGCGGTTACCGCCTGGAGGGCATCGTCCGCGGACCGTGGGAGTCCGTGCGCTGCATGGTGACGAACCGTGCGGTGGATGTGCTGATCGTCGCCGACCCGGCGGACCTGCCGTCGGCTCCGATACCACGAATTGAGGTCGCCGACGGCTAGGCAATTGGGCAGGTGCTTGACGTCGAGCAGACCCGGCGTCGCACTGCCATCGACCTCGGGATGCCCACCTTCGCCCAGATCGCCATCCGCACCACTGAGGTTGAGGAGCCGCTCCATGATTCGCCCGTTCACCGACCAACTGGTCCATCACCTCGTGGAGCAGGCGGAGGCCGATCGCATGCACAGGCCGAGGAACAGCGCTGCCGCCTGCCGCAGATCGAAGTGCGATCCGGATCACCTGTTGCTTCTTGTGCGTGCTGAAGACGGTAGAGAGGTGGTTGCCGTCGAGTGAGAGGACGAAAGACGTGGATGTGTATAAAGCTGTAGACAGCCGCCGGGCTGTGCGGGTGTTCAGCGATGAGCCGGTATCCAAAGAGATACTCGAACGAGTGCTGGTTGCAGCGACGCGGGCTCCGTCGAGTGGGAACCTCCAGCCGTGGCATGTGTATGTCGTGACCGGTGAGCCCTTGGCCGAACTGAAGAAGCGCGCGACGGCCAGGGCATTGGCGGGAGACACGGGTGATGAGCGGGAGTATCCGATGTACCCGGCCCAACTGGCCTCGCCGTATCTGGACCGCCTTTCCGCCGCGGCTGCCCAGCGGTACAAAGCGCTGGGAATCGTGCGCGACGACCCCGACAGGCCCATGAAAATCGCCGCCTTGAACTCGGAGGCGTTCGGGGCGCCGGTCGTACTGTTCTGCTACCTCGACCGGACGATGGGGCCCGGACAGTGGGGGGACGCGGGGATGTACTTGCAGACGGTCATGCTGTTGCTAAGGGCGGAAGGGTTGCACAGCTGCCCCCAGGTGATGTGGACGATGTATCGCAAGACTGTCAGCCAGATAGTCGGAGCCGATGACGGGCTCGTACTGTTCTGCGGTGTCGCGGTGGGATTCGAGAAGGAAGGCGTGCCACGGCTGCGTACCGGGCGGGCGGACATGACAGAAACAGTGAGCTTCATCGGAGTGTGACGGGGCATGTCGGTGTGGCGACGACGAACCTCCACATCAGCTGAACAAGCGCGGCCGGGGCGTCAAGAGCGGGGATGATCATCGTGACGGGCCGACGACTGCATGGCCTCGGACCGGACTCTCGCAACTCGTAGTGCAGAGAAGCTTGCGTCAGATGCTCGCTCCTCCGGCCCGAGCCGTCCCAGCGAGACCGACTGATCGAGATCCGCGACAACCCGCTCGATCGGATCGCCGAAGCTCAGCGCGGGGGCTGGCTCGGCGAGGTCGAGGGCCTGGAGATCAGCCTGGCCGGCGCCGAGGACAAGCTGGCTCAACTCGATGCCGCTCTCAAGCCCTCAGTCATCCACCTGGGCCTGCCCACCTTCGGCCAGATCGCCGGACGCTTCCGCACCTCCTGATCATCCCCTCTCAGAACCTGGCAGAGGGGCTGATCGGTTTCGCTCTCTGAGCCCAGCGAGGCGGAGCGAACCGGTAGTTCGGAGAAGGCGGTCGCGGCGTGACGGTCACCGCCGATTGCGGAGGGGACGCAGGTGAATGTAACGGTGGCCGCGATCACGCCGCCTGCGTTGGTGGCAGGGATGGAGGTCGACCAGGCAGCCGACGCGGTGGTCGGTTTCCGCGCTGGCGACATCTGGATCGGGCGGAAGCGTGGCCGGTGGCAGTCCGTGGGAGTCGGCGCCGGTCAGCCCGCGTCGAAGGGGCGTCATGGTGCTTGAGCTGTCCGCGATCGCACGCGAGCGTGTGGTGCTGGCGACCGTTGCCGATGTGATCGTGGCCGCGGCGGCCGGCAGGGGTCTGCGAGTTGCGGTGGTCTGCCCTGACTCGCAGGTCACCTTCGTCGGTCACCTGACCCGTGCGCTGCACGCCCGGGGCCGGGCCGGCCGCTGCGTAGCCTCCACACCGACTCCGGCAGGCGTCGACCGCCGGCAGTCGGCTGATCCCGTGCCGGGCCACTCGACGGTCATGGTGATCACCTGTGGGGCGTGCGCGCCGGGCCCCGACGAGGTTTGCCGCGTCACCATCCGCGTCACCACCGATGCCCCGACCGCATCGGCGACGGACGACTCCCACCGGCAGCCGAGCGACCCGCACCCGGATGCCGACCCGGACCCGGACATCGTTCTCGACTACCACGATCCGAGCGGGCCGACGATCCGCCAGATCGTGCCCCGGCTGTCGCCGCCACCTGCCCCGCGATAGCCGCTGTCGCTCCCGGTACGCCGTCGTCGCCGGCGACCACCGGCGGCGACCGACGATGGTCCGACCGAAGCTGGCCGCGTGCCGGTTGCCCTGGGGAAGTGGCTGGTGAAAGCTGACCAGATGGCCGACGCGTGGACCATGACCTTCGACAGCGCGGACCCACCGGCCCTGGCCGCCTTCTGGAAGACGGCGCTGGGCTACGTCGACGCGGCGCCCCCGTCGGGCTTCGCCGACTGGGAAGCGTTCCTCCGCCACTTCGGCGTTGCCGAGGACGAGTGGGGCGACGCCGCCTATCTTGAGGACCCGGCCGGGCGGGGACCGCGGATCTCGTTCCTCAGGGTTCCTGAGCCGAAGGTGGCCAAGAACCGGATCCACCTCGACATTCAGGCCGGCGGCGGGCGCGGGGTGCCCTGGGAGGTGCGGGCGCCGCGGGTACGGGCTGCGGTCCAGCGGCTGGTGGCAGCGGGCGCAACGGTGCTGCGTGAGGATGTTGTGGACGGCCGGCTCGACCACGTGGTGATGGCCGACCCGGAGGGCAACGAGTTCTGCGTGGTCTGATCGCCGAGCGGACCGGCCGGGCTCAATGCCTTCGTCCGCTGTTGCGTCTGGCGGCTCCTCACCGATGGCATAGCTGAACCGTTGTCGCATCCTGAGGAGATATCTCATGTCGATCGCCCGGTTACTCGCCGGCGCCGCGGTGGCCACCGCCCTCGTGGCCGTCGCCGCAACGCCCGCGCAGGCGGCTGTCAACGATCCGTTGTACGACAAGCAGTGGGGCCTGCGGCAGATCCATGCCGAACAGGCCTGGGGAGCCAGCACGGGAACCGGTGTGGTGATCGCGGTGGTGGACACCGGCGTCGACCTCAGCCACCCGGACCTGAAGTCCAAGCTCGTGCCCGGCGCCACCTTCGTCGACTGCGGGCCGGCCTCCTGCGGCAACGGCGACTGGCGAGGCCCCAACGGCACGGCCGACGCCGGCGACGAGCACGGCACCCACGTGGCGGGCATCGCGGCCGCCGCCACCGGCAACGGTCTCGGTGTCGCGGGCGTCGCCCCCGACGCGGAGGTCATGCCGATCAAGGTGCTGGAGGCGGGCAGCGGCAGCTTCGCCGACATCGCCGCGGGCATCCGCTACGCGGCCGACCACGGTGCCAAGGTGGTCAACCTCAGTCTCGGCGCGCTGCCGGGCTCCCAGGCCCTCACCCTCACCGGGCTCGAGTCCGCCGCCACCGAGGCGATCGCGTACGCGCAGGCGAAGGGCGTCGCCGTCATCGCCGCGGCCGGCAACGAGACGGCGCCCCTGTGCGACACGCCGGCCTGGGAGGCGGGCGCCCTCTGCGTCGCCGCCACCGACCGCAACGAGGTGAAGGCGTGGTACTCGAACCTGGGCGTGAAGGCTGACCTGAAGGCGGTGGCCGCCCCCGGTGGCGCCGGCCTGGTCAACTGCGATGACGACGTGTGGTCCAGCGTCCCGGTCGGCGCCGGCTCGGCGAGCTGCGGGCAGGGGGACTACGACGCCTACGCGGGCACCTCGATGGCGACGCCGTACGTGTCGGGAGTCGCGGCCCTGCTCTTCGCCCAGGGGCGCAGCCTCGACAACGTGTACTCGGTGCTGATGTCGACCGCCCGCACCCCGGTCGTCGGCCTGCGCGGCGTCTACTCGCCGCTGTACGGCTGGGGGATCATCGACGCCCAGGCCGCCGTGGCCGCGCCCCGCACCTGAACGTCGAGCGGAGCGCCCGGCCGCGGGCGGCAACGCAGCCCCAGCTCGGGAACGACATCCTGAGCTGGGGCTTCCCGCTGCGCCGGGCTGACTTCGGGCGATCTCCCGTCGCGCGACGCCCGCGCGATGACTCATCGGGTCGCTCATGGGCAGAGGAGCCGCTCCGCCAGTGGCAGCCGGAGCGGGTCCAGACAGAGGTTGATCAGAACGGGCTCCGGCGACGGTGACCCGGTGGTCGGGGCCGGACCCGTGGTCGGGTCGGTGGTCGGATCCGTGCTCCGGGGCGGCGTCGTGGTCGGGGCCGGGCCGGTGGTCGGCGCAGCAGGGGTGGTCGGGGCCGGCCCGGCGGTCGCGGTCGGGCGGGCAGCCCGAACCGTGACCGTGACCGTCGGCGCGGCGGAGGTGGCCCGGCTCGGCGTGCGCGGGCGAAGGACCCTTCCGGCTACACCCGACCCGGCACCGGTCGGCGGAGTGGGCGACTCGCCGGCCGGCGACGCGGGCGCAGAGCTGTCCGGTGTCGTCGACTCGTCGAGGCTCTTCTGGGCGGCGGCGCCGATGGTGTGCGGCGCGCCGGTGGTGGCGACGCCGGCGCCTGCGTTCGCCCGGTACGGCGGGCCGCCGCGCTCCGCGCCGAACGCGCCGACGGGCACCGTCGCGAAGGTCAACGCGACGACCGCGGCGGCGGTGGCCAGCCGGCGATCGGGACGCAGCGCGGTCAGCGGGGCGTGCTCCGGTTCGGCCGGTGGCGGTGGCGTCGGCCGCGCGCGCCGGTGGGCGTCCCGCAGGGCGTCGATCTGCGCGGCGACGGCGGCGCGTTGGCCGGCTGCGGCGGCGAAGGCGAGGGTGAGGTAGAAGCGGAAGTTCACGGTCGCGGCGGTCGGCACCAGCAGCCCGGTGAGCCGACTTCCGTCGGTGCTGTGCAGCAGGGTGATCGGGGTGTGGGGGTGGTGTGCGGGCCCCACCATGTCCGCGTACGCCCACTCCCGCCGGTACTCGCGCCCGGCGAAGGCCACCCGACGGTCGGTCACGACGGCCATGCCGGCGTCGACGACCCGCAGACCTCTGGGCAGGGTTCGGCCGGGTGCGTCGATGCTGGTGATGACGACGGTGAGCCCCGGCGTGGGTAGTCCGGAACCGTGCCGTGCCTCGGCCTCGACCAGTTCCGCGGTCGGCAGCACCCGGTAGATGACCTCGTCGTCGTCGAGGTCGACCGGCAGGCCGGTACGCGGCTGCGCGTACCCGAGGAACGTCGCGGCCTCGATCTGCAGCCGGATCAGTTGGTCGTTGCGCCGGACCCAGGCCTCGGTCTCGGCGTGGTGCGCGCGGCGTCGCCGGTCGTTCTCGCGTTCCGCCCAGGTGATGCGCCATCGGGGCAGGGTGGCCGACGGGATCGTGTCGATGGCGGGTGATGTCGCCGTCACGCCCGGTACAACCGGTCGCGTGCCGTCCAGGAAACGCGCCGCGATCGATACTTCCCTTTGTTTGGGATAAGAGAAGATTGAGCCGCGTCGGGGCTCTGGACCGACCGCAGCGGGCCCTACCCGTCGCGATGGTCCGCCTGGTGGCCACGGTGGCTCGGTGGGCGTCGTCCGGCGCGGGTCGCGTCGGAGACGGCGTTCAGGGCCAGGACCAGGGTGGCGGCGACGGCGACCAGCAGCGGCGGTACGAGGAGCAAAGCCGGCGACATGGCGGCCAGCACGAACAGCGCGACCGGCCGATCTCGGGGTACGCGCTTGAACACCTCGTATTCGAAGAGGGCACGTCCGGCCATGAACAGCGCGGGTCCGCCGAGGATGACGGCGATCCAGGCCGGTCGGGTCTGTCCGAGGGCCTGGACGATGACGAGTTGATCGCCGACGGCGGTGACGACGATGCCGGCCACCATGACCAGGTGGGCGTATGAGGCCGATCGGGCAAGGCGGTCCGGGTCGGGGACCGCGGCGATGGCCGCGGGCAACAGTTGCCCGGCGCGGTGGATGTAGATCCGCCACAGCAGCACCGTGGTCGCGAACGACACCACGACCGCCGCCGTCCGGTCGGTCGTGAAGCCGGTGCCGGTGACCGCCAGTCCGGTGAGCAGGATCAACTCGCCGAGGGCGACGATGAAGAACTGCCGGTAGCGCTCGGACAGGTGCTCGGCCACGACCGGCAGTTCCGACTCGCGCGAGCGGCCGAGCCCGGGCGTGGGGTAGTGGAGCACGAATGCGCCGTACTCCACGGCCACGGCCAGCGTCCACAGCAGGCCACGCGTCGTACCGTGCGCGAGCGCCCCCGCGATCCACGGCACCGCGGACACGCCGAACCAGAACAGCACCCGCACGGCTCTGCGCTGCAGCTCGTGGCCCCGAAGGATGAGCCGGAGGAAGATGCTGCGGCCGAGCTGGATGGCGACGTACACGACGGCGAAGACCAGGCCGGTGTCGCCGAAGGCGCCGGGCAGTGCGGCGGCCATCACCAGGCTGCCGCCCATGATCGAGATGACCAGTAGCTGTATCGGCGGCCGCTGCGGGTCGAACCTGTCGGTCACCCACGCCGTGGTGAACCAGACCCACCACGGCCAGCAGCAGCACCAGCGTCCGGAAGGCGCCGGTCCAGTCGAGGTGCTGGATCAGCCCGTGCGAGAGCTGGGTGAACGCGAGCACGAACACGAGGTCGAAGAACAACTCCAGGAACGTCGCCCGCTCGGGGTCCCCGGGTTTCCGCAGCAGCTCGGCTACCCTGCTCGTCGTCATCGGCTGGTCACCTAATCCCGAACTGCGGGGCTTATCGGCGCTCTGCGTAGATAAGCTCGGATTGACCAGAAGTGTAATTTCGGGAGCAGTCGATGTCGCATCACCTTGATACTCCGCTTGCCGCCCAGAGCGGCCAGCTCTACCTCAACGATCTTTTCGTCTTCAACGGCGAGCAGGGCACCGTTTTCGTGATGGACGTCAACAGCTCGGTCACGAGGGCCGACATCAAGCGGGGATTCCACGCCGAGGCGCGGTACGAATTCAAGATCCACATCAACGGCGGGGAGCTCGAGGAGTTGACCTACCGGGTGGCCTTCGGCGAACCGGACGGTCAGGGGAAGCAGGAGCTGACGCTGCACGCGCTCACCGGCGCGGACGCCCGGGACGACGGCGCCACCGGCACCCAGCTCGCCCGAGGGCGGACCGGCGAGGAGGTGAGCGGCCAGAACCTGCGGATGTGGGCCGGGCGGATCACCGACCCCTTCTACATCGACCTCGACCAACTCGCCACAGTCAACGACGCCTTCAAGAACGGCGCCGAACTTGACCGCTCGGCCTGGCGGCCGGAGAACGCCAAGAACAGCTTCGCCGGCACGACCGTCGACTCGATCGTCCTCGAAGTCTCCCGGGACGAGCCGATGCTGGGCGACGGCACCCGGATCGGCGTCTGGGCCGCCACCAAGCTCGCCACCGACGCCGGGGGATGGCGGCAGATCAACCGCGCCGGCCACCCCATGATGTGGCCGATCTTCTGGCCGACCGACACCGACTTCTCCAACCCCGCCAACGTCCGGCACCCCTGCGAGGACCTCAGGGCGGACGGCGAGGAGATCGCCTCGGCGGTCGCCCGGGTCGTCGCCGCGAACGGCACCGCGCCCGACCCCCAGGCGTACGGCTGGAGCGTGGCGCGGGCGGTCTACCCCGACGTGCTGACGTACCAGGTCGGCACCCCCGCCAACTACGGCTTCGCCACCCGCAACGGACGCAGCATGTCCGACAACCCGCCAGAGGTCATGTTCTCCCTCGTCCTCAACACCGGCATGACCTCCGGGCTCACCCCCGACGTCACCAAGGATGCCCGCTCGACCACCTTCCCCTACGTCGTCCCCGCCTGACATGGCCGGCAGGAGCGGCAACCCGTCGTGGCGCGCCGGCAGGTGAGATCGACGCGGTCGCCCGCGGCGAGGACGCGGGGATTCTGGTACGGCTGCTCAGGGCCCACACGGTCACGTACGTGTCGTCGGGGTTGACGTGGCGGGTGCGTACACCTCCTGCGGCAGGCGGTACGCCAGGTCGACAGCCGTCTCGACGGCCTCGTCCTCGGAGAGCCGGTGCTCGACCACGAGGCGGGCCAGATAGCCGGCGTCGATGCGCCGCGCCAGGTCGTGCCGTGCGGGGATCGACAGGAACGCCCGGGTGTCGTCGACGAAGCCGGAGGTGTTGTAGAAGCCGGCTGTCTCGGTCACCAACTCCCGGAAGCGTCGCATTCCGTCGGGGCTGTCGAGGAACCACCACGGCGCGCCGAGCCGTACCGAGGGGTAGACGCCGGCGATCGGAGCGAGCTCCCGAGAGTAGACGGACTCGTCGACGGTGAAGAGCACCAGCCGGAAGTGCGGGTCCCGGCCGAAGGCGTTGAGCATCGGCTGGAGGGCGCGGGTGAATTCGGCCGCCACCGGGATGTCGAACCCCCGATCGGAGCCGAAGGCGGCGTGGACCGCCGGATCGTGGTCGCGTAGCACTCCGGGGTGGATCTGCATGACCAGGCCGTCGTCACAGGACATCCGAGCCATCTCGAAGAGCATGTGGCTGGCGAAGGCGGCGGCCGCCGTGTCGCTCACGCTGCCCTGGCACGCCTCGGCGTAGACCCGCCTCGCCTGCGGGACCGGCAGCGGCTCGGCGGCGGCGGTGAGGTGGCCGTGATCAGTGGCGCGCGCCCCGGCCAGGGCGAAGGTCTCCCGGCGGCTGCGCAGAGCCGCGATGAATCCGTCGTAGTCCCCGGTGTCCACGCCGGAGAGCTCCTGCAGCCGCCGCACCTGCCGGATCCAGCCGGCGTGCCCGACATGGGTCAACGCGTCGGGCCGGAAGGTCGGCACCACCCGTGCGCCGAGCCCTGCCACGGCCAGCCTGGCGTGGTCCTCGAGCGTCGAGGTGGCGGAGTCCGTGGTGGAGATCAGCTCGATGTTGAAGGCGTCCAGCAGCGCCCGCGGCCGGAAACCCGGCTCGGCCAGCCGGGCGTCGATGAGGTCGTACAGCTCGTCGGCGGTGTCGGGACCGGGCGCGATGTCGATCTTCAGGACCTCGGCGATCTCGTGCTCCAGCCAGTACCGACTGGGCGTGCCGCGGAACAGGTGCCAGTGGGCGCAGAAGCGCCGCCAGATCTCCCGGGGATCGGCCTCCACCGGACCGCCGTCCACGCGGGGCACTCCGAGCTGCTCCAGCGGCACGCCCTGCGAGACCAGCATCCGCGTGACGTAGTGGTCGGGCACCACCAGCAGCTGGGCCGGGTCGGAGAAGCGCTGGTCGTCGGCGAACACGGCCGCGTCCACGTGCCCGTGCATGCACAGCAGCGACAGCTCACGGGTGGCCTGGTAGATCCGGCGGGCGACGGGTCGGACGTCCTGCCCTGCCGGCAGGGCTCGGTCGGGATGCAGACGCAGCTGTGCCACGCAACTCTCCTTTGGCGCCTCGTCGAACCGGTCCTGCAAAGGATTGCACTAGGGCCCGTCGGCTACAAGGCGAGAGGCGTTCAACGTTCCGAAACATCTACGCAACCGAGTATTGACATGTAACTGCAAACGGTTTCAGACTGACGGTTGTCGTTCACCGGCGGAGGAGGTGGGGCCGTGCGAGCAACGATCCGAGAGGTGGCTCGCGAGGCGGGCGTCTCACCGTCCACCGTGTCCCGCGCCCTGTCGATGCCCGAGATGGTCAACCCGACGACGCGTGAACGCGTACTCCGGGCAGCCCAGCGGCTGGGCTACGCGCCCAACCGCGCCGCCCGGGGTCTCATCACCGGCCGCACCGGGAACATCGGCCTGATCGTGCCGGACCTGGCCAACCCCTTCTTCCCGAGCGTCGTGAAGGGCGTGCAGGCCAGGGCGCGGGAGGCGGACTACGCCGTGTTCCTCGCCGACACGGACGAGGACCCGACGGCCGAGGTCGGACTCATCCGGGTCCTCGGCAAGCAGGTGGACGGCCTCATCCTCTGCTCTCCCCGGGCCCGGGAGGAAGAGATCCGCGACCTGTGCGAGAGCACCACCCTGGTCATGGTCAACCGCCGCTTCGGCAGCGTTCCGTCCGTCGTCTTCGACAACGTGGACGGCATGCGGCAGGCGGTCGCTCATCTCCAGGCGCTCGGCCACCGACGGGTCGCCTGGGTAGGCGGGCCGCGTACCTCCTGGTCGTCCCGAGACCGGCTCCGCGGCCTGCGCGCCGCGACCGCCGCGGCCGGCATGGAGTTGGTCGTGGCCGGTCACTTCCCGCCCCATTTCGAAGGCGGGGTCGCCGCGGCGGATCTCATCATCGCCTCCGGCGTCACGTCGGTCATCGCCTACAACGACCTGATGGCACTCGGTCTGCTCGGCCGGCTGCGCGACCGCGGCGTCCAGGTGCCCGAGGACATGAGCGTGATCGGCATCGACGACATCCAGATGTCGACCATGTCCGCGCCGGCACTCACCACGGTCTCACTCAGCAAGGCGCAGGCCGGGCGCGCCGCCGTGGACCTGCTGATCTCACTGCTGGAGCAACCCGAGGGCGTACGCAACGCCCGCCGGGAACTGCCGACCCAACTGCTCGTGCGTGCCTCGACCGGAGTCGCGCAGACCAACTGACAATCCTGGCCGGAACGCGGCCGTACCCGGCCTTCGGGCTGATCGAGGAAGGGAACGTTCATGGGCATTACCCGGCGGAGCGCCCTGATAGCCGCAGCATCGTCCATCCTCACCGTCACCGCTGCCTGCGGAGCGCCGGACAACTCCGGTGCCGGCGGCGACAGCAACGGCGAGGTGCCGCAGAAGCCGAAGAAGGCGGTGACGCTCAACGTCCTCGACGTGGCGGGCAACCTTCAGCTGACGCAGGGGATGATCGACGAGTTCGTCAAGAACAATCCCGACATCATCTCCCGGGTGACCTACTCCAAGTCCCCGGCGCCGGAACTCGCCGGCAAGATCAAGGCGCAGCAGAACGCGGGACGCGTGGACATCGGCCTGGTGCTCACCGGCGTGGACGGGCTGGCGGCCGGCATCGACCAGGGCCTGTGGATGGACGTGCTGCCCAAGTTCGAGGACCGCCTGACCGGCATGAAGGACTACCTCGAACCGGCCGCCGCGATGCAGAAGCTCGCCGGCAACGCGGGCGTGACCGTCACCTACTACCCGTCCGGGCCGCTGCTGGAGTACCTGCCGGCGAAGGTCCAGAACCCGCCGACCACCGCGGACCAGCTCCTGGCCTACGCCAAGGCGCACCCGGGCAAGGTCCAGTACGCCCGTCCGTCGAACTCGGGCCCGGGGCGGACCTTCCTGATGGGGCTGCCCTACATCCTCGGGGACAAGGATCCGAAGGACCCGGTGAACGGGTGGGACAAGACCTGGGCCTACCTCAAGGAGCTCAACCAGTACGTCTCCTACTACCCGAGCGGTACGACGGAGACGATGAAGAACCTGGCCAACGGGTCCGTGGAGGTGATCGCCTCGACGACCGGCTGGGACATCAACCCCCGCGTGCTCGGGACGGTGCCCAAGGAGGCCAAGGTCAGCTCGATGCAGGGGTTCCACTGGGTGACCGACGCGCACTACGCCGTCATCCCGAAGGGCGCCTCGACGGACACGCAGGCGGCCGTCCTGGCCCTGCTGGCTTTCATGCTGACCCCGCAGCAGCAGGCGAAGGCCTTCGACGACGGCTACTTCTACCCGGGGCCCGCCGTCAAGGGAGTCGAGCTTTCGATGGCGCCGCAGAAGAGCCAGGACGCCATCAGGAACTTCGGCCGTCCGGAGTACGACGCGCTGATCGCGAGCAACCCGACGGAGGTTCCGCTGGACGCGAAGGCGCTGGTGGCGGCGTTCGACCGGTGGGACCGCGAGATCGGCAGCGGAAAGGTCAAGCAGGGATGACCGGGACCACGCCCGGCTTCTCGCAGCTGCGGCTCGATGGTGTGTCCCGCCGCTTCGGCAGCCAGGACGCACTGGCCGGCCTGGATCTGACGATTCGGACGGGCGAGTTCATCGCGCTGCTCGGTCCCTCGGGCTGCGGCAAGTCGACCGCGCTGAACTGCCTGGCCGGGCTGCTGCCGCTGACCGCCGGCAGCATCTGGCAGGACGAGCGGCGGGTCGACACCCTGCCGCCGGAACGCCGCGGCTTCGGCATGGTCTTCCAGAACTACGCGCTGTTTCCGCACATGTCCGTACGCGCGAACGTCGCGTTCGGACTGCGGATGCGGCGGCTGCCCAGGGACGAGATCCGCCGGCGCACCGCGGAGGCCATCCGTCTCGTCCGTCTGGAGGAGCACGCCGGCAAGCTGCCGGGGCAACTCTCCGGCGGACAGCAGCAACGGGTGGCCATCGCCCGGGCCGTGGTCCTCGAGCCGTCGCTGGTGCTGATGGACGAGCCGCTGAGCAACCTCGACGCCAAACTGCGGCTCGAGATGCGTACGGAGATCCGGCGGCTGCACCAGTCGCTGGGCCTCACGACCGTCTACGTCACCCACGACCAGGAGGAAGCGCTGTCGCTGGCCGACCGCCTCGTCGTGCTGCGCGCCGGCCGCGTCCAGCAGATCGGCTCGCCGCAGACGTTGCACACCCGGCCGGCCAACTGGCACGTCGCTGACTTCATGGGCTACCGCAACCTGTGGCCGATGCGGGCGGTGTCCCCGCAGGGCGCGCTCGTGGCGGTGGAGGCCGACGGGTTCCGCCTCGTGGGCGACCCGATGGGCGACGTCGCACCGGGCGACGCCGTGATGGCCGGAGTGCGACCGGAGGACGTGCGGGTCGGCGAACCGGGTGAGGCGGCGACGAACACGATGCCGGCGGAGATCGAGGTGGTCGAGTACCAGGGCCGGGAACTGGCGGCAGAGGCGCGTACCGCTACCGGCATCCGGGTCCACCTGCGCACCGACCGGCGGGTCGCACCCGGCGACGCGGTCGCGCTGAGCATCGACCCCGAGCGGCTGCTCGTCTTCCCGAGCGACTCCGACGAGGCCCCGAGCGCCCCGCTGGCCGATCCGGCGGGCGCCAGGTTGGCGGAACCGGGGCTGGTCGGATGAGCGTCACGACCTCCCCGCACGCCACGGTTGCCACCGGCCCGCCGCGTACGCCTCGCGCCCACTGGCGGCACCGCCTCGCCGAACGCGGCGTGGACGGTCAGCTGTGGCTGCTCGCGCCGGCCGTGCTCTTCGTGGTGCTGCTGTTCCTGTATCCGTTCTTCTACGGGCTGGGCCTGTCGTTCCAGCCCACCAAGGGTGGCCCGTTCAGCGACTACGCCCGCTTCTTCGGGGACGCCTACCAGCGGGGGACCATCTGGACGACCCTCGGGCTGGCACTGCCGGCGGCCCTGCTCAACGTGCTGGCGTCGGTGCCCATCGCGTACCGGATGCGGGGGCGGTTCCGCGGCAAGCGGCTGGTCACCATCCTGCTCGTCGTACCCATCACCCTGGGCACCGTGCTGACCGCCCAGGGCCTGCTCAACTTCCTCGGCCCGACGGGCTGGTTCAACCGGGTCCTGATGGCGCTGCACCTCACCGACGAGCCGGTACGCCTCGTCCACAACTACTGGGGCGTCTTCTTCTCCCTGATCATCACGGGTTTCCCGTTCGCCTTCCTGCTCGTGCTGTCGTACCTGTCGGGCATCGACCCGACCCTGGAGCGGGCCGCGGCGACGCTCGGCGCCGGCTGGTGGCAGCGGTTCCGGACGGTCACCCTGCCCCTGCTGATGCCAGGACTGGCCACGACGTTCTGCCTGACCTTCGTCCTCGCCTTCAGCGTCTTCCCCTCGGCGGTCCTGGTCGGCAACCCGGCCGGCGAGACCAGGGTCATCTCCATCGCCGCGTACCAGGCGGCGTACGAGCAGTACGACTACCCGTACGCCTCGGCGATCGCCATGGTGATGGGCGCCATCGAGCTGGTCATCATCTCGGTGGTGCTGCTCGCGCGGACCCGCCTCTACACCGGATCCTCTGGAGGTAAGGGCTGATGGTGAGCGTCACCGGTATCCCCGGCACCGGCGTACCGGGCGTCGGCCCGGCCCGGCCACGCCGGCGACTGGTCGCCCGTCCGGCCGCCTGGCTGGTCTGGGGCGCGGTCATCTTCTTCTTCCTCAACCTCCTCGGGGTCGTCGGATCCGTGCTGGTCAGCTCGTTCGGCCGGCAGTGGTTCGACACCTGGCTCCCCGAGGGCTTCACCGCGAAGTGGTACAGCGACGCGTGGCACCAGTTCACCCTGGGCCAGGTCATCCTGGTGACCCTGGAGGTGTCGCTGCTCGTCGTCGGGCTCTCGCTGCTGATCGGCGTGCCCGCGGCATACGTGCTCGCCCGCCGCAGCTTCCCGGGCAAGCGCGCCGCCTATCTGGTCTTCCTGCTGCCGATCCTGATGCCGCCCATCACCTACGGCATTCCCCTGGCGACGGTGCTCTACAAGTTCGGACTCGCCGGCCACCTGTCCGGCGTCGTCCTGGCGAACCTGGTGCCGTCGGTCCCCTTCGTCATCCTCACGATGACGCCGTTCATCGAGCAGATCGACCCACGCATCGAGAGCGCGGCCCGGATGTGCGGAGCGGGGTTGCGGTCGATGTTCCTGCGGGTGCTGGCGCCGCTGCTGCTGCCCGGGATGCTGGCCTCCGCCATCCTCGTCCTCGTCCGGACCGTCGGCATGTTCGAGCTGACCTTCCTGACCGCCGGTCCCGATTCGCAGACCCTGGTCGTCGCCCTCTACTACTCGATGTCGGCCGCGGGCATCCGGGCGCAGCAGTCGGTGGACGCCATGGCCGTGATCTACACGTCGATGATGCTCGTGCTGCTCGTCATCGCCCTGCGCTATGTCAACCCGACCCAGCTCGTCGCCCGGGTGAAAGAGGAGCCGGAGCCGTGACCTGGGCGCGTGCCACCCTGCACGGGCAGCGCGTGCTACCGGTGCTGCGGCTGCCGTCGGCGAGGGAGGCCACGGCAGCCGCGGCGGCGATGTTCGCGCAGGGGCTACGAGTGGTCGAGCTGACCGCCACGACCCCGGACTGGGCACTGGCGTTGCGGGACGCCCGCCGCGAGGCGCCCGAGGGCGCGTTGCTCGGACTGGGCACCGTCACGAACGACACGATCGCGCGGCAGGCGGTCCAGGCGGGCGCGCAGTTCCTGGTCAGCCCGTGGCCGGCACCCGACGTGCGGCAGGTCGCGCAGAGCAGCGGTCTGCCCTTCCTGGAGGGCGCGTTCACCCCGGGCGAGGTGGCGGCCGCAGCGGGTCGCGGGGCGGTGAAGGTGTTCCCGGCCCACGTGGGTGGCCCCGCCTATCTGACAAGTCTGCTGCAGCTGATGCCCGGCGCAGATCTCGTGCCCACCGGCGGAATCGCCCTGGACGCGGTGCCGGACTGGCTGCGCGCCGGTGCCTGCGCCGTGGGCGTGGGCAGCGACCTGCTGCGGCCGGGCGCCGCGGACCGGCTGGCCGAGCTGCTCGCCGCGGCCGACGACCGGAAGGAGGAAGCGTGAAGATCGCTGATGCCCGGGTCATCGTCACCTGTCCCGGACGCAACTTCGTCACCTTGAAGATCGTCACCGACGAGGGGGTCACCGGAGTCGGCGACGCCACCCTCAACGGCCGCGAGCTGGCCGTGGCGTCGTATCTGCGCGACCACGTCGTACCGCTGCTGATCGGCCGCGACCCGGCCCGCATCGAGGACACCTGGCAGTACCTGTACCAGGGGGCGTACTGGCGCCGCGGGCCGGTCACGATGAGCGCGATCGCCGCGGTCGACACCGCGCTGTGGGACATCAAGGGCAAGGTGGCGGGCCTGCCGGTCTACCAGATGCTCGGCGGCCGGTCCCGCGAGGGCGTGACGGTGTACGGCCACGCCAACGGTGAGACGGTCGACCAGGTGCTGACCGAGGTGGCGCGCTTCGTCGACCTCGGCTACCGCGCGGTGCGCGTGCAATGCGGTGTGCCGGGCCTGGCCAAGACCTACGGCGTCAGCGGCGACAAGATGTTCTACGAGCCGGCCGACGCCGCACTGCCCAGCGAGGCCACCTGGTCGACCGAGCGATACCTGGCGCACGTGCCCGCCGTGTTCGCCCGGGTCCGCGACGAGTTCGGGCCCCACCTGCGGCTCCTGCACGACGTGCACCACCGGTTGACGCCCATCGAGGCCGCCCGGCTCGGGCGCAGCCTGGAACCGTACGCGCTGACCTGGATGGAGGATCCCGTCCCGGCCGACCTGCAGGAGGGCTTCCGGCTCATCCGACAGCACACCACCACACCGGTGGCGGTGGGAGAGGTGTTCAACACCGTCTGGGACGCGAGCCAGCTCATCCGGGAGCAGCTCATCGACTACATCCGTACCACCGTCGTGCACGCCGGTGGCATCACCCACCTGCGCCGCATCTTCGACTTCGCCGCCCTGCACCACGTTCGCAGCGGCTCGCACGGGGCCACCGACCTGTCCCCGGTCTGCATGGCCGCCGCCCTGCAACTCGACATCGCGATCCCGAACTTCGGACTGCAGGAGTACATGCGGCACACCGACCAGACCGACCAGGTCTTCCCGCACGACTACCACTTCGAGGGCGGCTACCTGCACCCGTCGGAGGCGCCCGGCCTCGGCGTGGACATCGACGAGGAGGCCGCCGCCCGGTACCCCTACTCGCCCGCGTACCTGCCGGTGAACCGGCTCGAGGACGGCACGGTGCATCCATGGTGACGGGCTTGCCCGGCCAGGCCCCGGACGTACTGGTCATCGGCGAGGTTCTCGTCGAGCTGACCGCGCTCGAGCCGCTGCGCGACGGGACGCAACTGCGGCTGGGCTTCTCCGGCGACGCCCTCAACGCCGCTGCCGCGGCGGCCGCCGCGGGTGCCCACACCTGCCTGCTGGCGCGGGTTCCCGACGACGAGTTGGGCGACCAACTGGTGGCCCGGGTGGCGGCACTCGGGGTGGACACGTCGCTGCTGGTGCGGACCGCGGGCCAGCACGGTCTCTACCTCCAGCACGCCGACCCGGAGGGGCAGCGCGAGTTCGTCTACGTCCGGCGCGGGAGCGCGGGGTCCAGCCTGACCGACAGCGATGTGCCCGAGGCGGCGGCTCGGGCCGGGGTGGTCCTCGCCAGCGGCGTGGCCTGCGCCATCTCGGCGTCGGCCCGGTCGGCCGTGCACGTCGCCGCACGCGCTGCCCGCTGCTTCATCTACGACCCGAACTGGCGTCCCCGACTCGTCGACGCGGCCACCGCCGGCAGCCACCTACGGACGCTCGCACCGTACGCGCGGTTGGTCACCCCGGCATGGCCCCGAGAGGCCGGCGCGCTGCTCGGCGCTACGCCCGCGGGACCAGCCGAGGCCTGCGCCGCGCTGCGTGCTCTCGGGGCCGGGGCGGTCGCCCTCACCCAGGGCAGCAGGGGAGTGCTGCTCGACGACGGCGGCGACCTGACTGCGGTTCCCGCCTACCCGGTCGATCACGTCGCCGACCAGACCGGCGCGGGCGACGTGCTGACCGGCCCGGTGGCGGCCCGGTTGGCCCTCGGCGACGACCTGTGCGCCGCGGTGCGGCTCGGCGCGGCCGCGGCGGCGCTGTCCCTGCGGGGGCACGGCGGCACCGGCTACCTGGCCGGCCTGGACGAGTCGCGCCGGCTGGTCGCCCGTACATCCGGTCTGGAGGTGTCGACGTGAGCCTGGTGGTGCTGAACCACGACGACGACGTGGCCGTGGCGACGTCGGCGATGCCCGCCGGCGCCTCCGTGCCGGCGGGCGGCGCGGGACCCGTCGTCCTGCGCGACGACATACCCCCCGGACACAAGGTCGCCCTGCGCGACCTGCCGGCCGACGCGGTGGTACGCAAGTACGGCCAGGTGATCGGGCGGACCCTCGCCCCCGTACGCGCCGGCGAGCACGTGCACGTACACAACCTGGGAATGCCGCAGGACGCCGCCGTACGGGACGGGGGTGGCTCGGCGAAGCCCGCGCCGCAGGTGCCCGCCGACCTCCGGCGTACCTTCCACGGCTACCGCCGTCCGGACGGCCGGGTCGCCACGCGCAACTACGTCGGCGTCCTCACCACGGTCAACTGCTCGGCGACGGTCGCCCGCAAGGTCGCCCGGGTCACCGAGGACGACGCGGAGGGCGTCGACGGCGTCGACGGGGTGGTCGCCCTGACCCACGGCACCGGCTGTGGCATGGCCGACCGGGGCGAGGGGTGGGAGTTGCTGCGCCGCACCCTCGCCGGCTACTCCCGCCACCCGAACATCGGCGGGCTGGTGGTGATCGGGCTCGGCTGCGAGGTCAACGCCGTGGCCGGATTCATGGCGGAGCTCGGCGTCGCCGAGCACCTACCGGTCTCCGCGTACACGATCCAGGACATGGGCGGCACGGCGGCCGCCGTGGGTCACGGCGTCGAGCTGGTCCGCGCCATGGTGCGCGAGCTCGCCGGGACGGAACGCCGCGAGGTCGGCGTGGAGGAGCTCGTCCTCGGCCTGCAGTGTGGCGGCTCCGACGGGTGGTCGGGTCTGACCGCCAACCCCGCCCTGGGCGTCGCCTCCGACCTGCTCGTCGCCGCCGGAGCGACCTCGGTGCTCGGCGAGACCCCCGAGGTGTACGGCGCGGAGCACCTGCTCGCCGACCGGGCGACCAGCGCCGACGTCGCCGGGGCGCTGATGGAGCGGATCCGCTGGTGGGAGGAGTACACGCGGCGGCAGGGCACGACGCTCGACGCGAACCCCTCGCCGGGCAACAAGGAGGGCGGCATCACCACCATCCTCGAGAAGTCGCTGGGCGCGGTCGCCAAGGCGGGCCACAGCCCGCTGGCGGCGGTGCGGCACTACGCCGAGCAGATCCCCCGTCCGGGACTGGTCTTCATGGACACCCCCGGCTACGACCCCGTGTCGGTGACCGGAATGGTCGCGGGCGGCGCGAACCTGATCTGCTTCACCACCGGCCGCGGCTCGGTCTTCGGCAGCCGCCCGGTCCCGACGGTCAAGCTCGCCAGCAACGGCGAGCTGGCCCGGCGAATGGCCGGCGACATCGACTTGGACTGTTCGCCCGTCGTCGAGCGGAATCTCCCCGTCGAGGAGATGGGAAGGCGGGTCTACGACCTGCTGCTCGACGTCGCGTCCGGCCGGCGCACCGCCAGCGAGGAGATGGGCCTCGGTGGCGAGGAGATCGTGCCGTGGCAGCTCGGGGCAGTGCTGTGAGTGACGGGGCCGTGGGCCAGCGGCTCGACCTGCGGACGCTGGAACAGCAACTGCGCCGGACCGGGTCGGGCGGGCGGTGGACGCCGCCGCCGGTCGACCCGCGGTCGCTGCGGGTGGGGATCGTGCACCTCGGGATCGGCGCCTTCCACCGGGCCCACCAGGTGGTCTTCACCGAGTTGGCCGCGGCGGCGGCCGGCCACGACGACTGGGGCGTCGCCGGCGTGACCCAGCGGTCGGCGTCGGTGCGTGACCAACTGATTCCGCAGGACGGTCTGTACTCCGTGCTGGAACGCGGGCCCGGCGCGGCGCCGCTGCGGGTGCTCGGCAGCGTCCGGGAGGTGCTCTTCGGCGCGGCCGAGCCGGCCGCCGTCGTGGATCGGATCGCCGACCCGGCGGTACGGGTGGTCACCCTGACCGTGACGGAGAAGGGCTACCGCCGTGACGGGGCCGGCCGGTTGGACCTGTCCGACCCGCAGGTCCTGGCCGACGTCGCCGGCCAGCCGCCCCGGACCGTGGTCGGCCAGCTCGTGCGGGGCCTGCAGCGCCGGTGGGAGCGGGGCGCCGGACCGGTCACGGTGCTCTCCTGCGACAACCTGGTCGGCAACGGTCACGTCCTGCGGGGACTGGTGCACGACTTCCTGGACGCGCTGCCGTCGTCCGGGCTCGGCGGTCTCGCCGACTGGATCGGGACGTCGGTGCGCTTTCCGTGCTGCATGGTCGACCGCATCGTGCCGGCCACGACGGCTGCGGACCGCGCCGACGCCCGAAGGGTGCTGGGGCTGGCGGACCATGGCGTCGTCGTGGCCGAGCCGTTCGGCCAGTGGGTCATCGAGGACGACTTCGCCGCCGCCCGGCCCGCCTGGGAGCTCGCCGGCGCGGTGACGACCAAGGACGTCGCCGCCTGGGAGGCGGTGAAGCTGCGGATGCTCAACGCCACCCACTCGCTGCTGGCCTACCTGGGCGCCCTGGGCGGGTACGACACGATCGCGGCGGCGCTCTCCGACGACCAGCTGGCGGCGGCCGCCGAGGCACTCATGGTCGAGGACGTGGCACCGACGCTGCGGGTGCCCGACGGCCTGGACCTGACCGACTACCGGCGGGGGGTGCTGCGGCGCTTCGCCAACCCCGCGTTGCGGCACCGCACCGTCCAGGTCGCGATGGACGGATCCCAAAAGCTGCCGGTCCGGCTGCTCGGCACCGTCCGGGACCGGCTGGCCGCCGGCGCCGTTCCGCAGCACGCCGCGCTCGCCGTCGCGGCGTGGATGACGTACGTGGCCCGGGGCCGGGACGTCCACGGCCGCGACCTCCCGCTGGACGACCCGCTGGCAGACCGGTTGCGCGCCGCCGCGGCCGCCGACGCGGGCGATCCGCCACGGCTGGTCGACTCGCTGCTGCGCGTCGAGGAGATCTTCGGCGCGGACCTTCCCGAGCACGACGGATTCCGGGCGGCCCTGACGGACCACGTGGCCCGGCTCACCGCCAACGGATGAGCCGGACGCGTCCACCCCGGCAGCCCGTCGACCGCCCGGCTCATCGGTGGCGGATGAGCCGGGCGGTCGACGGGCGTGGTGGCGGCCGGTCAGCCGTCGTGGCCGTGCAGCGTGACGACAACCGCCTCGCCGGCGCCGAGCGTGACCTGGAAGTGCCCCGCCTCGGCGGTGCCCACGGTCGGCTGGAATCCGGGCCAGCTGCCGTCCGCGGACACCACGCGCCCGTCGATGCGTACGCCGGGTGCGTCGAGGGTGCGGCCGGCGCCGCTCGGGTCGTCCGGCGTCATCCGGTCGATCTCGTACGTGGCGCCGGGCGCCGCCACGTCGAGTGAAACCGGCTGGTCACCCTTGTTGATGAGGAACGCCCGTCGCTCCGACGCGCCGCCGTCGACGCGCCAGGCCTTCACCTGCCCGCCCTGCGGTGCGTTGACCGCCACGGGCATCGGCCGGAGCCCGGTCGTGCCCTGCGCGAGCCGAGCGAACAGCAGCAGTGCGTAGTACTCGGGCGCCGGGGTCGGCGCGCCCATTGCCGCCGACGGGTCGAAGTTGATCGCGTTGTAGTAGCCGTTGCCCTCCTCCGGGTGGAAGAAGGCCCGCACCTCGGCGTTGTGGAAGTTCACCCCGATGGCGCCGGTGCCGCACTCCGCGTTGACCGACGGGGCGTGCGGCGGCTGCGGGCACGCCGCGTTGAACATCGTGTCGAGCGCCCAGACGGCGCTGGCGGCGACGTCACTGACACCGTGCGCGCCCCGCCCCGCGGCGGTGTTCAGCTCCTCGACCCGGTAGCCCAGGCCGCGGCGGGCCGCCTCGTTGGCGTGCGTGTACACCTGGTAGTTGAAGTTGGCCGACCGCTCGTCGGAGAGCAGCGCCGGGATCGTCGGGCAGCGGTACGGGTCCGTGGCGCACGTGCGGGCCAGTGGGTAGAAGTGATCAGCGGCCCAGGCCCCGAACGCGCCGGCGTTCGCCTTCGTCGCCGGGGCGGTGGCGTCCAGGATGGCCGGCCAGTCCCAGAAGAAGCGCGTTTCCACGCTGCGGTTGGCGATGCTGGTCCAGGGCGCGATGGGTTCGCTCGTGTTCGGGGTGACGATCGGGTACGGCCGGGTGGCGTTCGCGCCGGAGAAGGCGGCGAAGTCGCCCAGGTACTGCTGCAGGTCATAGCGGTAGGAGAGGTCCGGCTCGTTGCCGAGCGAGACGGCGGCCACGTCCTCGTCAGCCCCCGCGAACGCCGGTCCGACCCCCTGTGTGACGAAGGCCCGGGCGTGCTCCGGGACCCGCCACGGCCGCTGGGCGGTGGGCGGCGACATGGCGGTGCCGAGGATGACACCCCAGTTCGGCGTGCCGTCGCCCGCGATGTGGTCGGCGTTCGCGGCGTCGAGGGTCGCGCGGATGTCGGCGAGGTCCTCCGGGGTTATCACCTCATTGGTGTTGACCGCGGTCGCGTCGAAGGGCATGACGTCCTGCGACGACCCACCGATCCGCAGCACGCCGGTCCCCAGGTTGCCCAGCAGGTTGGCGAAGGCCGGCCGGGCGGTCGGTCCCATGTACCGCTCGATCAGGGACCACTCGACACTGAAGCCGACGAAGTGTGCGGGGACGGACCCGCCGCCGACCATGGGCCGTGGGTCGAGCCGTACCGACGCGTGGACCGGGCCCGTCGCCGTACCGGGGGACTCGGCGAAGCTCACGCCGGGACAGGCGAGCACCACCAGCGCCACAGCGGCGGCGACGCCGCGGGCGGGACGATTCCTCATGCGCGTACGCCTTTCGTGGTCGGATCAGGACATGTTCCGTGGTCGGGATCAGGACATGGCGAGTGCGGCGAACCGCCAGTACTGGCCGGCGTTGTCCGCGGCGAGGGTCAGGTCGACCGTGCGGCCGTTCGGCCCCCCGTCGATCGGGAACGTGAGCCAGCGGAACTCGCCGGTCGGCGACGGGCTGTCCAGGTGGGCGAGCGTGCGGCCCTCGCTGGACACCGTCATCGGGTCGGCGGCGAAGCTGGCGTCGCCGACGAGGAGGTGGACGTCGTGGCTGCCGGCCGGTACGTCGAGTCGCAGGGTGGCGGCCGCGCGGTCGGTCACGATGTCCCGGCGCAGGCTGTCCGGTCCGCCGCGGTCGCGGGACTGCGGCGGGGTGCCGATCCAGCCGTAGCCCCTGGCCGGATCCCAGCCGTCGGAGGGCGACAACCGGCGGTACGTCGGCAACAGCGGGCTGTTCGCGGTGCCGGCATCGAGCGCGAGCCGCACCTGGTCACCCCGCGGCGCGGTCACCGCTCGTGCCTCCGGCCGGCCGTACACCGGCGAGTCGGTCGCCGTCACCGCCGTGGCGAGGGTCGCCACCTGCGGCGCCTGCGCGGGGGTCACGGAGACCGGGATGGTGACCTTCGCGAACGCCGGCACCGCTTGCGAGGTCGCCCCCGACACCCAGCCCGCGGGGACGGCCAGGCGGGCGTCGACGGAGACCGGATGGTCGGTGCCGTTGGCGACGGTGATCCCGACCTGCCCCGCCTCGCCCGTGAACAACGGCTGGTCGGGGAGCATCAGGCCCTGCACCGAGACGTGCCCGGAGGTCAGGACGGTGAGGTCGTCGACGTATGTCGGGACAACCGGTGGTGCGGCGCCGCCCCCGACGGCCTGCACCGCCACCTTCGGCGACCCGCCGAGGCTCGCGGTGCCCAGCGGGTACCAGTCCCGGCCGTCGCTCGAATACTCCGCGGCGACGTCCGCGCCCCGGCGCACCAGCCGTAGGTGCGCGGACTGTCCGCCGTACGGGATCGACAGTCGGCTGCCGATCTTTCCGCCCGACTCGGCCAGGAACTCCAGTGCGCGTCGCCCGTCGACCCAGCCGAGGTCGGCCTTCACATAGTTGTCGTCGTCGACGTACGCGTAGAGCCCGACCTGCTGGAAGTCCGCGGACAGTTGCGGCGCGTCGAGCGTGGCGGTGGCGCTGAAATCGGCCTGCGGCGTGTCGGTGCGCACGAACAGGTTCCGGCCGTCGCCGCCGGCACCCGTCTCGCCACCGGCGAGGGTCGACAGCCGGAGCGAGCCGGGCCGGTCCTGGAGACTCCAGCCGGAGCCGTCCGGCCGGATGATCTGCCAGCCGGAGTCCAGCGTGCCGGAGTCGAAGTCGTCACCTGCCGGGCTGGTGACGGTGTCGCTGCTGCGCACGGTGAACGGCGCCGGCAGGGCTTCGGTGTCGGCGTCGACGACGGCCCGCACGAACCCGACCGAGGAGAGGTGGTCGGCGGTGAGTGTCCCGGTCAGCGTGACGTCGACCGTGGTTTCGCCGCCGGCGGGCACCGTGAAGGGCACCGGCTGCGCGGCGAAGCCCGGCGGGGGTTCGACCACGACCGTGCCGTGGCCGCCGTGGCCGAGCGCGTCCACGATCGTCACCCGCTGGTGCAGCGTTCCCGGCTGGTCCAGAGGCGCTGCGAGGACGCTGGCCCGGGCGATCCGCACCGGCGAGAACATCACCCGCCAGCCGAGTTTGTGGGACCGGTGGTAGGTGTCGAGCCCCTTGGTGTGGAAGGGCGGCACCGGTTCCGGGTTCTGTCCGGATCCCCACGTCGGAGTGCACCAGAACTCGGTCGAGGTCCAGTACATCTTGCCGATGAGGTGCGGCCGGTTGTTCAACAGCCGGTTGTGCTCGTCGATCAGGGAGGCCTGGTAGAACTCGGTCCCGCGACCCACCCCGTCCCGCTGGTGGACCGCTTCCGCCCCGTACTCGCTCAGCAGGATCGGCTGCCCGGTCATCTTCTGCAACGCGTCCAGGTGCGAGGTCAGGCTCTCCAGCGTGGAGTACCAGCCGGCGTAGTAGTTGGTCGCGAAGAAGTCCTGGTAGGGGTAGGCCCGGTCGCGGGTGTGCCGGTGGGAGACCTGGGTGTAGAGCCGGGTCGGATCGATGCTGCGCCCGTAGCCGATGACGTCGCGGACGTAGTCGACGGCCCCGTCGGTCTCGGTGGCGTTCTCGTTGCCGACGGACCAGGCGAACAGGCTCGGGTGGCTACGGTCCCGGGCGACCATCCGGGCCAGCGTCCGCTTGCCGAACTCCTGCACCTCCGACCTGCCGAGGAAGGTGCCCGGCTGTGAGCTGATGTTGTTGATCTCCTCGATGACCAGCAGGCCGTACTTGTCGGCGGCATGCAGCTCGGCCGGGGTGGTGGGGTAGTGGGCGGGCCGGAAGATCCGGAAGCCCTTGTCGTGCAGTGTCTTGATCTCGCGGTCGGCCAGCCCGTCCGGTTGGGTGCGACCCAGTCCGGGGTAGTCGGCGTGCCGGTTGAAGCCGGGCAGGTCCTGGATCGGCTTGCCGTTGAGCAGCAGGTCGAGGCCGTGGACGGCGACGGTGCGGAAGCCGGTCTGCTCGACGAGTTCCTGCCAGGCGGCGTCGCCCAGCGGACGAAGGCGCACTTTGTAGAGGTTGGGGTGGTCGAGGTCCCAGAGGGCGGGTCGGGGGACGTCGAGCTCGATCGGGGTGGCGGCTCCGCCGCCGGCGGGCACGGTGGTGTGCACCTGCTGCGGGCCGAGCACGCGTGAGCCGTCCGGCCCTTCGACGGTCAGCAGCGCGGTCACCTGCCGGGGGGACGTGGTGGCGTTGACGCCGGTCGGGCGCAGGGTCAGCTGCCCGTCCGCCGTTCCCTCGGCCCGGGTCTCGGTCAGCGCCACAGCGGGCGTGCGCTCCAGGCGTACCTGCTGGAGCAGGCCACCCCAGTTCCAGTACAGGCCCTGGACCGGACGGGCGTACTCGCCCATGGTCGAGACCCGGTTGTCGATCACGACCGCGATCGTGTTCGTACCCGGCCGTACCGCCCCGGTCAGGTCGAGCCGGGTGGGCAGGTACCCGCCGGTGCTGCTGCCCACGTCCACGCCGTTGACGAAGTACCTGCAGGTCCAGAAGCACGATTCGAAGGCCAGGGCGGTGCGTTCACCCGGATCGGGCGCGTCGAGGTCGACGGTCCGGCGGTAGACGCCGACCACGCCGTTGTCGTCGTTCCACTTCGCCCGCACGGCCCCGAACGAGTCGGGTACGACGATGGTCGGCCAGGCGCCGGTGTCGTACTCCGGCCGCACCGCCGGCGGTACCGTCCCCGCCAGGGCGCCCTCGGGCAGTTCCGCGGCGGTCGCGAACTGCCACCCGCCGTCGAGGTGCTGGACTCCGGGGCCGGCCGGTGGCGCCTCGGTCACGACCCGCCTGGTCGCCGTGAGCGTGCCCGACGGGGTGTCCGCTTCGGCCTTCAGCGTGTGTGAGCCGGTCGGAAACCAGGCCGCGTCGGTGGCGGTCGCCCAGACCGGGGTGGTCCTGGTCTGCCGCGCATACACGTCGGTCAGCTCGGACAGCTGGACGTCGTCCAGGTAGAACCGTACGGCCGTGGTATCCGGCGGAGCGTCGACCTCGAGATCCACGGTGCCGCCGAGCAGGCTGCCGCTCGGCGACGTGAAACGGATCCCCGTTTCGGCCGCGCCGGCGCCGTGGGCGGGCGCGACCAGCACCATCGCCAGCGCGACGGCGAGGGCGGACAGGCAGGCGGTGATCGGTCCGGGAAGGCGGATCCTCATGACTACGTCCTCGCGTTGGTGCCGGGATGGACGGGTTCCGGTTCGTCAGGCGCCTGCGTGCGTCCGGAGCAGCGCAGCTTCCTGAAACCGTTTGCGGTTCCCCTGATGCCAGCAAACGGCTGGTACATCAGTCAATGCATTCGGTGGGATGAAACAAGTTTCAGTCTTCGAACGCATTGACCGCTGGCCCAGGTGTTTGGTGTCGTGAACGTCGGACCGCAAACGGTTTCAAGGCTTTCCGTACGCGACGAGGGCTCGGAGGAAACGCCATGCCGCCGATCACGCATCCCGCCATCAGCCGACGAGGGCTCTTCGGCTTGGGGGCGGCCACCACCGTCGCCACAACCCTGGCCGGCGCCGCTCGCCCGGCCCGGGCGGCAGCGGTGGACGCCGTCTCGCAGCCGAGGGACGCCTCCGCTGACCTCCTCGAACAATGGCGGGAGGCCCCCGGCTGTCATCCACTCGTGCCGGACGTGTCGGCCGCCGGCTACCGGCTCGGCGAGCGGCCGCCGACGCCCTCGGTGGTCACGAAGGTCACCGACTTCGGCGCCCGTCCCGACGGGACAGACTGCACGGCAGCGTTCAATGCGGCCGTACGACAGGCGGGCGAGCACGGTGGGGGCGTCGTGCTGGTCCCGCCGGGGACCTACACGCTGTCCGGGCCGGTCTGGATGCACTGGTCCGGAGTGGTGCTCCGCGGGGTCGGTCGGGACTCCACCGTGCTGCATTTCGCGCGCACCCTTGACGACGGCTACCGGCCGAACCGCCAGTCCAACGGCAACAGCCGCTGGTCCTGGACCGGCGGGCAGATCTGGTTCGTCTCGCCCGAGCGCCGCGCCCGGTCGGAGGCGGAGGACTACGCCGGGACCGAGGGGTGGCTGCTCGGTGACGTGCTCGCCGAGGTCGGTGCCGCATCCCGCGGACAGCGGACCCTTGTCGTGTCCGGCACGAGCCGGCTGACTCCCGGTGACATGGTCGTCCTGGAGTGCCAGAACCCGCCGGACGCCGGCCTGCTGAAGCACCTCGCCGGCGACGTTCCCGGGACCCGGGACTACGACTGGCCACGCGGGGCGCCCCAACTGGTGACGGGATCCGGCGGGCAGTACGTGCAGTACGCGACGCTGCAATGGCCCGTGCGGGTCGAAGCGGTGCTCGGCGAGCGCCTCGTCCGGCTGGCACAGCCACTCAAGTACGACCTTCGGCCCGGCTGGCCGGCGCGGCTGCGCGCGATCGGCCCCACCGTGCGGGACGCCGGCGTCGAGCACCTCACGGTCAGGAACGAGCTCGTCCCCCAGACCGCCCACAACCGGCACCCGGGCTCGAACGGGGTGTGCTTCCAAGCGGTCCACGACTGCTGGGCGCGGGACGTACGCGTCGAAAACTGCGACCTCGGGTTCGGGCTCACGTCAGCCAAGTCGATCAGCATCACGGACGTGACCGTCGGCGGGCGGGCCGCCCACCACAGCTTCGCCTGCCGCATGCAGTCCAACGACAACCTCGTGGAAGACTTCGAGATCGAGCGGTTCAGCGTCCCCGTTCCCTCCGGCGCCATCCATCACGGTCTCAACCTCGAGGGGCTCTCGGCCGGGAACGTCTACCGCCGGGGGCGCATGGCGGAGGGGACGTTCGACACCCACCGCGCCCTGCCCTTCGAGAACGCGCGGACGGACATCACGCTCGAGAACAACGGGCGGGTGGGTGGTTCCGCCGCGTCGGGCCCCCTCTTCGGCGCGCGGATGGCGCATTGGAACGTCAGGATCACGAACGGCCGACCGTACGCGGTCACGATCGCCGATGTGGCGCCGCGCAGCGTGACCGTCGGCGTGCAGGGCGTCGAGGACACCAGCAGTGGCCTGTCCCGCGATTTCTCCGGCGACCTCGAATCGCTGCTCGCCGATCACGGGTCGGCGCCGTCCGTCGCCGACCTGTACGCCGCGCAGCGTGGACAGGTGCCCCTGTCCGGCTGAAACTTGTTTCATCGGTGTGAATCCTTGCCCAGTCGTACCGCTGGTGCTGGACTTGCCATCACGCAGCAAACGATTGCACCGCCACCAGTTCGGACGATCTCGGGCCGATGTTGCGCGGCCGTACGCCCGGTCCCGCCCGCTCAGGGGTGAGAGGCCCGGCGAGAGGTCACAGCTGCAAGGGAGAACCAGTGCGCATGAGTGCTCAAACCGCAAGCCCACCTGTCGAGCCGGATCGCGGAGCCCGAACCGCGACGTCTGCCGCCGTTCGCCGACGTCGCCTCCTGCGACGGTCGCTGGTCGCCGGCGTGCTGGCGGCCGGGCTGGTGGCGGCCGGGAGCGGCATGCGAGCCGCCGCCGACGACGCCCTTCCCCCGACTGCAAGCCTCACCCTCACCGCCACCGTGAACGGGCAGAACGCGCGGCTCGGCGACGAGTTCCAGGGCTTCTCGGTGGAGTCGGCGGACTTCGCGCACGGCTTCCTGACGAGGGAGCGGATGGCCGAGCGGCTGCGGACCCTCGGGCCCCATGGCGTGATCCGACTCGGTGGCTACTCGATGGACCTGGTGTGGCCGGCCTTCGGTGCGTGGAGTGACGCGCCGGCTCCGCCGCAGGCGATCGGCGGCACCGTCGACCAGTCAGACCTGAACGGCCTCAAGCAGTTGCTGGACGACACGGGCTGGAAGGTGACCCTCGGCGCGCCGCTGAAGACGGTCATCGACCCCTCCAAGATCAAGAATCCGGCGCGGGACCCGTCCCCCGACGTGAGTCTCGACCAGGTGGTCGCCGAGGTGGCGGCCGCCTACGAGACCCTGGGCGGGGACCTGCTGGGCGTGGAGTTGGGCAACGAGTACGACAACGTCACCACGCTGACCGATGCCGAGATGTGGGAGACGGCCAAGCAGTATCAAGCCGCCATCGACCGGGCACTGCCGCAGGCGCGCCTGAAGGTGATCGCTCCATCGGCCAACACGGCGAAGACCAACACCAGGCTGGACGGGTTCGTGACCGCGGCGCTGGCCGACGAGGCCACCAACCCGCAGCAGGTGCTCTCGGAACTCGCCTCCCACTGGTATCCGTGGAGCCACTGCGGCTCGTCCCGGGTGACCATCGATCAGCTGATGTCCCCCCTCACGTACACGAACACCCGGAGCAAGCTTGCGGGCATCATGGCGGTCGGCGACCGGCTGCCCGGCACGATCCCGATGACGCTGAACGAGTCGAACTCCGCCTCGTGCAGCGGGATGCCGGAAGTGAGCAACTCCTACGCCACCTCCCTGTGGTCGCTGGACTACCTGCTCCAGGCGGCCCAGAGCGGTGTCGACAGGCTGCAGTTCCACACCAACACCGCAGCGATCTGCGGCGACTTCCAGCCCCGCGACTCCGCCGACTACCCGATCTCCTACCGCTACTACGGCGCCTTCTGCGCGGCGGACCAGTCGGCGCTCGACGCGAACGAGCTGTCGGCGACTCCGCTGTACTACGGCATCTGGGCGTTCCGGCAGGTGCCGCAGGGGCGGTTCGTCGACCTGGACCTCGCCGACGCCGACCTGGACAAGCTCCGGGCGTACGCCGTCATGGGTCTGAACGGCACGCTGACGGTGGTGCTCATCAACGTCCAGGACCCGGCCAGGGCGGAGAGCGCCTACGACGCGGTGACCCTCCAGCTGCCATCGTCGTACCGCACGGGACAGCAGGTGACGCTGCGGAGTTCGGCGCCGGAGGGATTCGCCTCGCTGGACGCCGGTCGCATCACCCTCGGCGACCGCACCGTGACGCCGGCGGGAACTGCCGCCGGTACGGCACAGTCCACCGCCGTCCCGGTCGAGCACACCTCGTCGACGGTGACCGTCGCGCCGGGCACCGCCCAGATCATCACCTTCTCGCACTAGTCGGGGTCCGATGACGGTGGCGCAGCGGCGTCACCGTCATCCCTCGGCCCGACCCCGCCGGTCACTGCTGACTGGATGTCTGCCAGCTGGCCGACCCGGATCACGGGCCGGGTCTATCCATGATCTTCGTATGTGCGGCCGTGCGGCGGCTACCTGGAGATCCCTTGCGCCATGCATCGTATACAACATACGCTCCCCGAATCGCCCACTTGAGGAGCTCCCAATGACGAACCTCTTCTTCAGCGAAACGAGCCCGGGGAGGCTCGCTCCACTCCGGGCCGCGGTGGCGGCGGTCGTTGTTGCCTGCACCGTCGTGGCCTGCTCACCGGTGTCGGACAACGGGGGCGGCGGCCAGTCCGACGGGAACCAGTCCGCAAGCCAGGATTCCTTCGGCACGCCGGCCGACCCCGCTGCGGTGAAGCAAGGCGGCAAGCTGGTCATCGCCCTCTCCGCGGAGCCCGACGCCCTGGACCCGAGCCTGTCGCGGAGCCTCTACTCGCGCTACGTCTTCCAGGCGATGTGCCAGAAGCTCTACGACGTGAACGAGCAGGCGCAGGTCGTGCCGCAGCTCGCGACCGCCCTCCCCGCCATCAGCAGCGACGGTAGGACGGTCACCATCCCGCTGCGTCAGGGCGCACGCTTCGCGGACGGAACCCAGTTCGACTCCGCCGCGGTGAAGGCCACCCTGCAACGACACCTGACCCTCCCCAGGTCGGCGCGCAAGAGCGAACTCGGTCCCATCGAGAGCGTCGACACGCCTGATCCCCAGACGGTCGTCGTTCACCTGAAGCAGCCGTTCGCACCCCTGGTCGGAGCGTTGGCGGACCGCGCCGGAATGATCATGAGCCCGAAGGCGCTGGGCAGCCTGGGAGAGAACTTCGCCTCGGCGCCGGTCTGCGTCGGACCCTTCAAGTTCGCCAAGCGGGTGCCGCAGAACTCCATCGACGTCGTAAAGGACCCCAACTTCTACGACGCTGGCAAGGTCCACCTCGACGCCATCTCGTGGCACATTCTCAGCGACGCGAGCATCCGCGCTGCCAAGCTGCGCTCCGGCGACGCCCAGGTCGCCGACAGCATCTCCACCCAGGATGTCGGCTCGTTGCGAGCGGACGCCGCTGTCTCCGTCCTGCAGTCGCAGTCTCTCGGGTACCAGGGCCTCACCTTCAACATCGGCAACGTCGACGGCGTCGGGACACCGCCCAAGCCCATCGACCGCCCCATCGCGAAGAACGCCAAGGTCCGACAGGCCTTCGAGTACGCGATCGATCGGAAGGCCCTGGTCCAAGCGGTCTTCAACGGGCTCTTCGGTGTCGCCTGCTCGCCGATCTCTCCCGCCAGCCCGTTCTCGTCCCCGGAGGCGCAGACGTGCCCGGCGCACGATCCCGCCAAGGCCAAGCAGCTGCTCGCCGAAGCGGGTGTTCCGACGCCGTACCCGGTGACAATGCTCGCGTCGAACACGCCCGACACATTGCGTCTCGCGCAGGCGCTGCAGGCCATGGTCAAGGAGGGCGGATTCGACCTGAAGATCAATCCGGTGGAGTACTCCTCCCTGCTCGACGAGCAGGACCGCGGCAACTTCGAGTTGCTGCAGCTGGGCTGGAGCGGGCGGATCGACCCGGATGCCAACATCACGAACTTCGTCGGTACCGGCGGCAGCCAGAACGTCTCGGGCTACAGCAATGCCCAGCTCGATGCCGTGCTGACCGAGGCTCGTCAGTCGAACGACGTCGAGGCGCGCAAGAAGCTGTACGGGCAGGCGGTGACGATCCTTCAGCAGGATGACGCGCTGATCTACCTCTACCGGCAGCGGAACCTGACCGCCGTCTCCAAGAAGGTGCAGGGCCTGCAGGTCTTCCCGGACGGCGTGATCCGAGCGGCCTTCGCCGGGTTCACCAAGTAGGTCCTCGTGATCCGCTACCTACTCAGGCGCGCCTGGCAGTCAGCGCTGACCCTGTTGTTGTCGACCGTCGTGGTGTTCCTCGGTGTGCGGGCCCTGCCTGGGGACCCGGCGCTCGCACTGGCAGGAGAGGACCGGTCGCCCGAGGCGCTGGAGGCCATCCGTCACCACTACGGGCTGGACCAGCCGCTGCCACTCCAGTTCGCGCAGTACGTGGAACGCGCTGTGCAAGGGGACTTCGGGGTCTCGATCCGAACCGGGACGCCGGTTTCGTCGATGCTCACGACCGCCCTGCCCGTGACGGCCGAGCTCTCCGTCCTGGCGATCCTCATCGCCGCGGTGCTGGGCGTCGGCGCCGGTGTGCTCGCGGCGGTACGCCGCGGGCACCCGGCGGAGTGGTTGGCCAACGGACTGGCACTGGTGGGTCTGTCGGTGCCGCACTTCTGGCTCGGACTGCTCGCGATCCTCTACCTCTCCGTGGCGACGGGGCTGTTTCCGGCCTCCGGTTTCGTGCCGCTCCTGCAGGATCCGGTGGACAACCTGCACCACATCGTCCTGCCGGCCGTGATTCTCGGCACGGGGCTCGCCGCCATCATCATGCGACAGACGCGATCCGCGATGTTGGACTCGCTCTCCTCGGACTACGTGCGTACGGCGAAGGCGAAGGGGCTTCGGCCGCGAGCGGTCATCACCCGGCATGCTCTCCGGAACAGCCTCATCGTGGTGGTGACGATCGTGGGCCTCCAACTCGGAGGCCTGATATCCGGCGCGGTCGTCACCGAGCAGATCTTCGGACTCCCGGGCTTCGGCAAGATGACCATCGATGCGGTGTTCCAGCGGGACTACCCGGTGATCCAGGCTGTCGTCCTGCTCACCGCGATGGCCTACATCGTGATCAATTTCTTCGTTGACCTGCTCTACTCGGTCATCGACCCACGAATTCGTGTGACGGGGGATCCGGCATGACCGTCCTCACCGTTCCGATGGCGGAAGCCGGGCCCGCCAGCCTCACTCGGCGCACCCGGGTCCTCAGACGGTTGAGAAGGAACCCTCTCGCCGTGGTGAGCTTCGTCGTGCTGGCGCTCGCGGCCGTCGTCGCCCTGCTGTCGCCCTGGATCGCCCCCTATTCCGTCGAGCAGACCGACTTTGGGCACACGTTCTCGCCTCCGGGCACTCCCGGACACGTCCTGGGAACCGACGACCTGGGCCGTGACGTCCTGTCCCGCATCATGCTGGGGGCACGAGCGTCCCTCGAGGTGGGACTCCTGGCGGTGGCCACCTCTCTGATCATCGGCGTGCCGCTCGGGCTCGCGGCGGGCTATTTCCGGGCATGGGACGCGGTGATCTCACGGTTCACCGACCTCCTGCTCGCGTTCCCGTTCCTGATCATGGCAGTGGGGTTGGCCGCCATCCGGGGCGCCAGCCTCGGCAACGCCGCCGTGGCCATCGGGATCGCGCAGATCCCGGGGGTGATCCGCGTGGTGCGCTCGGACACGCTGCGGCTCAAGTCGCTGGACTTCGTCGCCGCGGCCGTCGTGGACGGTGCGAGCGACCTGTGGGTGCTCGCCCGGCACATCCTGCCCAATGCCACGTCGGTGATCCTGGTGCAGGCCACGGTCGCGATCCCGGCGGCGATCCTGGGAGAGGCGGTGCTGTCGTTCCTCGGCCTCGGCATTCAGCCCCCGGCCCCCAGCCTGGGAACCATGCTGGCCACTGCTCAGCAGTTCGCCGCCCGCGCCCCGTGGGCAGCGATCTTCCCTGGTGTGGTGATCATGATCCTGGCGCTGGCGTTCAACGTCTTCGGTGACGCCCTTCGTGACGCCCTCGACCCGAAGGGAGACCGGTGATGACCACGGTGGAAAGCCCGGGCGCCGCCTCCTCCGTGCTCGGCGCACCCGTGCTGGAGATACGCGATCTTTCGGTCTCGTTCACGACCGAGGGCGGGACGGTCTCGGCGGTCGACCGGGTAAGTCTGGATCTCGCCCCCGGGGAGATCGTCGGCATGGTGGGCGAGTCAGGCTGCGGCAAGAGCGTCACCGCGATGAGCATCGCGGGCCTGCTGCCGAGCAGCGCCCGGATCTCCGGTTCGGTGCGGCTGAGGGGAACCGAGCTGGTCGGTACCCGGGAGTCGGTGCTGCGCCGAGTGCGCGGTAAGGAGATCGCCTACATCTTCCAGGAACCGATGACGTCCTTGAACCCGGTGCTCACCGTCGGGCGCCAGATCGGTGAGGTGCTGCAGGTTCACGAGCGGATGTCCAGGCCGGCCGCCCGGGCGCGGGCCGTGGAGTTGCTGTCGCTCGTCGGGATCCCGTCCGCCTCGAAACGTGTCGACAACTACCCGCATCAGCTCTCCGGAGGCATGCGCCAGCGGGTGATGATCGCGATGGCGGTGGCCTGCGGCCCGAAGGTGCTGGTGGCCGACGAACCCACCACCGCCTTGGACGTCACGGTCCAGGCCGGCATCCTCCAGGTGCTCCGCGACCTGCGCGACAGGCTGGGCACGACCATCCTCATCATCACGCACGACCTCGGCGTGATCGCCGACGTCGCGGACCGCGTCGTCGTCATGTACGCCGGGCGGGTGGTGGAACGGGCGCAGGTCACCGACCTGTTCGCACATCCGTTGCACCGGTACACGGCCGGGCTGCTGTCGGCCTCACCGACCCCGGGAAAGCATGCCGGCACCGCGCGGCTGCAGGAGATCCCCGGCCTCGTGCCCGTCCTGTCAAGCCAGCCCGACGCGTGCACGTTCGCGGACCGGTGCCCGGCCGCCGACTCGCAGTGCCGTGAGTCCGCCCCGCCCCTCGAGGTGGTCGGGACCGGAGGCGCGCTCGCGGCGAAGGACCACCTCGCGGCATGTTGGCACCCCTGCCCGGCACCTCGGACGCAGCCTCAGGAGACGGACCTATGACGCCGCAGCCGAACGCCCTCGAACTCGAGGACCTGGTGATGCACTTCGGGCCGGTGCGAGCTGTGGACGGTGTGTCTCTCGCCATTCCGAAGGGCCGGGTCACGGCGCTGGTGGGCGAGAGCGGCTCCGGGAAGTCGACGGTGGGCCGGTGCGTGGTGAGGCTCGTGGAGCCCACCGCCGGCGTGGTCAGGATAGGCGGGACCGATGTCACGCACCTGTCCCGGCGACAGCTACGCCGGCACCGAAGTGAGGTGTCCATCGTCTTCCAGGACCCCGCCGGCTCGCTGGACCCGCGCATGCTGGTGGGCGACGTGGTGGCTGAGCCGTTGCGTCTGTCGGGTGAGCGGATCTCGCGACGCGACCGGGAGGCGCGCGTCGCCACGGAACTCGGGAGGGTGGGCCTGCGGGCCGAAGTGGCGCGCCGCTATCCCCATGAGCTCTCCGGAGGGCAACGCCAACGGGTCAGCATCGCCCGGGCGCTGATCTCCGAGCCAACGCTGCTCATCGCGGACGAACCCACGAGCGCGCTCGACGTGTCGGTGCAGGCGTCGGTGCTCAACCTCCTGGCCGACCTGCAGCGGGACATCGGGTTCGCCTGCCTCTTCATCACCCACGACCTGTCCGCGGTGGAGTACCTGGCGGACGAGATCGCCGTCATGTACCTCGGGCAACTCGTCGAGACGGGCTCGCGTGAGCAGATCTTCACGCGACCCGCCCATCCCTACACACAGGCGCTGCTGGCGGCCGCACCGGTGGCCGACCCGGTCCGCCAACGGCAGCGTCAGCCGGTCCTGCTCGGCGACGACCTGCCGTCCGCCCTGGACCCTCCCTCCGGCTGCCGCTTCCGCACCCGGTGCCCGCTCGCGTTCGACAGGTGCGCGACGGAGGTGCCGGCGCAGGTTGAGGTCGGTGGTGGGAAGGCCGCGTGCCACCTGGTTCAGCCGGACGGCACCCGGCCTGACGTCCGGACCGCTGACAACAGTGAGGTGCTTTCATGACGTTCACGACCAGGCCCACCCTGCAGGGAACCTTCGGGATGGTGTCCTCGACGCACTGGCTCGCGAGCCAGGCCGCCATGGGGGTCCTCGAGCGCGGTGGGAACGCCTTCGACGCGGCCGTCACCGCCGGGTTCGTCCTGCACGTCGTGGAACCACACCTCAACGGGCCAGCCGGTGAGGTGCCCGCCATCGTCGCGACGGCCCAGGACCCGGCCCCGAAGGTGCTGTGTGGGCAGGGGCCCGCGCCCGCCGGTGCCACCATCGAGCACTTCCGGTCCCTCGGGATGGACCTGATCCCGGGATCCGGCCCGCTCGCGGCGGCCGTGCCCGGTGCCGTGGACGCCTGGCTCCTCCTGCTGCGGGACCACGGCACGCTCTTCCTGGAGGAGGTGCTGGAGCCGGCGATCGGATACGCCGGCGCCGGCCATCCGCTGATCGGCAGGGTCGGCGACACCGTGGCAGCCGTGCAATCGCTGTTCGAGGAGCACTGGCAGACCTCTGCGGAGCTCTGGCTGCGCAACGGCAAGCCGCCGGCGGCGGGCGAGATGTTCGCCAACCCGGCCTACGCGCGGACTCTTCAAAGACTGGTCAAGGCCGGACAGGCAGGCGGCTCCGACCGCGAGGCGCAGATCGACGCCGCACGTCGTGCCTGGGGTGAAGGTTTCGTCGCCGAGGCGATCGACCGGTTCTCTCGGGAATCGTTCCAGGACTCCAGCGGGCGTCCCCACGCCGGCCTCGTCACCGGCGCGGACCTGGCTGCCTACTCTGCGACCTGGGAGGAGCCGGTAACCCTCGACTGGAACGGCTACTCGGTGGCGAAGACCGGTTTCTGGGGCCAGGGCCCGGTGCTGCTGGAGACGCTGTCGGTCCTCGACGCGCTCGACGACCCCCACGCGTACGACCCGTCAACCGCTCGCGGGATCCACGCCCAGGCCGAAGCGCTCAAGCTCGCTTTCGCCGACCGCGAGGCCTGGTACGGCGATGGCATCGACGTGCCCGTGAAGGCGCTCCTCTCCAGGGAGTACGCGCGGGAGCGGGCAGGTCTGATCGGAGGACGGGCGTCGGCGGAGCTACGACCGGGGCGTCCCGATGGAGCGGAACCCCGCCTCCCTGCCCATGCCCAACGGAGTGCCGGACGTCGGGCCGACGTGGTGGATCCCACGACGGGCGAGCCGACGGTGAAGCCGGACGGCGTGACCCGCGGCGACACCTGTCACGTCGACGTGGTCGACCGCTGGGGCAACATGATCTCCGCCACCCCGAGCGGCGGCTGGCTGCAGAGCTCTCCCACCATTCCGGACCTCGGCTTCCCCCTCGGCAGCCGACTCCAGATGTTCTGGCTCGAGGAAGGTCTCGCCTCATCGCTTGCCCCAGGGCGCCGACCCCGTACCACCCTGAGCCCGACGATGGTGCACCGCGACGGCGCGCCCGTACTGGCGTGCGGCACCCCCGGCGGCGACCAGCAGGATCAATGGCAACTGCTGTTCCTGCTTCGTCATCTCGCGGGAGGTCGGGCCCTGCAGGAGGCCATCGACGCGCCCATGTGGCACACCACCAGCCTGCCGGCGTCGTTCTACCCGCGCGACTTCGAGCCCGCCGTCCTCGTGATGGAGGACCGCCTGGACGAGGATGTCCTGGCGGCACTGCGCGCGTACGGGCATGAGGTACGGCTCTCCGGCTCGTGGAGCCTCGGCCGGCTCTGCGCCGTGACCCGCGACCCGGCTACGGGTGTGCTCGGGGCCGGGGCGAACCCGCGGGGCATGCAGGGCTATGCCTGCGGCCGTTGACCACTAGTGGGCTCCGTACCCGCCTTCGGCGTTCTCGTAGGCGGCCGCGGATGCCGCGTCAAGGTGGGAGAGCGCGGCTTGCTCGGCTCGCTCACCGTCACCCGACTCGATGGCGTCCACCAGCTGAATGTGCTCGCTCCACGAGTGGGGTGCTCGTTCCGCGGCTCCCAGCCGGAAGACCCATTGCACATGGAGGTACAGCGCCTTGGCGATCGATGACAGCCAGGGGTTTCCGCTGATCCGGAGGATGCGCAGGTGCAGGGCCGTGTTCAGTTCGGCGACCCGCCGCAGATCCTGCTGCTCCGTCGCCTCGCGGCCCTGCTCCAGCAGCGCCCTCAGGGCGGCCACGTCCGCCGCCGTCGCCCGCTCGGCCGCCAGCCGGGCGGCCAGCGCCTCCAGGCGCTCGCGCACGGCGAACATGTCGGCGATGGTTCCGCTGCTGGGGGAGGCGACAACCGCCCCTCGTCTGGGCAGGATCACGACGAAACCCTCTGCCTCTGCGACGCGCAGTGCCTCCCGGACCGGGTTGCGCGAGACGCCGAAGTCCTCGGCCAACCGGTCCTCGGTCAGCCGCTCACCGGGAGGGTAGTCGCCATTGATGATGGCGGTCCGTAGGGCGGCGAGGACCTGGTCGCGTAGCGGCAGGTGTTGAGCACCGAGCTTGTCCCGCAGGTCTTCAGCCACCTGATCGCCTCTCCATGAACGTCCAGCCGAAGTGTATACGAAGAACAATTTGTGGAGGATAGCCGACAGTGTTGAGAACAAAGCCCCGCGTCATGCGCTTCCGCGTCACAGCGAGAGGAAACCCGGATCTCCTGAAGCGAAGGCAAGCCCTCGTTGTCGTGCTCACGTTCCTGACCGGCTGCGCCGACGCCGTTGGCTTCCTCTCCCTGGGTGGCGCCTTCTCGAGCGTGATGACGGGCAACATGGTCCTGCTCGGGCTCTCCGCGGGCAGAGGCGAAGCAGATCTGGCCCTGACGTCAGGCTGCGCCATCGTCAGCTTCATCGCCGGAGTCCTCGCGGGAGCCCGACTCGCCGGTTCGGCGCAGCCGGGCGACCCCGTCTGGCCGGGTCGGGTCACCCGGGCGCTCGTCCTGGAACTCCTGGTGTTCGTCGTCTTTCTCGTCGTCTGGGAGCTCAACCCTGCCAACCGCTCGGAGCACGTCGATCTTGCTCTCCTGATGCTGTCGGCAGCGGCGCTGGGCGTGCAGAGCAGTGCCATCCAGCGGTTCGGCGTACCGGGCCTCTCCTCCACATACCTGACAGGCACGCTCACGAGCCTGATCGCCGGTGTTGCCGCTCGGACCCCTTGGCGTGGCTTGCGGCCCAAGGCTCAGGTCCTGGCGGCCCTGATGAGCGGCGCCGCTGTCGGTGCCCTGGTGGCTGTACACCTGTCCGCGTGGTCACCGGCACTGCTGATCGTGCCACTCGTGTTCGTCATCGCCGTGTCGTCGCGGATGGCTGAGGAACCCGGCGTCGAGGTGTCGCCCACCGCTCGGTAGGGCAGAAACAGTACGGCGGGGGCGCGGCGACGTCAGGGCGCGGCTGCCACGTGCTCCCGCGCGGTCGGTCCGTCGACCGCCAGGTCGGTCAGGTCGCGCAGACTGCGGACGGGGGAGAGGAGCAGGGCCAGCGGGGCCAGCACTGCCGCCCCGGCGAAGGCGAAGAGGGTGACCCGGGCACCGACCAGCCCGGCGAGGGCGCCGGCGACCAGCCCGCCGACCGGGATGGCGCCCCAGGAGACGAACCGGACCGTGGCCATCACCCGGGAGAGCAGCTCCGGTGGGCTCGCGGTCTGCCGGTAGGTGCGGGTGGTCACGCTGAGCACCACCACGCCGCCGGCGAAGGCCACGTTGCCGACCGTGAAGGCAAGGTACGCCGGCCAGCCGACACCCACCGGGACGGCGAACGCGCCGCCGACGGCGACCAGGCAGGCCACCACGAGGGAGCGGGCCGTGCCCCACCGCCGGGCGATCCACGGGGTCAGCGTGGCGCCCACCAACGACCCGACGCCCTCCACGGCCAGCAGGACGCCGACCAGCGCGGCCGGCGCGTGCAGCTCCCGGACCAGGTAGAACGGGTAGACGGCGAGTTGGGCGCCGCAGACGAAGTTCACCGCCGTGGCCGTCCACATGGTCGGCCCCATCACCGGGTGGCGCGTCACGTAGCGCCAGCCCTCACCGATCATCTCGGCCAGCGGGGGCCACCGGTCCGGGGCGTCGACCCGCCGGGCCGGCAGCGAGCGCAGCAGCGCGGCCGAGACCAGGTAGCTGGCCGCGTTGACCAGCACCGTCGGCACCGCGCCGAGCGCCTGCACCGCGAGCCCGCCCAGGGCGGGGCCGCTGAGCTGGGTGGCGGCGTGCGTGGCGGAGGTGAGGCTGTTGCGGGCATGCAACTGCTCCCGGCCGACGATGGCCGGCAGGAAGGTGGCGTTGGCGACGTCGAAGAGCACGTTGGCGAAGCTGACAACCAGCGCCACGACGACCAGTTGGGCGACGGTCAGCCAGCCCCACCACCAGGCGACGGGGATGGACGCCACCGCCACGGCGCGGGCGAGGTCGGCGCCGACCTGGGCGCCGCGCAGCGGCAGCCGCTGCACGATGACGCCGGCGGGCAGCCCGACCACCAACCAGGCGACGTAGCTCGCGGCGGCGATCAGACCCATCTCGAACGCGGACGCGTCCAGCACGGTCAGGGCGGTCAGCGGCAGCGCCACCGCGCCGACCGCCGACCCGACCGAACTGGTCGTGCCGGCGGTCCACCAGCGCCAGAACACTCCGGCCCCCTGCCTGACGGTCATGCCGTCGACCCCCGTTCACGAGGCAGTGAGTTCCAATCTGAAACGGACTATAGTCGACGAGGGCGACCGGGCGGGAGGTGGCAGGTGAAGCGGACGGATCTCGGCGACGCCGACTGCGGCATCGCGCAGGCCCTCGGCGTGCTCGGCGACTGGTGGACCGTGCTGATCGTCCGCGACATCGCCGGCGGCACCACCCGGTTCGACGCCCTGCAACGGGAGCTGGGCGTCAGCCGCCGGGCACTGACCGAACGCCTCGGCGCGCTGGTCGAGCACGGCGTGCTTCGCCGCCAGCCGTACTCGGCGCACCCGCCGCGCTACGACTACCTGCTCACGGCCAAGGGGGAGGGCCTGCTGCCGGTGCTGGTCGCCCTGCAGGGCTGGGGCACCCGGCACGTCATGGGCGCCGGCGACCTCACCGCCACCGCCGACGCGGACTCCGCCGAGGCTCGCCGCGTACACCAGCTGGTCGGCCGACGGGTACCGACGATGACCCTGGCCCGGCACGACGGTGGCGAGGACGCCCCAGCGGCGGCCGGCAAATGGACTGCGCTCTACCTCTTCCCTGGGGCCTTCGCCCCCGGCGCCCAGGGCCTGCCACCCGGCTGGGAGGACATCCCCGGCGCCGTCGGCTGCACCCTCGAATCCCGCACGTACGCCGACCGGCACGACCTCTTCCGGGCCGCCGGCGCCGAGGTGCGCGGGGTGAGCACCCAGCGCCCCGACCAGCTGCGCGCGTTCGCGGAGCACGCCCGGCTGCCGTACCCGCTGCTCTCCGACCAGGACGGCCGGCTCGCCGCCGGCCTGCTCCTACCGACCTTCCGGGCCGGCGGGGTGGACCGGCTCAAGCGGCTCACCCTGCTGCTCGACCCGGACGCCGTCGTGCGCGCGGTGCAGTTCCCGGTCGCTGACCCGGCCGGCTCGGTAGACGAAATGCTGGACCTCGTCGCGCGGCAGCGTTTCCCCTGAGCACACGTTGCGGAAACCTCGGTGCGGCCGCGCGGGGCGAGCGAAACGGGGGCGGGATCGGCGTATCCGGGGGGAACTGGCTGAGCCACTCCCGGAACTCTCCTGCGGTCACCGGCATCGCTGGCTCCTGCCCTTGTTCGACCGGAACCTACATCGGGGTCGACGGATCGGCGGAGCGTTACGCCGGCGCCGGGCCGACCCGGCGGCGGGCGGCGGGCACGACCAGCGGCGTCCCGGTCTCGGGGTCGTCGATGACCCGGCAGGGCAGCCCGAACACCTCCTCGACCAGGGCGGCGGTCACCACCCGGCGCGGCTCCCCGGCGGCGACCACCGCGCCGTCGCGCATGGCCACCAGGTGGGTGGCGTAGCGGGCGGCCTGGTTGAGGTCGTGCAGCACCGCCACCAGGGTGCGCCCCTGCTCCTCGTGGAGCCGGGCGCACAGGTCCAGGACCTCGACCTGGTGGGCGATGTCCAGGTACGTCGTCGGCTCGTCCAGCAGCAGCAGCGGGGTCTGCTGGGCGAGCGCCATGGCGATCCACACCCGCTGCCGCTGCCCGCCGGAGAGCTGGTCTACCGGCCGGTCGGCGAGGTCGGCCACGCCGGTGTCGGCCATCGCCCCGGCGACGATCCGCTCGTCGTCGCGGGACCACTGGCGCAGCAGCCCCTGGTGCGGGTGGCGACCGCGGGCGACGAGGTCGGCGACGGTGATGCCGTCCGGGGCGACGGAGGACTGCGGCAGCATGCCGAGGACGCGGGCGACCTCGCGGGTGCCGCGCCGATGGATGTCCGCGCCGTCGAGCAGGACCGCGCCGGCGGCGGGGCGGAGCAGCCGGGCCAGCGCGCGCAGCAGCGTGGACTTGCCGCACGCGTTGGGACCGATGATCACGGTGAACGAGCCGTCGGGTACGGGCACCGTCAGGTCCTCGGCGACGGTCCGCCGCTCGTACGCGAGGGTCATCGCCCGGCCGACCAGCCGGGGGGTGTCGGCGCGCATGGGTGGTGCTCCGTTCTCGTGGGGGCGGGTCACAGCCGGCCGGCTCGACGTTCGGTGGCCAGCAGCCAGACCAGGTGCCCACCGCCGAGCACCCCGGTCACCACGCCCACCGGCAGTTGGTGCCCGGTGACGGCGCGCTGCGCGAGCTGGTCGGCGGCGACCAGCAACGCGGCGCCGAGGAGGGTGGCCGGCAGCAGGTTCGGTCCCGGCGCCCGGGTCAGCCGGCGGGCCAGGTGCGGCGCGGTGAGCGCGACGAACGACACCGGTCCGGCGGCGGCCGCGGCGAGCGACACCAGCGCGACCGCCGCCGCGAGCAGCAGCGGCCGCAGCCACCGCACCGGCACGCCGAGCGCCGTGGCAAGGTCCTCGCCCATCCCGGTCACGCCCAACGCCCGCCCGCCGGCGAGGACGGCCGGCGCGAGCAGGGCCAGCGCCGCCAGCAGGGGCAGCGAGTTCACCCAGCCCCGCCCATCCAGGCTGCCGGTGAGCCAGAGCGTGGCCCGGGCGGCGTCCATCAGCGGCGCCCGGGTCAGCAGGAAGCCGTTCACCCCGGCGAGGATCGCCGTGACGCCGATCCCGACCAGCACCAGCCGGTGACCGGACAGGCCGCGCCGCCCGGCGAGCGCGTACACCGCGGCGCCGGTGGCGAGTCCGCCGGCGACGGCGGCGGCGCCCAGGGCGAGGCTGCTGCCGCCCAGCACCACCACGGTCAGCCCGCCGGTCGCCGCGCCCTGGGTGAAGCCGAGCACGTCGGGGCTGCCGAGTGGATTGCGGAGCAGCGCCTGGCACACCGCGCCGGCCAGGCCGAGGGCCGCCCCGACGCCGAGGGCCGTGGCGAGCCGGGGCAGCCGCAGGTCGAGGACGATGAACCGGTCGGCCGGTGCGCCCCCGCCGGTGAGCGTGCGCAGCACGTCGGCCGGGCGCAGGAGCTGTTCGCCGCCGGCCAGGGCGAGGACGCCGAGGGCGAGGGCGAGCAGCGCGATCCCGGCGCCGACGGCGAGCGCCCGGGCCCGCAGGCGCAGCGACAGACCGCCCGGCAGGCGCAGCACGATCATCGGCGGGCTCCCCGGTGGACCAGGTGCAGGAAGAGCAGGCCGCCCAGCACCCCGGTCACCGTGCCCACCGGCAGTTCGCCGGGGCGGCCCAGCACCCGACCGGTCAGGTCGGCGGCGAGCAGCAGCACCGGCGCGAGCACCGCGCAGTACGGCAGCGACCAGCGCAGGTCCGGCCCGGTGAGCGCCCGGACCAGGTGCGGCACCAGCAACCCGACGGAGACCAGCGGCCCGCACGCCGACGTCGCCGCCCCGCACAGCAGGGTGACCGCCACGATGGCCGCCGCCCGGATGGCGCCGGGGCGGGCGCCGAGGGTCCGGGCGGAGTCATCGCCGAGGGCGAGCGCGTCGAGCGGGCGGGCGCTGACCAGCGCGACCAGCAGTCCGACGGCGACGAAGGGGAGCACCCGCGGGACGGTGTCGTCGCGCGCGCCGGCGAGCGAGCCGACGGTCCAGAACCGCAGCCGCTCCAGCGACGCCGCGTCGAGCAGCATCACCGCGCTGACGTACGAGTAGAGGACGGCGTTGAGGGCCGCGCCGGCGAGGGCCAACCGGGTGGGGGTGGCACCGCGACCACCGCCGACCGCGTACACGGCGACGGTGACGACGGCGGCGCCGAGCAGCGCGTACCAGATGTCGCCGGACGCGACGCCCAGGACGGCGGTGGCGGTGGCGACCGCGGCGGAGGCGCCGGCGTTGATGCCGAGCAGGCCGGGGTCGGCCAGCGGGTTGCGGGTCAGCGTCTGGGTGACCGCGCCGGCGACGCCGAGCGCCGCGCCGGCGACGAGGCCGAGCAGCGTACGGGGCAGGCGCATCCGGTGCACGACGGCGTACTCGGGGGAGTCGGGTCGCAGCAGGCCGTGCCACACCTCGGCGGGGGAGAGCTGTTTCGCCCCGACGGCGATGCTGAGGCCGGCCACCACGGCGAGCAGCAGCAGGCTCAGCGCGAGACCCGCGAGCCGGCGGGCGGTGCGGCGGGGCGCCCGGGCCGCCGGCGGTGTCGTCGGGGGCGGGGCCGTACGGGTGAGGGACAGGGCGGACTCCGATGCGGACGTTCTTGACAGCGCTTTAGGTTAGGCTAACCTAACTCCGCTGTCCATGGTCATCCCGACCTGTACCGAAGGACCTCGCCATGCTCGAATCCACCGTCACCCGTCGTGGGCTGCTCGCCGCCGGCGCCGGCCTCGCCGCGCTGCTCGCCGGCTGCGGACGCGGCGGCGATCCCGCCGCACCCGTCGCGAAGCCCACCGGCGGCCCCTGGTCCTTCACCGACGACCGCGGCGAGAAGGTCAGCGCGGCCAGCCGTCCCGCGCGGATCGTCGCCTTCACCGGCGTCGCCGCCGCGCTCGTCGACTTCGGACTGGACGAGCAGATCGCCGGCGTGTTCGGCGAGACCCGGCGCGCCGACGGCAGCCGCGACCCGCAGGCCGGCGACCTCGACGTCGAAGGCGTCGAGATCCTCGGCAACGCGTGGGGCGAGTTCAACCTGGAGCGGTACGCGACCCTCCGACCCGACCTGCTGGTCACCCACATGTACGACCCGGGCGCGCTCTGGTACGTGCCGGACGAGAGCCGGGCGAAGATCCTCCCGCTCGCGCCCACCGTCGCCCTGACCACCGCCCGGGTTCCGATGACCCGCCCCATCGAGCGGTACGCGCAGCTCGCCGAGTCCCTCGGCGCCGACCTGTCGGCCAAGAAGGTCACCGACGCCCGGGCCCGCTTCGCCGCCGCCGGCGACGCGGTCCGGGCGGCGGTCAAGGCCAACCCGGGAATCCGGGTGCTCGCCGCCTCCGGCAGCCCCGATCTGTTCTACGTCTCCAACCCGAAGATCAGCACCGACCTGATGTACTTCGCCGAGCTGGGCGTCGACATCGTCGTGCCCACGAAGCTGGCGCAGGGCGACTACTTCGAGTCGCTCAGCTGGGAGAACGCCGGGAAGTTCCCGGCCGACCTGATCCTGCTGGACAACCGCGGCACCGCGTTGCAGGCCGCCGACCTCGCCCGGAAGCCGACCTGGGCGCAGCTGCCCGCCGTGCGCGCCGGCCAGGTCGCCCCGTGGGACGCGGTGCCCCGCTTCTCCTACGCCGGCGCCGCCCCGCTGCTAGAGAACCTCGCCACCGCCATCCGGGGCGCGAAGAAGGTCGCCGGATGAGCACCGCCCTGGCACCGGCCCCGCCCCGGTACCGCTGCTACCCAGCGGTCGTCGTCGGCACCCGGCGCGTCGGCGCCTCCCTGGTCCGGGTCACCCTCGGCGACGACGGGCTGGCCGGCTTCGCCGGCGGCGGACGCGACCAGAGCGTCTCCCTCTTCCTCCCGCACCCCGGTCAGCTCGAGCCGGTGCTGCCCCCGGAGACGGAGGAGGACTGGTTCACCGCCTGGCGCGCCATGGACCCCGCCGTCCGCGCGGTGATGCGCTCGTACACCATCCGGGAGCACCGCCCGGAGCGGACCGAGGTGGACATCGACCTCGTCCGGCACGGCGACACCGGCCCGGCGTCCCGCTGGGCCGGGCGGACCGGGCCCGGCGACCGGGTGGTGGTGCTCGGCCCGGCGGTGCAGGACGAGCGGACCGTCCGATTCCGCCCGCCCGCCGACACCGACGGGGTGCTGCTGGTCGCCGACGAGACCGCGCTGCCCGCCGTCGAGCGGATCCTGGCCTGGCTGCCCGCGGGCACCCGCGCCCGGGTCCTCGTCGAGGCGCCGGACCCGGCCGACCTGCGGCCGTTGCCCACGGCGGCCGAGGTCGAGGTGACCTGGGTCTTCCGCGCGGGGCGTCGGGTCGCGCTGCTGCCCGCCCTGCGTGCCGTTGACCTGCCGACCACGACCCCGTACGCCTGGGTCGCCGGCGAGGCGGGGATGGTGCGGGCGGTCCGGCGGCAGCTGGTCGGCGAGCGCGGGCTGAACCGCCGGCAGGTGACCTTCGCCGGGTACTGGCGCCGGGGTCTGTCCGAAGAGGAGATGCGAGCCGCCGGCGATTAGGAGGTGGTCACCCGCCGCCGGGCGTGCCCGCGGGACGCTGGGTGGGCAGGGGGAGCAGCACGCGGAAGACGGTCATCCCGGGCGCGGACTCGACCCGGATGTCGCCGTGGTGCTTGCGCACCACGATCCGGTACGAGATGTCCAGCCCGAGTCCGGTGCCGGTGCCGACCGGCTTGGTGGTGAAGAACGGCTCGAAGATGCGCGGGCGGATCTCGGGCGGAATGCCCGGGCCGGTGTCCGCCACCTCCACCACCAGCTGGTCGCCCGCGCGTCCGGTACGCAGCGTCAGCACGCCCCGGTCACCCATGGCGCCCAGCGCGTTGTCGATCAGGTTCGTCCAGACCTGGTTCAGCTCGGCCGCGTACGCGGGCACCGGCGGCAGCGCGTGGTCGTACTCCCTGACCACCCGGACGTCGGCGGGGATCTTCGCCTTGAACATCACCAGGGTGGCGTCCAGCAGGTCGTGCACGTCGACGACCTGGAACGGCGCGCGGTCGAGCTGGGAGTACTGCTTGGCGGCGCCGACCAGGCCGGAGATCCGGGTGACCGCGTCCCCGATCTCGCGGATCAGCAGCTCGGTGTCCACGGTGTAGGTCAGCCAGCGCACCGCCGACTCCAGGTCCGCCCGGCCCACCGCCGGCTGCACCCGGTCCAGCCAGGCGGCGTCCAGCCCGCCGGCGACCAGGGTCGGCGCGAGGTCCCAGCCGCCGCGTACCTCGTGTTCGTCCAGCCAGTCGGTCACCGCGTCCTCGGCGTCGGAGGCGGCCATCGGGGACAGCTTCGGTGCGGTCGCCACCCGGGCCACCGCCTCCTCCTGCAACTCCACCAGCCGTTGCAACGCACGGCCGTCCAGCCGGCCGTCGGCGATGAGCGCGAGCTTGTGCCGCATCCCGGCGACCCGGTCCCGCAGCACCGAGGTGGCCCGGACGGCCGCGCCGGCCGGGTTGTTCAGCTCGTGGGTCAGGCCCGCGGACAGCGAGCCGAGGGCGAGCAGCCGCTCCCGTTCACCCACGATCGCCTGGCTGTCCCGCATGCCGAAGAACAGCCCCTCCAGCAGGTGCATCGCCATCGGGAACCAGGAGCGCAGGGCGTGCGCGAAGTGCTCCGCGGGCAGGACGAAGAAGTCCGCGTCGGTCACCGCCCGCATGGAGTTGCGGTAGACCTGCTCGACCTGGTCGTCCAGGTACGCCTGGGTCGCGCCGCCGTACACGCCGCGCTGGTCGGTCCGGCTGACCTCGACGTCGTCGCCGCCCACCCGCCGGTGCAGCGAGACCGTCCCGCGCAGCAGGACGAAGAAGCAGGTCGCGGCCTCGCCCTCGCCGTACACGACGGTCCCACCGGCGCGCTGCTCCACCCGTCCGTGCTCGGCCAGCCAGGCGAGCTGGCCGTCGTCGAGCGCCGCGAAGAGGAACAGGGTGCGCAGCTCGTCGGGGGTGAGCCGGTCGGCCGGGGTGGTCACTGCGCCTCCAGGTAGCGGTGCACGAGGGACACGGCCATCGCTCCCTCGCCGACGGCGGAGGCGACCCGTTTGACCGACTGGGCCCGGACGTCGCCCGCGGCGAACACCCCGGGCACGCTGGTCTCCAGGTGGTACGGGTCGCGGGAGAGCGGCCAGCCGGCGGGGCGTCGCCCGCCGGCGAGGAGATCGGGGCCGGTGACGATGAAGCCCCGCGGGTCGCGGACCAGCAGTCCGTCCAGCCAGTCGGTGCGGGGTTCCGCGCCGATGAAGATGAACAGCCAGGACGTCGGCACGGTCCGGGTCTGCCCGGTACGGGCGTCGCAGAGGGTCAGCTCCCGCAGGTGGTCCGCGCCCGCGCCGCCGACCACCGTGGTGTGCGGGTGCACGGTGATCTGGTCGATCCGTTCCAGCTGGTCGATGAGGTAGCGGGACATCGAGGCGGTGAGGTCGGCGCCCCGGATCAGCAGGTGGACCCGGGAGGCGTACCGCGAGAAGTGCACCGCGGCCTGGCCGGCCGAGTTGGCCCCGCCGACGATGTAGACGTCCTGGTCGACGCAGCTCGGCGCCTCGGTGGCGGTGCTGCCGTAGAAGACGCCCCGGCCGGTGAAGTCCGACAATCCGGGCGCGTCGAGCACCCGGTACGACACCCCGGTGGCGAGGACCACCGTGTGGGCGGCGATCTCGCCGCCGTCGTCGAAGCGCAGCAGTCGGGCCGACCCGGCGGCGCTCAGCCCCACCACCTCGCGGGTGCTCAGCAGCTCGGCGCCGAACTTCGTCGCCTGCCGCCGGGCCCGGTCGGTGAGCTGGGCGCCGGAGACCCCGTCGGGGAAGCCGAGGTAGTTCTCGATCCGGCTGCTCTGCCCGGCCTGGCCGCCGGTGGCGCGGCGTTCCACCAGCACCGTCCGCAGCCCCTCCGACGCCCCGTACACCGCTGAGCCGAGTCCGGCGGGGCCGCCGCCGACCACCACCAGGTCGTAGAAGTCCGTCGCCGGCGCCACTGTGAGCCCGGCCACTGCGGCCAGCTCCGTCTGGGTCGGCGCCACCAGGGTCTTGCCCTCGGCGGTCACCACCAGCGGCAGGTCCGCCTCGGTCGCCCCGGCCGCGTCGAGCAGCCGGGCGCCCTCCGGCTCGTCCACCAGCAGCCAGCGGTACGGCACCAGGTTGCGGGCGAGGAAGTCGCGGACCGTGAACGACGGCGCGGACCAGCGGTGCCCCACCACCCGGAGCTCGGCCAGGGCGGCGTCCGGGCTGGCCGCCCAGGCGTCGAGCAGGGTGTCCAGCACCGGGTAGAGCTTCTCCTCCGGCGGATGCCACGGCTTGAGCAGGTAGTGGTCGAGGTCGACCACGTTGATCGCGTCGATGGCGGCGTCGGTGTCCGCGTACGCGGTCAGCAGCACCCGGCGGGCGGCCGGGAAGAGGTCCATCGCCGCCTCGAGGAACTCGATTCCGGTCATCTCGGGCATCCGGTGGTCGGCCAGCAGCAGCGCCACCTGCTCGCTGCGTAGCTTGATTTCGCGCAGCGCGTCCAGGGCCTCCGGCCCGGAGTTCGCCCGCACCACGCGGTAGCGGTCGCCGTACCGGCGGCGGACGTCGCGGGCGACCGCCCGGGACACCACCGGATCGTCGTCGACGGTCAGGATCACCGGGTTCGCCATGGCGCCCATAAAACCACCTCGCCCGCGCCGGGTGAACGGGCCTGCGACGGGAGTTCCCGCTTCGCCCCTTCGGGCACGAGCCGTGACCCGGATCGGCCGCGCGGTGGCCCAGCCGCGGAAGTGAGTAACATCGGCAGCTGAGCAACGATCGCGCCACCCTTTGAGAGGTTCCCCATGAGCGCCGATGCCGGTAGCTACGAGGTGCAGCAGTACGACGACATCGAGGACGACGGCGTCCTCGACGGTTCCGACACCCTCGAGGACGGTGTCGAGGACCCGCTCGACGTCGGGATCGTGGCGAGCGATCGGTGGTCGGGCGCCAACCGCTTCGGGACCACCGCAGCCGAGGAGCACGCGGGCGAGTCGCTCGCGCAGCGGCTCGCCGAGGAGGAGCCCGACCTCTCGTCCGACGAAGATCCCGCCCCCTACGGCGACGAGGACGAGCTGACCCGGCGGGGGTTCGACCGCGACCTGCGGGCCGGGCGGCTCGTCGACACCAACGACGGCTTCGGCGAGGATGTCGAGGCGGACTCCGTGGGCAGGGACGTCGGGGTCGACGGGGGTGGCGCCAGCGCCGAGGAGGCCGCGGTGCACGTGATCGATGAGCCCTATGCCGAGTCGGAGACACCGCTGTGGGACGCCGACGTCGAAGGCGGTCTGGGCGGCCTGGTGAACGACCGGTAGCGGCCGGTTCGCCGGGTCCGGCCGGTCACCCCGTCCAGGGCTGGGGGCCCGGACAGGGTGACCGGCCGGTCGCCGACTCACCAGGGCGCGGGCGCCGGCGGCGGTACGACCGTCGGACGGTCGTTGCAGGTGATGGTGTTCGGCAGCAGCCACGGCGCCAGCCAGCCACCGTCGTTGCCGCCGAGGTCGGTCAGGCTGAACTCGGAGCCGGCCGGGGTGAAGTGGAACGATCCGCAGTTGTTGACCCCGACCGCCCCGACGTTGCGGGCGTCGACGTCGGCGAACGAGGCGGCCCCCGCCGCCCGGGCGCTGACCACCGAGGTGCCGGTGCCGTCGACCCGGATGCCCTGGAAGTGGACGCCGGTGATGGACACCTGGTCCTTCACCGGCCAGTCGCTGACCAGCATGATCGCGTTGAAGGTGTTGTCGAGGAAGGCGTCCCCGACGACCTGGATGTCCGCGTCGATGCTGCGGTCCAGGGCGTAGAACCAGATCGCACCGAGCCCGATGTTCCAGTTCAGCTCGTACGTGCCCGCGCGCACGGTGGTGTTGTCGGTGATCCACAGCTGCCCGGTGAACGGCTCGGCGCCGAACCGGGAGCCGACCTGGATGGCGCTGCCCTCGCGGACCGGATCGGCGACGAGGTTGTGCGACACGGTGTTGTCGGTGCCGCCGTAGAGCGCGATGCCGTTGGCCAGGACGGGCGACTGCACGGTGTTGTGGTCGAAGGTGTTGTGCGCGTTGCCGGTCCGCTCGGACCACATGGCCAGGCCGTCGTCGCCGGTGTTGCGGACGAAGCTGTTCGAGACCGACGAGTGGGTGACGCCGGTGTGGAAGTTGACGCCGTCGGCGATCTGGTCGGCGATGACGGTGTCGGTGACCCGCAGGTCGGTCATCGGTCCGTCGAACCACATGCCCACCTTGGTGTGGTGCAGGTACAGCCCGTCGATGGTGGAGTGGTTGAGCGCCCCGCCGATGGCGTTGACCTGGTCGAGGTCGATCCGCTCCCGGACGTCCCCCTCGATGGCGAAGCCGGACAGGTGCACGTTGCTGCTGCCGCCGGCCGCCGCGTCCCGGCCGTAGAAGCCGACCCCGGTGTGCACCGAGCCGTCGGGGGCGGGGGTGTCCAGGGCGACCTCCCGGCCCCGGAACACCGTGTACCAGCTGCCGGCGCCCTCGATCGTCACGTCGTCGACGATGATGTGCCGGTTGATCTGGTACGTGCCCGGCGGCAGGTAGACCGTGCGGTGGGTGCCGCGGGCGGCCGCGATGGCGCGGTCCAGCGCGTCGGCCGAGTCGCGTCGGCCGGACTGGTCGGCGCCGAGCGCGACGGCGTTCACCGCGTGCGGTGCGACGTGCGGCGGGCCGACGAGCTCGGAGTCCAGCAGGTCGATGACGGTCCAGGCGGCGGCGCTGCCGGCCGGCGCGGTCAGCCGGACGATCTCGCCGGCGCGGTGGGTGCGGCCCAGCAGCAGGCGCTGCTCCTCATAGAAGTGGTGCGGCCGGAACGGCGTGCTGATGGTCGGCGCGGGCGTGGTGGCCGCCGGGACGCAGGAGCACTCGGTGATCCACCAGTCGGGGTGCAGCAGCCCGGCGTCGGGGTCGTTGCTGAACGGGTACTGGTTGTAGAGCCAGGCGTACTGCGAGGTCAGGGTCATCGTGCGGGGCCGACCGTGGCCGACGGCGACGTCGAGGGGCGCGGTGATGCCGCCGCCGTCGGGCGGAGTCCGGGATGCTGTACCGGACGGTGATCGCGTCGGCCGCCGCCGGCAGGGTGAACTCGACGTACTGCCCCGGGGTTCAGCCGGACCGCCCGGCGGCCGGAGGCCTCGCCCGCCAGCGTGTACGCGGACCGGTCGGGACCGATCACCGTGCCGGTGGTTCGGGCGTGTTCGGCCTCCTGCTCGAGGAAGCCGACGGCGGCGCCACGGCCGGCGACGAGCGACGGATCGAGGGCGGCCCGGGTGACCACGGGCGCCGGACCGGCCGCGGCGGCGCCCCCGGTGAGCACGCTCAGCGCCACCGCCGCGGTGACCGCGGCGGCCCGGGCGGCGCGGCGGCGCCGGCGTCCCGACGCGGCGTCCTCGTCGAAGCTTCCGTACATCGGATGACCCACTCTCTCGGGTTGGTCTTGACGGATGCCGCCGCCCCGAGGTTCCGATGGCGCCGTCGCGGGGACGGGGCCCGCTGGGGCGGCCATGGGCGTGGCCCGCTCATGTTATTGCTACAAGTTGTAAATATTCAAGCATCGCTTTGTTCACATCTTGCGATGACGTCGCGGTCGGGCCGGTGCCGGCAGGGTGGCCACCGGCTCCGACAGGCGCGCCGCCGGTCATGCCAGGAGGGTGTCGAGGGTCCGGCGCGCGGTGTCGGCCATGACGGGATTGGCATCAGGTCGTCGTGCAGCCACACGCTGAAATCATCGGGCAGTACGTGGTTCATTTCTTGCAAGAATCCGACGTAGGATTGCGGCCGTGACGAAACGGTTGAGTGAGGTGGCCCGCAAGGCGGGCGTCAGCGAGGCCACCGTGAGCCGGGTGCTCAACGGCCGCGGCGGCGTCTCCGAGGCCACCAGGACCGCGGTGCTCACCGCGCTCGACGTGCTCGGTTACGAGCGGCCGACCAAGCTGCGCGGCGAACGGGCCCGGCTGGTCGGGCTGGTCCTGCCCGAGCTGCAGAACCCGATCTTCCCGGCGCTGGCCGAGGTGGTGACCGGCTCGCTGGCCCAGCGGGGCTTCACCCCGGCGCTCTGCGCCCGCACGATCGGCGGGGTGTCCGAGGCGGACTACGTGGAGATGCTGCTGGACCACCAGGTCTCCGGCGTCATCTTCGCCGGTGGCTCGTACGCCCTCGCCGATGCCACTCACGAGCACTACCGTCGGCTGATCGACCGCGGGCTGCCGGTGGTGCTGGTCAACGCGGGCGTGGACGAGCTGGAGTTCCCCCGGGTGTCGACCGACGACGCGGTGGCCGTGGAGCAGGCGTACGGGCACCTGCGCTCGCTCGGGCACGAGCGGATCGGCATGGTGCTCGGCCCCGAGGACCACGTCCCGTCGCGGCGCAAGCTCGCGGCGATGCAGCGGATCGCCGGCTGGAGCGAGGCGGGGGAGTGGGTGGAGCGGTCGAGCTTCTCGATGGAGGGCGCGCGGGTGGCCGCCACCAAGCTGGTGCACCGGGGGATCACCGGCATCGTCTGCGCGAGCGACGTCCTGGCGCTGGGAGCGATCCGTGCGGTGCGCCGGCTGGACCGCACGGTGCCGGAGGACGTCTCGGTGGTCGGCTTCGACGACTCGGCGTTCATGACCTGCACCGATCCGCCGCTGACCACCGTCCGGCAGCCGATCGAGACGATGGGTCAGGCGGCCGTCGACCTGCTGGTGACCCAGATCGAGGGCGCCGGCGTGCTCGGCGACGAACTGCTCTTCGAACCTGAGCTGGTGGTGCGCGGTTCGACCGGGCCGGCGCGGGCCGCGACCGGGTAGCGCGGGACGGAGCACAAAAAGGACGGACCCTCCCGAGGTCCGTCCTTTTTTTGCGTCCGAAACGACGCCAGTCCTTGTCTTTCATGTTTCGGTTCGGTTCTTGCGCGATAGGGTCCGGCTTTGTATCGTCATCGCCACGAAACATGCCGTGCACGAGAGCTAGATCACCATCCCGCACGCCGGTCCGCCGCAGATCCAGGCGGCGGGTCACTGGCGGAGACGGATCAGTAGCAGGGTTCGGCCGCGGTGACGATCACCGCAGATCAGCGAACGTCATGGAGACTCCCGTTCCCGAAGGGATGGACAGATGTCCGTACCGAAATACCGGAAGGCTGCGGCGTCAGCGCTCGTGGCCGGCCTGGGGCTCAGCCTGGTGGCTTGCTCCACGAAGAGTGACGACGCCAAGACCGATGCCGGCGGCAAGGTCACCATCACCGTCGACTGCCAGCCGGTCGGCGCCCAGAAAGAGCTGCTGAAGAACTGGAACGACGATGTCGTCGAGTTCCAGCGGCAGAACCCGAACATCGTCGTCAAGAGCGTCAGCGTCGGCGAGCAGTGCAACAACCCGCCGGACTTCACGGCTCGCCTCGCCGGCGGCACCGTGACCGACCTGTTCTACGGGTACATGACCGATCTCCAGCAGGTGCTCGACTCCGGTCAGGCGATGGACATCACCGAGTTCGCCAACAAGGACACGGTCCCCACCTGGGACAGCGTCGACCCGGCGCTCAAGGAGGTCTTCACCGACGGCGGCAAGCTCTATGCCGTGCCGGTGAAGAACTACTCGATGGGCCTGGTCTACAACAAGGTCCTGTTCCAGCGGGCGGGGCTCGACGCGAACAACCCACCCAAGACGTGGGGCGAGGTCCGGGCCGCCGCCAAGAAGATCTCCGCCCTCGGCAACGGCATCGCCGGCTACTCGGAGTACAGCGCCGGCAACACCGGAGGCTGGCACTTCACCTCCCTGCTCTACTCCCAGGGCGGCCAGGTGCTGACCGCGGACGGCAAGAAGGCCGACTTCAACAACGCGATGGGCAAGCAGGTCCTGCAGAACCTCAAGGACATGCGGTACGGCGACAACAGCATGGGCGACCGCCAACTGCTGCAGTGGGCCGACCTGCTGACCAACGCCGGCGCGGGCAAGGTCGGCATGTTCGTCGGCGCGCCGGACGCCACCCAGGCGATCGTCAGCCAGTTCCAGGGCAAGTTCCAGGACTGGGCGATGGCTCCGCTGCCCGGCCAGGATGGCGCCGCGAAGGCGACGCTCGGTGGCGGCGAGGGTTACTTCTTCAAGAAGGGCCTCACCCCCGAGCAGGTCAAGGCCGGTCTGAAGTGGATCGCGTACGAGAAGCTGACCCCGGGCAAGGGCCAGTTCGACTACGTCCGGTCCAAGCCGCAGAACTACCCGGTGGGCCTGCCCCAGCCGCTGCTCTTCGCGGGCGGCAGCGACGCGCAGAAGCAGGAACTCGAGCTGCGCAAGGCGAACGCGAACGTCGACACCGCCAACTTCGCGATCTTCGAGGCGAACCCGGTCCCGATCAAGGGTGAGCCACGCAACGCGCAGGCGATCTATGCGGTGCTCGACGCCGCGATGTCCGGTGTGCTGACGAACCCGAACGCGAACATCGACGCGCTGCTCAAGACGGCCGAAGACAAGGTCAACCAGCTCTTGGCCGCCGAGAAATGATCCGCAGGTGTGGGGGCCGGCCCGCCGCCGGCCCCCACACCGTCCGCGCCGCACCGTTCGGTCACCGACTCACCCAGGAGTTGCCTTGGCGATCACCACCGTCGCGGGGACGAAGCGAGAACCGGGTCGCCCCGCGTCGCCGTACCCGGCAGGGCCGCGGCGGCGTACGAGCCTCGGTCGCAAGGTACGCGACAATCTCACCGGGCACGCGTTCCTGATCGGCGCGGTGATCTGCTTCGGGTTCTTCTCCTGGTATCCGATGATCCGCGGCGTCGTCATGAGCTTCCAGCGCACCCGGCGCGGCGTCACCACCTGGGTCGGCTGGGACAACTACGACCGGATCATCGCCGACCCCAGCTTCTGGACGGCCTGGAAGAACACGTTCTACTTCACGATTCTCGCGCTGGTACTCGGGTACGCGGTGCCGTTCCTCGTGGCGATCCTGCTCAACGAGTTTCGCCACGCGAAGGGGTACCTGCGGATCCTGGTCTACCTGCCGGTGATGCTGCCGCCGGCCTCGGCGCTCTTCCTCTTCAAGTTCTACGCGTACGACCCCGGCGACGCGGGACTCTTCAACTCGGTCCTCAAGGCGCTGCACCTGCCGACCTCGCAGTGGATGCAGTCCCCCGAGATGACGATGCCGGCGATGGTGATCGCGTCGACCTGGATGAACATGGGCGGCGCGGTACTGATCTACCTGGCGGCACTGCAGAACATCCCCGGCGAGCTCTACGAAGCGGCCGAGCTCGACGGCGCCGGCATCTGGCGGCGGATCCGCCACGTCACAATCCCGCAGACCCGGCTGATCCTCGTGCTCCTGGCGATGCTGCAGATCGTCGCCACGATGCAGTTCTTCATCGAACCGTTGATCCTCGCGAACGGTACCGGCGCGGAGGACTCCGCGACCTCGGTGGCGTACCTCATCTACCAGCACGGGTTCTTCCAGAACGACCTCAACGGCGCCGCGGCGCTCGGCGTGATCATGCTCGTGGTGCTGGCCGGCTTCTCCGCCGTCTACGTGCGGCTCAGCTCGAGACAGGACTAGGACGGGACGAGGAATGGCACAGGACTCCGGGACCCGGACCCTCATCTCCCACGCTCAGCTTCGGCGGGGGCGCGGCAAGGTCATCTACTGGACGCTGCTGGCCGTCGTCGTCGTGGGCTTCACGCTCGTCTTCCTCGGGCCGCTCTACTGGATGGTCACCGGCGCGCTCAAGTCCGGCCAGGAGATCGCGCAGACCCCGCCATCGCTGTTCCCGAAGGATCCGCAGTCACAGAACTACGCCGATGCGTGGAACAACCTGAACCTCGCGAAGCTGCTGTTCAACACGTTCTACTACGCGGCCGGCGCGCTGCTGTTCCAGCTCGTCCTCGACACCGCCGCGGCGTACGCCTTGTCGAAGCTTCGACCGGTGTTCGGCAACGTGATCCTCGGCCTGATGCTGGCAACGCTGATGATCCCGGCGATGGTCCTCATCGTTCCGCAGTACGTGACCGTGATCGACCTGCCGATCCTGCACATCAACCTGCTCGACTCGCCGTTTGCGATCTGGCTGCCCGCGGTCGCGAACGCGTTCAACATCTTCCTGCTGAAACGGTTCTTCGACTCGATCCCGGAGGAGCTGATGGCGGCCGCCCTCATGGACGGGGCGACGCCGCTGCGCACGCTGTGGTCGATCATCCTGCCGATGTCGCGCCCCATCCTCGGCGTCGTCTCGATCTTCGCCGTGACGGCGGTCTGGAAGGACTTTCTCTGGCCGAAGCTGGTCATGCCGTCGCCCGAGACCCGGACGGTCAGCGTCGGTATCTACGCCTTCTCGGGCGGTACGCCCATGAACGTGGTGGTCGCCGCGTCGGTCATCGCCGCGATCCCGACCGTCATCGTCTTTCTGATCTTCCAGCGGAACATCATGTCCGGTCTGACCACAGGCAGCCTCAAGGGATAGCCCCGAAGGTGCGCGGCGAACAACGACAGTTCGCCCGATACACATCCAGGTCCGGCGAACCCGCCGACGTACTGACGCAGAAAGCAGGTGCTCGTGTCCACACCAGACATTGGTCCGTGGTGGCGTGGAGCGGTGATCTACCAGGTGTACCCACGTAGCTTCGCCGACGGCAACGGCGACGGCATCGGCGACATCGCCGGCATCCGGTCCCGGCTGAACCACCTGTCCGCGCTCGGCGTCGACGCGATCTGGTACAGCCCCTGGTACCCGTCGCCGATGGCCGACGCCGGCTACGACGTGGCCGACTACCGCGACATCGACCCGGTCTTCGGCACCCTGGCCGAGGCGGAGGCGCTGATCGCGGAGGCACACGCACTCGGCATCCGGACCATCGTCGACGTGGTGCCGAACCACTGCTCCGACGTGCACCCCTGGTTCCAGGCGGCGCTGGCCGGCGGCCCGGACGCCCCGGAACGCGAACTGTTCTGGTTCCGCGAGGGACGCGGCCCGAACGGCGAGCTGCCGCCGACCGACTGGGTGTCCTCGTTCGGGGGCCGCACATGGACCAGGACCACCAACCCGGACGGCACGCCGGGCGACTGGTACCTGCACCTCTTCGCCCCGCAGCAGCCCGACTTCAACTGGGACCACCCCCGGGTGCGCGCCGAGTTCGAGGACATCCTGCGGTTCTGGCTCGACCGGGGCGTGGACGGCATCCGGATCGACTCGGCGGCGATGCTGGCCAAGGACCCGACGCTGCCCGAAGCCACCGCGGACGGCCCGAACCCGTTCGTCGACGTGGACGCGGTGCACGAGATCTACCGCAGCTGGCGGCGGATCGCCGACAGCTACCCCGGCGAGCGGGCGCTGATCGGCGAGGTGTGGCTGCCCGACCATGAGCGGTTCGCCAACTACCTCCGCCCCGACGAGCTGCACGCGGCCTTCAACTTCGACTTCCTCGGCTGTGCCTGGGAGCCGGCCGCGCTGCGGGCCTGCATCGACACGACCCGCACGGCGCACGCCCCGGTCGGCGCCCCGGCCACCTGGGTGCTCTCCAACCACGACGTCACCCGGCACGTCACCCGGTACGGCCGGACGGACACCACGTTCAGCTTCGCCGCCAAGCGCGAGGGCGTCCCCACCGACCTGGAACTGGGCACCCGGCGGGCCCGGGCCGCCGCGCTGCTCTCCCTCTCGCTGCCCGGCGCCGCCTACGTCTACCAGGGCGAGGAGCTGGGCCTGTGGGAAGTCGAGGACATCCCGTACGAGCTGCGCCAGGACCCGATGTGGGAGCGGTCCGGCCGGGTCGACCCGGGTCGGGACGGCTGCCGGGTGCCGCTGCCCTGGACCGGCGACACGCCGCCCTTCGGCTTCAGCCCGGACGGCGCGGCGACGGCGCCCTGGCTGCCGCAGCCGGTGGACTGGAAGGACCGCACGGTCCGCGCGCAGACCGGCGACCCGCACTCGATGCTGGAGCTGTACCGAGCCGCCATCGCCTTGCGCCGGGCCGATCCGGCACTGGGCGACGGCGAGCTGAGCTGGCTGCCCGCGCCCGACGGCGTGCTGGCGTTCAGCCGGGGCGGCGGATTCCGCTGCCTGGTCAACCTCTCCGACGCGGCGGTGCCGCTGCCGCCGCACGAGCGGCTGCTGCTGGCCAGCGGCCCGCTCGACGACGACCTGCTGCCGCCGGACACCGCCGTCTGGCTGCGTACCACCGAGGAGCCCGGCGGGCCGGCGGCGCCGGCCTGACCCGCGCGGCGCGGCGCCGACGGTCCGTCCCGACCGCCGGCGTCGGCGCCCCACCACCGGAAGGAGCGACGAGACAGCAACCCGCCACACCGCACGGACACGGGGGACCTGGCCGCCTGACGAAAGGGAGAGCGTCGCTCATGGCCCACCACACCATCGGCACCCCGCAACACCTGCGAAGAAGACCGGTCCGCGCGGGCGTGGCCGCCCTCGCCGGCACCCTGCTCGCCGCCGCCTCGGTAACCGTCGTGGCCCTCACCACCAATGCGACCCCGGCCAGCGCGGCCGGCCTGTCCCCGTTCGACATCGCCGGCCGCGGCGCCACCGTCGGATTCGTCGAGCAGGAGGCCGAGAAGGCGGTGCACAACGGCACCCGGATCGGCCCCGACCGGCACTACGGCACGCTGCCCTCGGAGGCCTCCGGCCGGGAGGCGGTCACCCTCGACGCGGTCGGCGAGTACGTCGAGTTCACCCTCACCGCCCCCGCCGACGCGGTGACCTTGCGCTACAGCCTGCCGGACAACGCCGCCGGCACCGGCCGGGACGCCGCGCTCGACCTGCGGGCGAACGGCTCGCTGGTGAAGTCGGTCCCGGTCACCTCGAAGTACGGCTGGTACTACGGCGGATACCCGTTCAACAACAACCCCGGCGACACCAACCCGCACCACTTCTACGACGAGGCCCGCACCCTCCTCGGGGCCACCTACCCGGCCGGCACCAAGATCCGGTTGCAGGTCTCCTCGACCGCCCAGTCGCCCACCTTCACCGTCGACCTGGCCGACTTCGAGCTGGTCGGCGCGCCGATCGCCAAGCCCGCCGGCGTCCTCGACGTGGTGACCGACTTCGGCGCCGACCCGACCGGCGCGACCGACTCGACCGCGAAGTTCCAGGCCGCGGTCGACGCCGGCAAGGCGCAGGGCAAGGCGGTCTGGGTCCCGGCCGGCACCTTCACCCTCTGGGACCACGTCGTCGTCGACGGGGTGACGCTGCGCGGGGCCGGGCCCTGGTACTCGGTGCTCGGCGGCCGGCATCCCACCGATCGCAAGCGGGCCGTCGGCATCTACGGCAAGTACGTCCCCGGCGGCGGGTACAGCGGCGAGATCCGCCCGCACGAGGCCGGCGGGCCCAGCCGCAACGTCACGCTGCGGGACTTCGCGATCGTCGGCGACATCCGTGAGCGGGTCGACGAGGACCAGGTCAACGCCCTCGGCGGGGCGATGTCCAACTCGGTGGTGCAGAACCTCTGGCTCCAGCACACCAAGGTCGGGGCCTGGATGGACGGCCCGATGGACAACCTGACCATCCGCGACAGCCGGATCCTGGACCAGACCGCGGACGGGGTGAACTTCCACTGGGGGGTCACCAACTCCACGGTGACCAACACCTTCGTCCGCAACACCGGTGACGACGGCCTCGCCATGTGGGCGCAGAACGTGCCGAACGTCAACAACGCCTTCACCTTCAACACCGTCGGCGTGACGATCCTGGCGAACAACCTGGTCACCTACGGCGGCCGGGACATCCGGATCACCGACAACGTGACGGCCGACTCGGTCACCAACGGCGGCGGCATCCACGTCGCCAACCGCTATCCCGGCGTGCAGGGCCCGACCGCGGTGGCGGGCACCATCACGGTCGCCCGGAACACCCTGATCCGAAACGGCAACTCCGACTACAACTGGCGCTTCGGCGTCGGCGCGGTCTGGTTCTCCGCGCTCAACGAGCCGATCCAGGGCGCCACCATCAACGTCACCGACACCGACATCCTGGACAGCTCGTACGCGGCGCTGCACTGGATCGAGGGGCAGACCAGCGGAATCAACCTCAACAACGTCCGCATCGACGGCGCGGGCACCTTCGCCCTCCAGGTGCAGGCATCCAGCCAGGTGTCCTTCACCAACGTCCGGGCCACCAACATCGCCCAGGCCAACCCGATGTACAACTGCGTCGGCAGCGGCTTCCAGATCACCCAGGGCGCCGGCAACTCCGGCTGGTACTCGGCGAACCCGTACTGCGGTCCCTGGCCGGAGCCGCAGTGGGGCGGCGGCCCGACCACTCCGCCCAGCCC